>CAKKOY010000057.1 GCA_919592095.1 Ralstonia syzygii subsp. syzygii | reverse complement strand
GCTCGCATCAACTGGATGTTCTCTACTGAAACGGCCCGCAAAAAATTGGCCAAAGCCTACCCTGTACCCACCTCTGACAAACCGTCATAACCCCTGTGCAGAGGTACTAGTGCCGCGTCAGTACAGCACCGGCGGTCGAGCCAACCTGCTGGGCATCAGCAAGAGAGGCGACAAGAACATCCGGCGCCTGTTGGTGCAATGCGCTCGCGCCTACATGCAACGGCTGGAGCGGCAAACCGGCCGGCTGGCCGATTGGGTCCGAGCCATGCTGACGCGACGGCATTCCAACGTCGTGGCCTGCGCCCTGGCGAACAAGCTGGCACGCACTGCGTGGGCGCTGGCGGCGCACCACACCACCTTCACAGCAGATGTGAGCGCCGCGCACGCCTGAAAGCGCCCACCGCTGATCCCTGTTTCACTGACGATCACCCACCTGGTTTTGCGACCGCTGCAACTGTGATGACGTGAACGGCACACCGGCCTGACAGACAACCTGGCAAAAAAATCGGCTCTCGAAGCCGAGGCGGTTTTTAGGACTGTCAGGCGCGACTCTCATCGTGGCGCGGGGAAGCTATCCCCACTGTGACGCCGGATAGATTTAGGCAAGCCAACCACGCTCTCAGAAATCAGCGTTGCAAAAGTGGGAGGGACCATAGATTTTTTATGCGCGGCGTTTGCGCGACGGCCTATTTCAGCGGCGTGAACTCGCCTGGCGAGTCCTTGTCGCTCTGCAGCGCACCGGTGTTCCTGTCGATCAGCAGGGTGACCACGCGCGGGGCCGTGTTCGGATCGCCGCCGCAGGCCGGCGTGTGGTTCTCCAGCACTTCGACGCTGTCGTGCGTGGCGTCTTCCTGGCCGACGATGAACGACAGGCAGTCGGGCGACAGGCTGGTCAGCTTGTATTGCCGGATGGCGGCGACAGCCAGGTCGATGGCCTTGGCCTGGTCGGCATCGCTGATGGCGGGGGCGGCCGGCGTGCTTGCGGATGCCGTTGCGGCCGGCGCGGAAGCCGGGGCGGGCGCGTCGGCCTTGCCGGACTCATCGGAGCGGCCGCAGCCGGCCAGCGTGATGGCAGCCAGCACGGCAAGAAACAGGGGGCGGTTCATGGAGCGCGTGAGAGGTCTTTCGGTGTTTCGGTGATCAGACCGAGACTTTACCGGGAAGCGATCGACTTTTTCCACGCCGCATACGCATGCGGCAGGCACGCCGCGCACGGCCGGTAGCCGGCGGCGCGGGCGCCGGCTTCGGTGAGGAAGAACACGCGGTGCCGCACATAGCCGCCGCGCGCGATGGCCCGGCGCGCGGCGCGGCAATCGAGCCGCCCGTAGATGCGCGCGCGCCGGTGGCCGCCCAGCGCGCCGGGGATGGGGCTCTCGTAGGGTTTGCCGTCGGCGCCGAGCAGGGTCCAGGTCCTTGCCGCCATCAGCCCTGTGCTTCGCGTTCCAGCAGCGCGCGCTTGTGCTCCACTCCCCAGCGGTAACCGGAGAGATGGCCGTCGCTGCGCACCACGCGGTGGCATGGAATGGCCACCGCCAGATGGTTGGCGCCGCACGCCTGTGCCACCGCGCGCACCGCCTTGGGCGCGCCGATGCGCGCGGCGATCTCCGCATAGCTCGCCGTGGTGCCGGGCGGAATCTCGCGCAAGGCTTGCCACACGCGTTCCTGGAAGGCGGTGCCGCGTACGTCCAGCGGCAGGTCCAGCCCGATCGACGGGGCCTCGATCAGCCCTACCACCTTGGCGACCAGGTCTTCGAAACCCGCATCGCCGCCGATCAGCTCGGCCTTGGGGAACTGGTCCTGCAGGTCGCGCACCAGCGCGTCTGGATCTTCGCCCAGCAGGATCGCGCAGATGCCGCGCTCGCTCTGCGCCACCAGGATCGCGCCCAGCGAGCATTCGCCCACGGCAAAGCGGATCGTCGTCTGCGCACCGCCCGCGCGGTAGCGGCTGGCCGTCATGCCGAGCACGCGGTCGGATGCCTCGTAGAAGCGGCTGCTGGCATTGAAGCTGGCATCGTAGATGGCCTCGGTGACGGAGCTGCTGCGGCCGAGCTGCTCGCGCAGCTTGCGTGCCCGGTGTGCCGTGGCGTAGGCCTTGGGCGTCAGGCCGGTGACGGATTTGAACAGCCGGTGGAAGTGGTAGGGGCTCAGGCCGGCTTCCTGCGCGAGCGCTTCCAGCATGGGCGGCCCGCCGGATGCCATGTCGGCCGCGATGCGGCGGCACGCGGCGGCGACCAGCGCGGTGTGCTGCGCGCGCGCCGTGGTCTGGTCCGGCGTGGCGCGGCGGCTCGGCCGGTAGCCGGCGGCCTCGGCCTTGGCGGGGGTGTCGAAGAACTCGACGTTCTCGGGGCGCGGCAGCCGCGACGGGCTGCTGGGCTGGCAGTACACGCCCGTGGTCTTCACGGCATAGACGAACTGGCCGTCGGCGGAGGCATCGCGCGCGAGCACGCGGGCCCAGCGCGGGTCGTGTTCGACGGTGGACGGTGCGGACGCTGGCATGGTGTCGGAGTCGGATGACGGCAATCGATGCCTGTACTGTAGGCGGGTGGCTGGGCAGAGACACTCCGCCGCTTGCGGTCAAATTCGACGCGGCGACGGCGCCACTTCAGCCGGTCGGCATGCGCCACAGATACCATGCGGCGATGGTGCGGTAGGGACTCCACGCGGGGCCGATCTCGATCATCTGCTTGCGCGCGGGGGCGCTTTCAAGGCGCTTCAGGCGGCGGTAGCCCTCGCGCACGCCGAAGTCGTCGGCGGGCAGGATGTCGGCGCGCTCCAGTGTGTAGATCAGCAGCATTTCCACCGTCCACTGCCCGACACCGCGCAGGGTGACGAGCCGCTCGACCAGTGCCTCGTCCGGCATGGCGAGCGCTTCGTCGCGCGTGGACACCACGCCATCGAGCGTGGCTTGCGCGAGGCCGCTAATCGTCGCCAGCTTGGTCGCTGAGAAGCCGCAGCCGCGCAGCGTTGCCTCGCCGGTGTCCAGCAATTGCCCGGGCGACGGGAAATCGACACCAGGATACAGCGCCAGCAGGCGGCCGAGGATGGCATCGCCGGCCCTGGCGTGCAGCTGTTGATAGGCGATGGCGCGCACCAGCGCCTCGTACGGCGCGCGCGCTGGCTTGGCGGCGTGCCGACAGGGGCCGGTGGCGGCGATGTGGCGTGCCCAGTCGTCGTCCAGCGATGACAGGAACACGGTGGCCTGCCGGTAGGTGTGTTCGGACAGATCGGCGGCGATGGTCATGTCAGCCGGCCCGGCGCAAGGTCAGGTTGATGCGTTGCGCGCCCAGCAGCGGATGCCCGGCTTCCTTGAGCGGCAGGACGCCGTGGTAGCGCAGGCGATCCGGTCCGCCCCAGACCACCACATCACCGTGGAAGAGCGGCACGCGCTGCGTCTTGTCGGTGCGCCGGTGGCCGCCCCACAGGAACACGGCCGGAATGCCGAGTGAGACCGACACGATGGGGGCGCCGTAATCCTGCTCATCCTTGTCCTGGTGCAGCGACAGGCGCGCGCCGGGCACGTAGCGATTGATGAGGCAGGCATCGGGCGTGAAGCCGGGGAAGCCGGCCTCGGCGGCGGCATCGCGCGCCAGGCGCAGGAAGCAGCCGGGCAGCGGTGGCCAGGGCTGATCGGTCTGCGGGTCGCGCGCGGCATAGCGGTAGTCGTGGCGGTCGGTGGTCCAGCCGAGCGAGCCGCAGTTGGTGAGCGCGACCGACATCTCGAAGCCGCCCGGCGTGACCATGTGGCGGAACGGTGCCTGCCGTGCGATGGCGTCCACGGCCGCGAGCAGCGCGGGTGCATCGGCCAGCGCAAAGCCGCGCAGCACGACCGCCGCTTCGCCGAGCGTGATGCGGCGGTTGTCGACGGGGGCATGGTCTGCAAAGAGATCGCGGGTCGTCATGCGTTCGGCTTCACAGGGCGTCGTGGAAAATGATGCCTACAGTATGCCGCTGTCCCGAGCGCAGGCGGCTCACGCCGTGGCGCATGGTGACGCGGTATGTGCCGCGCGTGCCCTGCACCGGCCGATGGCTGACCGCGAAGACCGCCGCATCGCCCTTGCGCAGCGGCACCACCTCGGGCCGCGACTGCATGCGCGGGCGCTGCTCGGTCATCACGAATTCGCCGCCGGTGAAATCCGTGCCGGGCTCGGACAGCAGGATCGCCACCTGCAGCGGAAAGACGTGCTCACCGTAGCGGTCCTGGTGCAGGCAGTTGTAGTCGCCGGGTCCGTACCGCAGGATCAGCGGCGTCGGGCGCAGTTGGCCGGCGTCGTGGCAGCGCTGCAGGAAATCGGCGTGCGTGGCGGGATAGCGCACGTCGATGCCCATCGCCTGGTTCCATCGGTTGGCGATGGGCGCGAGGTGCGGGTAGAGCTGCGTGCGCAGGTGTTCGATGAGGCCGGGCAGCGGGTAGGCGAAATACTTATACTCGCCGCGCTCGAAGCCGTGGAGGGCCATCACCACGCGCGAGCGGTAGAGACTATCGCGGGGGTAGAGGGCGGCCAATGTGTCGCAGGCTCCGGGTGTCAGCAGGCTGGGCAGCAGGGCGTTGCCGGCGTCATTGAGGGCGTCTTCCACGGCGCGCCAGTCGAAGGTGTCGACCGGCGCGCCGATCGTGCCGGGGGCGGCGGTTTGCAGTCCGGTCATGCGTGGGCCTCGCGTTGCAGCAACGCACGCTTGCGTTCCAGTCCCCAACGATACCCCGCCAGACCGCCATCCGCGCGGATCACGCGATGGCACGGGATCGCGATCGCCAGCACGTTGGCCGCGCAGGCGCCGGCCACGGCGCGCACCGCGTCGGGCCGGCCGATGCGTTCGGCGATCTCGGTGTAGGTGACGGTCACGCCGGCCGGAATGTCGTGCAACGCTCGCCAGACCGCGCGCTGGAACGCCGTGCCGCCCATGTCGAGCGCGCCGTCGAAGCCGAGCGACGGGGTTTCGGCCAGGGCGATGGCGCGCGCCAGTTGCGCGGCGAGCGTGGGCGGATCTTCGATCAGCGTCGCGCCAGGAAATGCGCCGGTGAGTTCCGCGCGCAGCGCTTGCGCATCGTCGCCGAGCAGCAGTGCACAGATGCCGTCTCCCCGGGTGGCGACCAGTACGCGGCCGAGCGTGCTCGTGCCGATGGCGTAATGCAGGGTGGGTGTGTCGGAAGGTTGCATGCTTCGCTCCATCAGGGCAGTCATCGATGAAGCGAAGGTTAGGCGCCCGGCGTGCGCGTGGCACTCCGGGGCTTGCGGTCGAATTCGGCGCCGCCTGCCGTTCAGGCCGGCGCGCTCAGGCCCTCGGGCATCGGCAGCGCGGCCATTCTGGCGAGCGCGTCGCCGGTGGCGCGGCAGATGCGCCAGTCAGGCAGCACGTCGGCGCCCATTGCTTCGTAGAAGGCGATGGACGGTGCGTTCCAGTCCAGCACGCTCCATTCGAAGCGGCCGCAATCGCGTTCCCGCGCGAGGCGCGCCAGATGCACCAGCAGCGCCTTGCCGATGCCGTGGCCGCGCCAGGCCGGCTCGACGAACAGGTCTTCCAGGTACAGGCCCGGCTTGCACAGGAAGGTCGAGACATTGTGGAAGAACAGCGCGAAGCCGACGGCCCGGCCTTCCACCTCGGCCACCACCGCCTCGCCATACGGGCGCGAGCCGAACAGCACGGTGCGCAGGGCTTCCGGGGTGGCTTGCATCAGGTGCGTCAGCTTCTCGTACTCGGCGAGCGCCCCGATCAGGCGGACCAGCGCCTCGCAGTCGTCCGGCGTGGCGGGCCGCAGGGTGAAGATGGCGCTGTCGGCTTGGGCGGTCGTCATGGCGATTCCAGTGCGGTATGGACCAGGCGTGCCACCTGGTCGACGTAATCGGGGGCCAGGCAGTCGACCACGTGGCGTTCGGGCGTGCTGCGCAGCCACGTGATCTGGCGCTTGCAGAGCTGGCGCGTGGCGGCGATGCCCTGTTCGCGCAGCGCGACCATGTCGATCTCGCCGCCGAGGTAGGCCCACGCCTGGCGATAACCGACGCAGCGGATGGACGGCAGCGTTGGCGACAGATCGCCCCGGCGGCGCAGCGCGTCCACCTCGTCGAGCAGGCCGCCGGCCAGCATCGCATCGAAGCGCTGCGCGATGCGGGCGTGCAGCACGGCGCGGTCGGATGGCTCCAGCGCAATGGTCAGGTAGGGTGCCGCGGCTTCGTGCCGATGGAAGGCGCCGGTACCGGCTTCGCGCGCCAGCAGGGCGGACATCGGCTGGCCGGTCAGCCGGTACAGTTCCAGCGCGCGCTGGATGCGTTGCGCATCCGTGGCATGCAGCCGCGCCGCGGTGATGGGGTCGACCTGCGCGAGCTTTGCATGCAGCGCCGGCCAGCCGTCGCGCGCGGCCTCGGCGTCGAGTTCGGCGCGGATGGCCGGATCGGCGCCGGGCAGGTCGGACAGCCCCTGCGTCAGCGCCTTGTAGTACAGCATCGTGCCGCCAACGATCAGCGGCAGCCTGCCGCGCGCGCGGATGGCATCGATCAGCGCATGCGCGTCGGTGGCGAACTGCGCGGCGGAATATGTATCGAGCGGGTCGATGATGTCGATCAGGTGATGCGGCGCGATGGCCTGCTCCGCCTGGCTCGGCTTGGCTGTGCCGATGTCCATGCCGCGGTACACCAGCGCGGAGTCCATGCTGATGATCTCGACCGGCCAGCGCCCGGCGAGCGCGAGTGCGGCGGCGGTCTTGCCGGAGGCGGTTGGGCCGAGCAGGCAGACGGCGCGCGGCGCGATGTGCGGGGATGCGGTCATCGTGCGGTCACTGGCCGCGCAGGAACAGGCGGTCCAGGTCGGCGACCGTCAGTTGGATCCACGTCGGACGGCCGTGGTTGCACTGGTCGGCGCGTTCGGTGGCTTCCATCTGGCGCAGCAGGGCGTTCATCTCGTCCAGGTTCAGGCGGCGGTTGGCGCGCACGGCGGAATGGCAGGCCAGCGTGGCGAGCAGTTCGTTCTGGCGCTCGGCCAGCACGCGCGAGCCGCCGTAGGCCTGCAGGTCGCGCAGCACGTCGCGGGCGAGCGCGTGGGCGTCGGCCTTTTGCAGCAGCGTGGGCACGGCGCGCACCGCCAGCGTGGTCGGCGAGACGGCGCTGATGTCGAAGCCGAGCAGGGTCAGCGTGTCGCGGAATTCCTCCGCCGTGCCGATCTCCACCGGACTGGCGGCAAAGGTGACCGGGATCAGCAGCGGCTGCACTTCGACGCGCCTGGCCTCTAGCGCCGTCTTCAGTTGTTCGTACAGGATGCGCTCGTGCGCGGCGTGCATGTCGACCAGCACCATGCCGCGCGCGTTCTGCGCCAGCACGTAGATGCCGTGCAGCTGGGCGACGGCGAAGCCGAGCGGGTGCTCGTCGTCGCTGCCATCGGCTGGTGGCGCCGCAGCCGGTACGGACGCCTGGACCAGGGCGTCGTCGGCGGGGGCGGCCGTACCATCGAACAGGGTGGCGGCGCTTGGCACGTCGGCCATCCACGCCGGGCGGCTCGACGGCAGCGGTGCATTGCCGCCACGCATCATCGCCAGGTATTCCGCGCGCGGCTGGGCGATGCCGAGCGAGGTCTGCCGCGCGGCCATCTGGTTGATCCAGCGTGTGGTGTTGTCGGCGGGCGGCGAGGGCGTGGCCGCGGTGCCGGGCTGGTCGGGGGCGTCGGCGATGTCGGTGCGCAGGCTGTCGCCCTGTTCGCCGGCATGGCGCGCCAGCGCGCGCTGCACCGCGTGGTAGACGAACTGGTGCACCGCGCGGCTGTCGCGGAAGCGCACCTCGATCTTGGACGGGTGCACGTTCACGTCCACCGCCTCGGGCGGCAGCTCCAGGCACAGCACGTAGGCGGGGAAGCGGTCGCCGTGCAGCACGTCTTCATAGGCGCTGCGCACGGCGTGGGTCAGCAGGCGGTCGCGCACGAAGCGGCCGTTGACGTAGAAGAACTGGTGGTCGGCCCGGCCGCGCGAAGCCGTCGGCAGGCCGGCAAAGCCGAAGAGGCGCAACTCGCCGGCCGCCTCTTCGAAGGGCAGGCGGGCGCGGGCAAACTCGGTGCCCAGCACGGCGGCGGTGCGCGCGTCGGCCTGGGCGGCGTTCCAGTGCTCCAGCGGCTTGCCGTTGTGATGCACGGAGATGGCCACGTCCGGGCGCGCGAGCGCGGTGCGGCGGATCACCTCCAGGCAGTGGCCCAGCTCGGTCTGTTCGGTCTTGAGGAATTTGCGGCGCGCCGGCGTGTTGAAGTACAGGTGCTGCACGTCGACCGTGGTGCCGATACCGCCCGAGGCCGGCTGCGTGCGCCCTGTTTGCGCGATGATTTGCGTGGCGTGCGCGTCGCGCGCGGTGCGCGAGGTGAGCGTCAGCTCCGCCACCGAGGCGATCGAGGCCAGCGCCTCGCCGCGGAACCCCAGCGTCGCCACCGCCTCGAGCTCTTCCAGCGAGCCGATCTTGCTGGTCGCATGCCGCATCAGCGCGACCGGCAGTTCGTCGGCCGGAATGCCGCCGCCGTTGTCGGTGATGGCGATGCGCCGCACGCCGCCTTCTTCCAGCTTGATCTGCAGCTGCGTAGCGCCGGCGTCGAGTGCATTCTCGAGCAGCTCCTTGACCACGGAGGCCGGGCGCTCGACCACCTCGCCGGCCGCGATCTGGCTGATCAACTGGTCGGGAAGTGGACGGATGGGGCGGTGGGCAGGGGCGGCGGCAATCATCGCGGCATTATAAATGCCGCCCCCGGTGTGGCGCAGCGCGTCGACGCCCGCCCTTGCCCATCATGGCGACCGCGCGGTCCGCGCGTCGGCGGTCTTGCCCCACACCAGCGATTCCGGATGCTGCACGATCGTATCGGTGAGAGTGTCGAGGGCGCGCAATGTCTGCGCCAGTTGTTCCCGCGCCCGGGACAGGCCTGTCGGCAGCAGCAAGGGAGACTGCACGACCGTCTGTGCCGCATCGAACGCATGCCGCGCGGCGGCAAGCGTCGCGCGCGCTTGCGGTGCCAGCTGCGCATCGGCCAGCGCGAAGAGGTGCCGGGCATTGTCCAGGCTCTGGCCGAGGTGGGCGCCCAGTTGGTCCAGCGGAACCCGGTCGAGCGTCTTCGCGAGGTCTGCGATCTGGGCCTGGAGGTCGTCGAGCGTGTTCGGGATGGTCGGTAGCGCGATCGGCGTCCGGCTCAGATTGAGCTGCGCCGGCGGCGCGTTCGGGAACATGTCGAGCGCCACGTACAGCTGATTGGTGAGCAGGTTGCCGGTGCGCAGCTGTCCGCGCAGCCCTTGCGCAACGAGCTTGCGCAGCAGGGCCTTGCCCGCGGCGGAATCGCCATACTCGGACGATGCGCGGAAGGCCTGCCCAAGGCGGTCGGGGTACAGGCTCAGCGTGACGGGCATGACGAAGGTGTGGGTCTTCGGGTCGAATTCCACGCCGACGTTCGTCACCTCGCCGATCTGCACGCCGCGGAAATCCACTGCCGCGCCGACCGACAGCCCGCGCAGCGACTGGTTGAAATGCATGACGACGGTGGCCGGTTTGCCGTCGGGGCTCTCCGCCGTGCCGTTGTCGCCGGACTGGAGGCTGAAGATTGTGCCGTCCGGCACGGCGTCGCCCACGGGCTGGCCGGGCGACGACTGGAAGGCGATGCCGCCCAGCAGCATCGCCTGAAAGGATTCGGTGTTCAGGCGAAGGCCGGCCGCATCGAGCTGCAGCCCGAGGCCGCTCGCATGCCGCCACTGCGTATCCCGGCCGACGTACCGGTGGTAGGGCGCCTCGACGAACACGTCGATCGTCACGCCCGCGCCATCCTTGTCCAGCGCGGTGCTGGTCACCTGTCCGACTTCGATATGCTGGTAATAGACGGGAAATCCCGTCTCCACCGAGCCGAGGGACGGCCCGCGCAGGACGAAGCGTGCGCCTTTCTGGCGGAAGCTCACCACCGGTGGGTTTTCCAGGCCGGTGAACTGCGTTTCGAGTTCGCGCGAACCGCCGCTGTCGGCGCCGATATAGGTGCCGGACAGCAGCGTGCCGAGGCCGGAGGCGCCGCTCATGCCGGCACGCGGGCGCGCGATCCAGAAGCGCGTGCCCTTGGTGGCAAAGTCGGCGGCCTCCTGGGTCAGCTGCACCGTGACGAATACACGGGACAGGTCCGTGGACAGCCTGACCGCCGTCACTGCGCCGATGCCGACGTCGTTGTACTTGACCGGGGTCTTGCCGGGCTCGATGCCTTCGCCGTCCAGGAAACTGAGGACGATCTCCGGCCCGTGCCCGCGCAGTTGCCCGGCGACGAGGCCGATGCTGACCAGCGCCGCCATGAGCGGCACCAGCCAGCGGAGTCGGTGCCCTGCGGGGTGCCCGACGGTGTTGCGCTGGCAGTGCGCGACGCCCGACGACCGGCGAGGCCGGCCGTCGTCCGGGGCTGTGGAGCGTGATGGCTTGGTCATGGCCGCGCGGAGTCGACTCGGTGGTCGCCGTCGGAGCGGTCTCACCAAGTGGCTTATTTCAGCTGTGCGACCAGTGCATCGGCTCCTTTCTCGACCCCGGTCTTGGCGGCGCTCAGCGAGCCGATGCTCGCCCCCAGATTCCACGGGCTGGGGTATTGCTTGGTCACGTAGGCGTTGAGCAGTCGGTTGCTGGACGCGTCATAGATTTCGACCGCGTAGAGGACGAAACCGGTGAAGGTGCCTTCCCGGCCGCGGGCGGTCTGCACGCCGTTGTAGATGCCGCCTGCGATATCGAAGCGCGACAGCGTGCCGAGCACCGGGGTGGTGGTATCCGCGCCGGTCAGCGTCAGCTTCAGGCGCAGCGTGTTCGGGCCCGTGTCGTTGGCGAGTTCGAAGCGGCTCTGCAGCTTTTCGGCGAACTTGGCCTGCATGTAGCTGGCCAGGGTGGCGCGATCCGCCTCGCTCATGCTGCCGAACTGGTGGTCGGCGCCGCGGTAGACCGTCACCGGCTCGATCATGATGCGCCGGTACTTCCGCCAGTCGACCTGAGTGGCGTAGCTGTACGGCACGCGGCCGGACTCGTCCTGCAGGTTGGGCTTCATGTAGGAGGACGAAGCGACCCCCGAATACGCAACGGGCTGGACGCTCGCGCAGCCTGCCAGCACGGCGCAGGTCGTGGCGATCAGCAGGTGCCGTGCCTTGTGTGATGTGTTCATGTCGATCTCCGGTTCCGGTTCAGCACCTGTCGCGCCGAGCTACAGGTTTCTTGTGCATGGCGGTCCATGCGAGGCAGCAGATTAGCATCGGTCGTCCTTGATGTAAACCGACCAGACGGTTTGTTTGTTGCCAAGGGAAGCCTGCCGGACCATTGTCCAGGTCGTGACGATTCGCCCAAAAAGCGCTTCGGACTTGGGTTTTCGGCTGGACTTCCCGTGGACGTTCCCCTTTGCTGCGCCTGTTGCAGCATTGCCACCGGCAGCATGCCGAGGTTCGTCAGGGGGAAGGAAGCGGGCAAGCTGGCGTGGCGTGTTCGGCACACGCCGGCTTGCGTTGCGGCTTCAGCGGCTCTGGCCATTGCGTACCGGCTTCCGTGCGGGCTGCGAGGCGCGCGGCTTCTTGGCGTCGGGCGAATTCGGCCATTGCCGGTCGTCCAGCAAGCGCTCGAACAGGCGATCGCGCCCCTCGTCGGACAGCGAAGTCAATCCAAAGAGGGCACTCAGCGCGAGCCCCTTGGCGGCCTCCAGCCGCAGGAGCGACAGGTCGGGATCGGTTGCCTCGGCCCGGATGCGTGCGACCGTCTCGGCGTCCAACTGCCGGTTGACGGCGAGCAGGTTCGGGTCTTCAACCAGCGCGGCCAGGATGGCAAACGCGACGGAATGGGGCGTAGTGAGGCTCTCGCGCAGCGTCGCGATCTGCGCGGCAAGATTGGCTTGCGGCCGGTCTGAGCCGATCGCGGCCAGGTAGCCGCGGGTGAATTTGTCGAAATGCTCGCTCTGGTGTTCGAGCAGCGCCTTGAGCACCGCGCCCTTGTTGGGGAACTGATGCATCAATCCGCCCTTGCTGATGCCGCTCTCCCGCGCGATGGCGTCGAACGTCAATTGCCCGGGGCCATCGCGCGAAAGAATGGCCAGTGCCGCCTGGATGGCGGCCTTGCGGGAGCGTTCCGATCGGGTTGTGTTGTCCACCATGGATGTCTTCAAGGCTGGCGCGGCCGCTGTAGCGGCCGTGCGATCGCCCGCTCGGCCGGCTGTCCGGGGCGGCGGGCGGTTCATGCAAAGGGGAACTGCACTGCCATTTTACAAGTCCGCCCCGCGGTGACCCTGTGTCGTCCGCCGGGCAAGGTGCATCGCCGGCTCCTAGGCGCAACCTAAGTTGCTTCCGGTATCATCGTCGACTGCTTTCAGGAGGAGCGCTTGGATATCGTGATGCAACTGATCGACATCGTGCTGCATGTCGACAAATCGCTGGGGATGCTGATTCAGCAGTATGGCGCGTGGGTCTACGTGCTGCTGTTCGCCATCGTGTTTGCCGAAACCGGCCTGGTAGTGCTGCCGTTCCTGCCCGGCGACACGCTATTGTTCATTGCCGGCGCCATGTGCGCAACCGGCCAGATGGATGCCTGGCTGCTGATCGCGCTGCTGGTGACGGCAGCGGTCACGGGCAATACGGTCAACTATTTCGTCGGCTCCTGGATCGGGCCGAAGGTGTTCGACGGGCATATCCGCTTCCTCGACCACGAGGCGCTGCTCAAGACGCATGCCTTCTATGAGCGCCATGGTGGCAAGACGCTGGTGATGGCGCGCTTCATTCCGGTGGTGCGCACATTCGCGCCGTTCGTGGCCGGCGTATCGAAGATGACCTTCGCCAAGTTCCAGCTGTTCAACATGATCGGCGCGGTGCTGTGGGTGGCGATCTTGGTGCTGTCCGGCGAAGCGTTCGGCAACGTGCCGGTGATCCGCGACCATCTGAATACCATCGTGCTGATCGGCTTGGCCGCGGCCGTCGTGCCGCTGGTGCTGGGCGGGCTGTGGAAGCTGCTCAGGCGCCGCCGGGCGGTGGCGCAGAAATAAGCCTCAGCTGATGTGACTGCTCATGGCGCGCAGCGTTGGCATGCGCTCCTTGAGCTTGGCGGTGTCGGCCGCATCGGGGCGGGCATCCACGTAGGCTTCCAGGTCGGCCAGGGCCGGCCGGAAGCATTCCAGGTTGGCGTAGGCCAGCCCTCGGTCGCGTACTTCCTCGATCGAGTCCGGCAGCAGGATCACCAGCCGCTGCTGCACGGCCAGCAGCCGCTGCCAGCGCGATTCCTGCAAATAGATCGCCTTCAGGTTGCGCAGCATGCGCGCGATGATCTCGCGGTGTGCCGCCACCTGCAGGAACACCCCGAGCGGCACCGTGTTCGGGTCTTCGATGCCTTCCTTTTCCAGGTACGGGTCGAGCATCTCCTGCAGTTCTTCCTTCGACAGCGTCTGCCCGGTCAGCGGATCGATCACGACTTCGCCCATGGGAATGCTCATGCGCACCAGGAAGTGGTTCGGGAAGGACACGCCTTTGAGCGGCAGCCCGATCTGCTGTCCGATCTCCATCAGCAGCACCGCCAGTGAGATCGGGATGCCGCGCCGTGTCTGCAGCACGGCATTCAGGTAGGAGTTCTCGGGGTCGTAGTAATCGTTTGCATTGGGCCCGAAGCCCAGCTCGCGATAGAAGAACTGGTTGAGCAGCCGCAGGCGCTGGATTGCCGGCGTGCCTTCGGCGATGCGGTTCTTCAGCCGTGCGACGAGCATGTCGATGGCGGCCAGTTCGGCCGGCATGTCCAGGTCCGGATAGGCGTCCTGCGCGATCGACAGAGCGGTTTCAGTTAAGGGAATGCTGTCGTCGTCCGCGACCAGGGCCGAAAAATAATCGAGGACTTTGGTTGCCATCAAATCGCCCTTTTCCGGAAGGTGGAGAACTTCAAGCCGGTGAGCCACATTGTACCGAAATACACCACCGCACACAGGACCAGGCAGGCACCCAGCAGCGCGACGCGCATCAGCGGCCGGGCACCCATGCCCACCCAGTCGAACGTCTGCGTGAACCACAGCAGCACGCCCGCGAGCAGCAGCACTGCCGCAATCACCTGCGCAAGAAACAGGCCCCAGCCGGGCAGCGGGTGGTAGTAGCCGCGCCGACGCAGCCCGAGGAACAGCAGCGCCGCGTTGATGGTCGCACCGAAGCTGATCGACAGCGCCAGCCCCGCGTGCCCGAACATCGGCACGAACACCATGTTGGACAGTTGCGTCACCGCCAGCACGACCAGTGCGATCTTCGCCGGCGTGCGGATATCCTGCCGCGCATAGAAGCCCGGTGCCAGGATCTTGATGACGATCAGCCCGATCAGCCCGACGCCGTACGACACCAGTGCCTGGCGCGTCATCTCCACGTCCAGCCCGTTGAACCGGCCGTAATGGAACAGGGTGGCCGTCAGCGGCCCACCGAAGATGAAGAGCGCCACTGCGGACGGCACCGCCAGCAGCACGGTCGACCGCAGGCCCCAGTCGAGCAGCGAAGAATATTCTTCCCGGTGGTTTTCTGCGCTGGCCTTGGACAGGCTTGGCAGCAGGATGGTCCCGAGTGCCACGCCCAGCAGGGCGGTCGGGAATTCCATCAGGCGGTCCGCGTAGTTCAGCCATGACACGCTGCCGGCCGGCAGGCGCGAGGCGATGTTGGTGTTGATGATGAGGCTGATCTGTGCCACCGAGACCGACAGCGTGGCCGGCAGCATCTGCTTGAACACGCGGCGCACGCCGGGGTGGTGCCATGCCGCGCGCACGTTGACCGATACGCGCGGCAGCATGCCGATGCGGCGCAGCGACGGAATCTGGATCGCCAGTTGGAGGATGCCGCCCACCATTACCGCATAGGCTTGCGCATAGATCGGTGTCTGCAGCAGCGGCGCCACGAACACGGCCGCTACGATGAACGACAGGTTCAGCAGTACCGGCGTGAAGGCCGGAATCCCGAACTGGCGCCACGTGTTGAGGATGCCCGAGGCGAGCGCCACCAGCGATACCAGTCCGATGTACGGGAACATCACTCGCGTCATGAACACCGCCGAGATGTAGGCCTGGCTCTCGTGCGTCTTGAAGCCGGTCGCGACCGCGGTGACGATCAGCGGCGCGCCGATCACGCCCAGCGCTGAAATCACCACCAGGAGCCACGTCATCACCGTTGCCACCGCATCGACCAGCGCGCGCGTCTGCGCCTCGCCCTGGCGGTTCTTGAACTCGCCCAGGATGGGCACAAACGCTTGCGAGAACGCGCCCTCGGCCGACAGCCGGCGCAAGAGGTTGGGGATGCGGAAGGCAACGTTGAAGGCATCGGTGTAGACCGAGGCCCCGAAGGCGCGGGCGATCAGCGTTTCCCGGATCAGGCCGGTGATGCGCGACAGCATGGTCAGGCCGCTGATCGTGGCGAGGGTTCTGAGGAGATTCAAGGTGGAATGCGTGGTGCGTGGTTGGGTGCGCCGCTGCGCGCAGGCGTGGCGGATCAGACCGCAGGCACCCCGGGCGGGTTCGCTGCCTCGGGTCGGCTGGATGCGGCCGTATTATAGGGACCGCTTCTCCACGCACCCAATGGAAGTGACTTGCATTTCACTTCAACCGGAGTCGCGGGCGATTTCACAACACGGTTTGCATTGGCGGCAACGATGTGGGTATAATTACCGTTTCTCACGTATTCGTGCGCTTCGGCCGTCCGTGTCTCCCGGGGCGCTTGCACGTTTTCTTCAGGAAATTTTCCATGGCAAACACCGCACAAGCACGCAAGCGCGCACGCCAAGCTGTCGCTCAGAACGCGCACAATTCCGCGCTGCGCTCGCGCCTGCGCACCGCTGTCAAGGCTGTCCGCAAGGCCATTTCCGGCGGCGACAAGGCAGCGGCTGCCGAAGTGTTCAAGAAGGCTCAGAGCACGATCGACAGCATCGCTGACAAGAAGATCGTCCACAAGAACAAGGCCGCACGCGCCAAGTCGCGTCTGTCCGCTGCCATCAAGGCAATGGGCGCCTGAGTTCGGGTGGCGCCGGCTTGGTCCGGCGCGCCGCGTGGCAGACCGCTGTCGCGCGCCGATATGAAAAAAGCCTGTCTTCGGACAGGCTTTTTGCTTTTGCGTGCGCCGTTCGTGGCGCCACTGCTTCGGTGCAGTGGGGCTCAGTTTTTTGACGAGGCGGCGCTTTCCGGCAGCAGGCAGGCTTCGACCAGCTGCAGGTTGTTGTCGTGCGCGAAGTTGAGGACGAAGTCCAGCGCCTTGGGTTCGATCTCGTGCAGGCGCTCGTCGACGAAGACGCTCTTGATGCCGCCCGACATGACGGGGCGCACGTAGGGCGAGTAGGTGAAGCGGGGGTCCCCGGTATCCCCGGCGGGACGGAACTGCGCCATCACGCCGCACAGCCGGTCGGCCCAGTCGCTCGGTCGGAAGGTTTTTCCGTCACGGGTGACGCCCTGGATAAAGAATTGGCGTGGGTTGGCTGCCATGGACTGCGTGAGGCTTGTGGAGATTTGCAAACGGCTTCGACCGTGCGTGTTCCGCAACGTTCGAATGGGGGTGCGCTTGTGGTGCGGATGATGCGCTCGCCTGGTTGCAGGCTCGTGAACCGGCTAGTGATGCCGGTTTGCGGGCGGTCGGGGCTTCCGAGGCAGTCGATATTATATCTTATAATATAAGACTTTCATCGGCCTTTCAGCAGTGCTGTATGGCGACGCCGCCGGCGCGGGTGCCAAGCTCGCCAAACCGGCGGCGATCCCGTATGATGCCCTGAATCGACATCAGGCAAGGCGGCTAGGGCGGCGCGGATGGGTCATACCACGGAGCGCCGACTGCGGGCCGCCTTCGTTGTTTTATGAACCCACCAAGCAAGATCAAGCACTACCTGCAGTTCAAGGACTTTTCCCTGGAAGAGTACGAGTACCTGCTGGACCGCTCCAGGATCCTCAAGGCCAAGTTCAAGAACTACGAGACGTGGCACCCGCTGCACGATCGCACGCTGGCCATGATCTTCGAGAAGAATTCCACGCGCACGCGCCTGTCGTTCGAAGCCGGCATCCACCAGCTCGGCGGCCACGCCGTCTTCCTCAACACGCGCGACTCCCAGTTGGGCCGCGGCGAGCCGATCGAGGACGCGGCGCAGGTCATCTCCCGCATGACCGACATCATCATGATCCGCACCTTCGGGCAGGAGATCATCGAGCGTTTTGCCGCGCATTCGCGCGTGCCGGTCATCAACGGGCTGACCAACGAATACCATCCGTGCCAGGTGCTGGCCGACATCTTCACCTTCATCGAGCACCGTGGCCCCATCAGGGGCAAGACCGTCACCTGGGTCGGCGACGCCAACAACATGGCGTACACCTGGATCCAGGCGGCCGAGATCCTTGGTTTCCGCTTCCATTTCTCCGCGCCCAAGGGCTACCAGCTGGATCCGGCCATGGTGGCGGATTCCGGCAGTCCGTTCGTGCATGTGTTTGAGAACCCGCTCGAAGCCTGCGAAGGCGCCCAGCTGGTGACCACCGACGTGTGGACCAGCATGGGCTACGAGGCCGAGAACGAAGCGCGCAAGAAGGCTTTCGGTGATTGGATGGTCACCGAGGCGATGATGCAGCGCGCGCAGCCTGACGCGCTGTTCATGCACTGCCTGCCCGCGCATCGCGGCGAGGAAGTCGAGGCCGCCGTCATCGACGGCAAGCAGAGCGTGGTGTGGGACGAGGCCGAGAACCGCCTGCACGTGCAGAAGGCGCTGATGGAATACCTGCTCTGCGGCCGGTACTAAGATCAGCCCCGCCGGTCATGCCAGTCAGTCAAGCGCGGCTTGGCAGGTCTGCAGCGACTCGAACTGAGTCATCAACAAGGAAAAAGGCCGCTCCGACGTCAATCGGAGCGGCCTTTTTTGGCTTAACTAACTGGTATTGGCAGGGCAGCCGTTATTTGCTGTTGCCGCCGAGCTGGGGCAGCGCGGTGCTGGTGCCCAGGGACAGCAGGCCGGCCTTGGAGTAGATGGCCAGCTTGGCGCGGGTGTCCATCAGGTCCAGATTGCGCATGGTCAGTTGGCCGATGCGGTCGGCTGGGCTGAACGGTGCGTCCTCGACCTTTTCCATGGACAGGCGCTCGGGCGCGTAGGTCAGGTTGGGCGACTCGGTGTTCAGGATGGAGTAGTCGTTGCCGCGGCGCAGCTCCAGCGTCACGGTGCCGGTCACGGCGCGGGCCACCCAGCGCTGGGCAGTTTCGCGCAGCATGATGGCCTGGGGGTCGAACCAGCGGCCCTGGTACAGCAGGCGGCCCAGGCGTAGGCCGTTGATGCGGTACTGCTCGATGGTGTCCTCGTTGTGGATGCCGGTGACCAGGCGCTCGTAGGCAATGTGCAGCAGCGCCATGCCGGGGGCTTCGTAGATGCCGCGGCTCTTGGCTTCGATGATGCGGTTTTCGATCTGGTCGCTCATGCCCAGGCCATGGCGGCCGCCGATGCGGTTCAGTTCCAGGAACATTTCCACGGGGTCGGCAATGTCCTTGCCATTGACGGCCACGGGACGGCCTTCGTCGAAGGTGATCGAAACCTCTTCGGCCTTGACTTCGACTTCCGGCTTCCAGAACGCCACGCCCATGATGGGATTGACGATGCGGATGCCGCTGTTCAGATGCTCCAGATCCTTGGCCTCGTGGGTGGCGCCCAGCATGTTGGAGTCGGTGGAGTAGGCCTTTTCGGCGCTCATCTTGTAGCCGAAGCCTTCGCGGGTCATGAAGGCCGACATTTCGGCGCGGCCGCCCAGCTCGTCGATGAAGGCCTGGTCCAGCCAGGGCTTGTAGATCTTCAGGGCCGGGTTGGTCAGCAGGCCGTAGCGGTAGAAGCGCTCGATGTCGTTGCCCTTGAAGGTGGAACCGTCGCCCCAGATATGGACGTCGTCTTCCTTCATGGCAGCAACCAGCATGGTGCCGGTCACGGCGCGGCCCAGCGGCGTGGTGTTGAAGTAGGTGATGCCGCCGGTGGAGATGTGGAAGGCACCGGCCTGGATGGCGGCAATGCCTTCATTGGCCAACTGGGGGCGGCAGTTGATCAGGCGAGCCTTCTCTGCACCGTATTCCAAGGCTTTGCGGGGGATGGCATCGTAGTCTTCCTCGTCGGGCTGGCCGAGATTGGCGGTGTAGGCATAGGGCAGGGCGCCCTTGTTCTTCATCCAGCGCAGGGCCGCGCTGGTGTCCAGACCGCCGGAGAAGGCAATGCCGACCTTCTGGCCGACGGGAACGTGTTGCAGGATGGTTTCCATGGGATGTCTCTTCTAAATGATCGCTGCTGGCGCCTGACGGGCCTGCGCCAGGGGCCAAGAAAGTTCGGGGCTTATGCGTAGTGGCAGATGTAGTGGTAGGCCTCGGTCACGCGAATGTCGAACTTGGAGTTTGCGGGAATCTGGAAGCTCTCGCCGGGGCCGGACCTCTTCCACTCGTCGCTGCCATCGAGCTTGTATTCGCAGGAGCCGCCCACGCATTCCATGATCTCGGCGGCGGCCGTGCCGAAGGTCAGCGTGGCAGGCAGCACCACGCCCACGGACTTTCTGGTGCCGTCTGGCAGCGCAAAGCTGTGGCTGACGCACTTGCCGTCAAAGTACACATTGGCCTTGGTGGTGAGGTGGACGCCGTCAATGGTTTCGGTGGTCATGAAATGGAACGTGAAAGGTGTGGTCTAGGGTCAAACCGGCCATTTTAGGCCAAAGAACAAGCCCAAAGAACAAAGAACCCCGTGGTCGGGGTTCTTGATGGCGTTGCGTGCGAATCTGGAGGTGTCGGGGTCGGCGGTGCCAGTCTGGGTCGTAGTCGCCGTGGCGGCCGCGCGGCCCGCGCCGCCGCTGATCGCATTGCCCAGCTACGCCGCCGACAATGGCGCCGATCACAGCGCTTGCACCGGTGTGGTGTGGAGTCACCGCCACGGTCTGGTCGTTGCAGACCTGCTGAGTGATGGTGTTGCGGGCAGCGCACGTGCAAACCGGTATTGTTGGATGTTCCGACGAGCGCCATGGGGGCGCTCGCTTCCGAGGGAAGACTATGCTCAAGCCGCAGGGCAAGCACATCAACCTCGCGCTGCAGGGCGGTGGCGCGCACGGGGTTTTTACTTGGGGCGTGCTCGACGCGCTGCTCGAAGATGGGCGATTGTCGTTCGAGGGGTTGAGCGGCACCAGCGCCGGCTCGATGAACGCAGTGGTGATGCTCGATGGCCTGCTCGAAGGCGGCGCCGAGCGCGCGCGTGAAAAGCTGCATGCGTTCTGGCTGGCGGTATCGACCGCGGGCTCGCCGTTCTCGACGATGGGCGAGAACGCCAAGACGCTGCTGTCGGGCAAGCCGCTGTTTCCCGACAGCTGGCCGGTGGCCGACTGGATGCGCATGTGGGACACCTGGATCAGCGCGACCACCCAGGGCGCGCACTACAATCCGCTGCGCGACCTGCTGACGAACCAGGTGGATTTCGAGCGCCTGCGCGCGTGCCCGGCCACCAAGCTGTTCCTCGCCGCTACGGACGTGACCACGGGCAACGTGCGCGTCTTCGGCACGCGCGAGATCGACGTCGAGGTGGTGCTGGCCTCGGCCTGCCTGCCGTACCTGTACCCGGCCATCGAGATCAACCGCCATCACTACTGGGACGGCGGCTACATGGGCAACCCGGTGCTGTTCCCGTTCTTCTACGAGACCAAGACGCAGGACATCCTGCTCGTGCACGTCAACCCGATCGTGCGCAAGGAGGTGCCCGACCAGCCGCACGAAGTGATGGAGCGCCTGAACGAGATCACCTTCAACGCATCCTTGCTGCGCGAGATGCGCGCCATCGCCTTCGTGCAGAAGCTGATCGCGGAGGACTGGCTCAAGCCCGAATACCGGGACCGGCTCAAATACATCTATCTGCATGCCATCCGTGCGGACCGGCCGTTGGGCGACTTGTCGTCCTCGAGCAAGCTGGTGACGGACTGGAGCTTCCTGACCATGCTCAAGGAGCGCGGCCGGCATGAGGCCAAGCTGTGGCTGCGCAAGCATTTCGACGATGTCGGCAGGAACGGCACCGTCGATATCCAGAACGAATACCTGCGCGGGCAGGAAGTCTAGTACTACAGCCGTACCTATCGCCTATGATGTTGTCCATGTGAGATGAGACGATCATGGTCCGATGCAAGGAACGGTGAGGGGCTGGGAGAGAGAGCTGGAAGGGTTG
>CAKKOY010000056.1 GCA_919592095.1 Ralstonia syzygii subsp. syzygii | reverse complement strand
CGTGCTCAACCGCATGGCTGCGCTTGCCCGCCCGCAGTCCGTCCGCGTCGACTGAATTACGCCTCACAGGGATGGCTTCGACTTCAAAGTCGATTTATGCAACAACGCCGGTTGCGGTGGACAACCGATTTTGCTGGTCGCCCGCAAACTCAATGGTGGAAAGGATTTCCCCGAGGTGGCTCAGGCCGCACAAGGCATTGGGGAAAACTTTTTGACGAGTGGACTTCTCTGCGCGGCCGGCGTTTATCCCCAGATAACGTGGCTTGACAAATGCCGCAAATATCGTTTAAATGCCGGGTTCTGCGATGCCCGGCAGGGGAGCGCACGCTTGTTCGCGTCAGACGCGGTGACGGGGAGGATCCCGGCGCGCCTGATCCGGTCGGGCCCGTCGATCCAGGCGCCCGGTTTCCCGGCAACGCCCTCGACTTGAACAGCCAGCGCACGGCGGTCTGCGTGGGCGGTTTCCCTAACGAATCGACACCAGGTCTGGCCCGCGCCCGGCCCGGCGCGTGCGGCGGCGTCCGCACCCATTAACCAGAGAGTGCATCATGAAACGTACTTATCAACCTTCCGTTACCCGTCGCAAGCGCACCCACGGTTTCCGTGTCCGCATGAAGACCAGTGGTGGCCGTGCCGTGCTGAACGCACGCCGCGCCAAGGGCCGCAAGCGCTTGGCCATCTAAGGCTGCCGCGCCGGGCGGTGGCCGGATGGCCGCCACCAATGGCTTTCGCGGCAATCCGGTGATGGGCCCGCACGCCTTCCCCAAAGCCGCAAGGCTTGTGAAAACGGATGAGTTCTCATCCGTTTTTGCTTTGCGGCCTGTCAGACGCAGCCGTCACTTTGTGCTCTACGTGCGTGCCAACGGGCATCCCCAGGCGCGCCTGGGGATCGTGATCGGCAAGAAGTTTGCCCGTCGCGCCGTCGAGCGTAACCTGATCAAGCGTCAGTGCCGCGAGCTGTTCCGCCTGCGGCAGGCCGCCCTGGGCGGCCGTGATGTGCTGATCCGGCTGCAGACCAAGTTCCCGCGCGAAGACGTGCCCACCGTGGCCGCCTTCAAGCGTCTCTGCCGGGAAGAGCTCTCGTACCTGTTCGAGATCGCGGCGCGCCCGCTGCCTGCGCCACCACCGGTGCCGAGTCCTGCCGCTGCGCCGGTTCCCTCCGACGGAGCCGCGCCATGACGCGCGTGCTGCTGTTCCTGCTGCGTGTCTACAAGGTGGCGTTCAGCCCTTTCGTCGGCGCGCAATGCCGCTTCCTGCCGACCTGCTCCGACTACGCACGCGACGCCGTGCTCACCCACGGGCCGGCGCTCGGCAGTTACCTTGCGGCAAAACGCCTGTGCCGCTGTCATCCGTTCGCACAAGGCGGGTATGATCCTGTGCCGCCCGTTGCCGGCGACGCTGTGCCCCGCTCCACCGATTCCGCATCGACCGGGACGACCGCAGCCGACGCACCGGCTGCGCGGCCGTCGATTCACCTTCCCAGACCGTAATCCGACATGGATATCAAACGCACCATTCTCTGGGTGATCTTCTCGCTGTCGGTTGTCCTGCTGTTCGACAACTGGCAACGCGCGAACGGCCACCAGTCGATGTTCTTCCCGACGCCGCAGACGGCCACGACGTCGGCCGCCGCACCGGGCAGCACGCCCGCGGGCGATGTACCCAAGTCCGCCGCCGCCCCGGCCGCAGCCGGCAGCCAGGCCGCTCCGGCCACCGGCGCCGCCTCGCAGACGCCGGCCGCGGAAAAGGTCGTCGTCACGACGGACGTGATCCGCGCGACGGTGGATACGGCCGGTGCCATTCTCACCAAGCTTGAGCTGCTGACCCAGAAGGATCACGACGGCAACCCGGTGGTGCTGTTCGACCGTAGCCTGGAGCGTACCTATCTGGCGCGCTCGGGCCTGATCGGCGGCGATTTCCCGAACCACACCACGGTGTTCACGGCATCCACCGGCCCGCGTGACCTGGGCACCGGCGGCGAAGTGTCGCTCACGCTCACCGCCGACAAGGGCGGCGCCAAGCTGGCCAAGACCTACGTCTTCAAGCGCGGCAGCTACGTCATCGACACGCGCTTCGACGTGACCAACGATGGCACGGCACCGATCTCGCCGACGCTGTACATGGAGCTGGCCCGCGATGGCGGCTCGGTCGAGCAGTCGCGCTTCTACAGCACGTTCACCGGCCCGGCCGTCTACACCGATGCCGACAAGTTCCACAAGATCAACTTCTCCGACATCGACAAGGGCAAGGCACACGTGCCCGCAGCCACCGACAATGGCTGGGTCGGCATGGTGCAGCACTACTTCGCCTCGGCGTGGATCCCGGCGGCCAGCGCCAAGCGCGAGTTCTACGTCGACCGCGTCGACACCAACTTCTACCGCATCGGCATCCAGGAGCCGCTGGGCACGGTGGCGCCGGGCGCGAATATTTCGGCCACGGCGCGCCTGTTCGCCGGCCCGCAGGAAGAGCGCATGCTCGAAGGCATCACGCCGGGCCTGGAACTGGTGAAGGACTACGGCTGGCTGACCATCATCGCCAAGCCGCTGTTCTGGCTGCTGGAGAAGATCCACCTGCTGCTGGGCAACTGGGGCTGGTCGATTGTTGGCCTGACCGTGCTGGTCAAGCTGGTGTTCTTCCCGCTGTCGGCCACCAGCTACCGCTCGATGGCCAAGATGAAGGACCTGCAGCCGCGCATGACGGCCATCCGCGAGCGCCACAAGGGCGACCCGCAGAAGATGAACCAGGAGATGATGCAGCTGTACCGCACCGAGAAGGTCAACCCGCTGGGCGGCTGCCTGCCGATCGTGATCCAGATTCCGGTGTTCATCGCGCTGTACTGGGTGCTGCTGTCGTCGGTCGAGATGCGCGGTGCGCCGTGGCTGGGCTGGGTGCATGACTTGGCTTCGCCGGACCCGTTCTACATCCTGCCGATCCTGATGGCCGTGTCGATGTTCGTGCAGACCCGCCTGAACCCGACCCCGCCGGACCCCGTGCAGGCCAAGATGATGATGTTCATGCCGATCGCGTTCTCGGTGATGTTCTTCTTCTTCCCGGCCGGCCTGGTGCTGTACTGGGTGGTCAACAACTGCCTGTCGATCGCACAGCAGTGGTCGATCAACCGCATGCTGGGCACCAGCAAGAAGGCTGCGCCCACCAAGTAAGGCGCGCGGGCTTCAGTGGAAAGGGCACCCGAGGGTGCCCTTTTTTCATGCCGGTGCGAGGTGGGGCGTCCTGGTTGCCGCCGGACGGATGCTGACACGTGCGCGCGCGGCTGCCGCAGAATACCGCCATGACCGTTTCTTCCTCCGCCATGACTTCGCCGATTGCTTCCGACGCGGTGCCTGCGCCGATCCGTACCGTGCCCATCGCTGCGATCGCTACCGCGCCCGGTCGCGGCGGCATCGGCGTCGTGCGGGTGTCCGGCCCGGACGTGCGCGCCGTGATGCAGGCCGTCTGCGGGCGCCTCCTGCAGCCGCGCCAGGCGACCTACCTGCCCTTCCGCGATGCCGACGGCAATGCCATCGACCGGGGTATCGCGCTGTGGTTTCCGGCGCCGCACTCCTACACCGGTGAGGACGTGCTCGAGCTGCAGGGCCACGGCGGCCCGGTGGTGATGCAACTGCTGCTGTCGCGCTGCCTGCAGGCCGGCCACGGCATCGGCCTGCGCCTGGCCGAGCCCGGCGAGTTCACGCGCCGCGCCTTCCTCAACGACAAGCTGGACCTGGCCCAAGCCGAAGCCGTCGTCGACCTGATCGAGGCCAGCACCGAGGCCGCTGCGCGCTCGGCCGCACGCTCGCTCGACGGCGCGTTCTCGCAGGCCGTGCATGCGCTGGTCGAGCGCGTGATCCACCTGCGCATGCTGGTGGAGGCGACGCTGGATTTTCCCGAAGAGGAAATCGACTTCCTCGAAGCCTCCGATGCGCGCGGCCAGCTTGCCGACATCCGTGCGCGGCTGGACGGCGTGCTGGCGCAGGCGCGCCAGGGGGCGTTGCTGCGCGAGGGGTTCCACGTGGTGCTGGCCGGGCAGCCCAACGTCGGCAAGTCGTCCCTGCTCAATGCGCTGGCCGGCGCCGAACTCGCCATCGTCACGCCTATCGCCGGCACCACGCGCGACAAGGTGCAGCAGACCATCCAGATCGAAGGCATCCCCCTCAATATTGTCGATACCGCCGGTCTGCGCGACACCGAAGACGAAGTCGAGCGCATCGGCATCGAACGCACCTGGGCTGCCATCGCTCGCGCGGACGTCGTGCTGCATCTGCTGGACGCCGCCGACTACCGTGCCCACGGCCTCTGCGCCGAAGATGCCGCCATCGACGCCCGCATCGCCGAGCACGTGCCGTCGGGCGTGCCCACGCTGCGCGTCATCAACAAGATTGACCTGACGGACCTGGTCGTCCCGGGCCGCGTCAATGCACAGCCCCCTGAGGTCTGGCTGTCGGCGCGCGATGGCAGCGGCATCGAGTCGTTGCGCGCGGCGCTGCTGGAGATTGCAGGCTGGCAAGGCGGCGGTGAAGGGTTGTATCTGGCGCGCGAGCGGCACCTTGCGGCGCTACGCGCGGCCAAGGCGCATCTGGCCATCGCTACCGATCACGCCGATCAGCAGGCGCAATCGCTCGATCTGTTTGCCGAGGAGCTGCGGCTGGCGCAGGAGGCGTTGAATAGCATCACGGGGGCGTTTTCCAGTGATGATTTGTTGGGGGTGATATTCAGCCGGTTCTGTATTGGAAAGTAGCGGGCTGGCACCCATCGAAGAGAGGGCGCGGGGGTGGTTCAGATTGCGCATACCCCCTCCATCTCGATGGCAGCGTAAGAGGCAGAGAGATCAATGCGCGCACTGTTCATCTGCAGCCGCAACCGGCTGCGCAGCCCCACCGCGGAATGCGTGTTTGCGCAGTGGCCGAACGTCGACACCGATTCGGCGGGCCTGGCGCCGGATGCCGAGGTTCCATTGACGGCCGATCAGCTCGAGTGGGCCGAAGTGATCTTCGTCATGGAGCGCGCCCACCGCCGGCGCCTGTCTCAACGGTTTGGGCCGTGGCTGCGCGGCAAGCGGGTCGTCTGCCTGGACATCCCCGACGACTACGCGTTTATGCAGCCTGAACTGGTCGCATTGCTGGCGCGACACGCGGGCCCGTATCTGCGATCGTGAATGGCGTTTGCCGCAGGCTGTCTGTCGACCCATGTTCGCGGGCGATCTGCGGCGGTGCGCTACGTCATTTCCTCTCGGTCACGTCTGAACTTGGTGTTTCCAATCATGGGTCGGGGCAACTACTACACTTGGTGGCGCAAAGCCGGCGAAGCCGCCGAGGCGTTCTTCTACGCCAACGGCTGGGCCGCGCGCGGCGCCTATGCATTGGGTTTGCACGGCCGCTTGCGAGTCGATCGCCGCGATGTGCATCTGCCGCTGGGCAAGCCGCTCGCCGAGCCGCTCAGGGTTGCGTTCGCCTCGGACTTCCACGCCGGCCACTCACCTATCCCCGCCTGCTCGATGCGGTCGTGCGGACGATCGATGCGTTCGCGCCGCACATCCTGTTGCTGGGTGGGGATTTCGTTTCGCTGCATCACCGGCATGTCTCGTCGCTGGCGGCCCGGCTCGGCGAGCTGCGTGTCCCGGCCGGCATGTTCGGTGTCTACGGCAACCATGATCTGTGGGTGGACGACGCCTTCGTGCGCGCGACGCTCGAAGCGGCGGGGGTGCGCATGCTGGTGAACGAATCCGTTCGCCTGCCTGAGCCGTTTGACGAATTGTTTCTGTGTGGGCTGGATGAGCCGGGCGTGGGTCAGCCCGATCCGGTCCCGACGTTCAGGGATGCGGGGCCGCGCCGGATTTTGCTGATGCACTCGCCGCTGGGGCTCAGGCGCGTGCGGGGCTTCCCTTTCGACCTGGCGTTTTGCGGGCACACGCACGGCGGGCAGATCGCCTTGCCGTGGGGGCGTCCGATCGTGTTGCCTTTCGGCTCCGGGGAGCGGCGTTTTGCAAACGGGCACTTCATGCTTCCCGAGGGCGCGCGGTTGGTCACGAGCCGCGGCATCGGCATGAGCGATGTGCCGGTCCGGCTGTTCGCACCTTCGGAAGTGCACCTCTACACGGTTCGCGCGGCAACGTAGCCGCGGCCGCGCGCCGGGCTGATTCGTCGTCCGGGCGCCGCGGTGGCGGCGCGCCTTTCCGCTGGCGCAGGGTGGTCCGCGCCGATGCGCTGGCATGGCGCGGACTTTGGTGGCGGATCGGATCGGTCGCCGGCGTGTCAGCGTAGCGGGTCGGCGCGGAGTGCGTGGCGTGGCCGTGCGTTCAAGGCATGCGGGCTTCGTCGACGCGCTGACCGGCATGCTGCTCGGCTTCGCAGTTACGGCGCGCGGCCCGCGTCTCGCCGCTGTACTCGATGACGAACAGCGCGATGATGGCTAGCACGACGCCCGCTCCCAGCAACCATTGATGGATCAGGTTCATGGCCGTACGGCGCTTGGCGCCCTGGGTTGTTCACGTCTCTAGCGTACGGTCTTGCCCGTCAAAAAGTCGTAAAGAACCACGGACGCGAAACAAAATTCGCGTCAAGGCCGGCGGGTGTGGATGGCGTGATGCCCGAAAAGGCGCGCGACAAACGCCAACAGACAGCCGGTTAATCACCGCTGGCGGAGGTCGTCTGCAACGAAAGCAGCGCCACGCGGGCGCACCGAAGCTGCGGAGAATGGCTGGAAGGCCATTGACCGCCGTGTTGCTAGCTTCTGGATCGGGTGGGTGTGAGCCGTGGCCGTTGATGGCGTGTCGGGATGTGCCGCGGAGGGGCACAGAGACGACACAGGGCCGGGCTCGGCGGAACGGAGTCGAATGACGTCACGCCGCCAACGGCAGCACCCGGCTGGCGCTACCGCAACAATCGCACGATCTTAGTAGAGCTTCTTCGGCAGCATTTGCGAGCGCAGGCGTTTGCGCGTGCGCGACACGGCGGCAGCCTTCTTGCGCTTGCGCTCGGTCGTCGGCTTTTCGTAGGCGGTGCGTGCGCGCAGTTCCTTGATCAGGCCGGTGCGCTCGATTTCACGGCGGAAGCGGCGCAGTGCGACTTCGACCGGCTCGTTTTCTTTCAGTCGGATGGTGCTCATCGTGTCCCTTGCTCAATATTCGGTTGGACGGCGAAACCGCAAATTATATACCGCCCAGAGGGCGTGCAGTGTAGTTGAATCTGTTTACCGATGCAAGGGGCCGCCAAGTGTGACGAAAAAAGCATTTCTCTCCCGAATTCGCGGCTTCCGGCGTGGTCCGGATACTACGCTGCGCCGGCCGTTTCGGGAATGCCGCTTGCCCGACGCCTCATGGAGCGCGCGCTCAGTCCCCTCCTCCGGCTCCCGATTCCAGTCAGCCTCCCCGCCTGTCGAAGCCTCTGCCGGCATCGCTGCGGTCCGTGGCCGACGCCCGCCCCGGCCATACCCGCCGCCGTGTGCGCTTCGCTGACTCCGACTCGCACGGCGAGCGCCCTCGTCGATGCCGTTGATGTGACGGTGCGACGAGGTGGCCTTGCTGCGTTTTTGGGAGGCAGCGGCGGCCACCGGACCGCAGGGCGAAAAAAAGCCAGCCTGGTGGCGGGCTTGGTGCTCGGCTGCGTTCGCGCGGCTTATTTGGCCGGCGGCGTCATGTCCGGCGACACGTTGGGCATGGCGCCCGGTGCGGCGGTCGGCCGGGCCTGCTGCGCGGCCACGGTGGTGCTGCGCTCCTGCAGGCCGCCGCCCAGCGCCGTGTACAGATCGATGGCGTTGGTCAGGCGAGCCAGGCGGGTCTGCACCAGGGTCTGGTCGGCGCTGAACAGGTCGCGCTGTGCATCCAGCACGTCGAGGAAGCTCGACACGCCGTTGCGGTAGCGCTGGTCCGACAGGGTGAGGCGCTCGGCTGTCGCGTCGCGGAAGCGCTTCTGCGCGGCCACCTGCTCTTCCAGCGTGCCGCGCGCCACGAGGGCGTCGGACACTTCCTGGAAGGCGGTCTGGATGGTCTTCTCGTAGTTCGCCAGCGCGATCTTCTGGTTGGCCTTGGTCAGGTCCAGGTTGAATACGTTGGTGCCCCAGTTGAAGATCGGCAGCGTGAGGTTCGGCACGAACGACCACAGGCCCGTCCCGCTCTTGAACAGGTCATGCAGCGCCGTGCTGGCCGTCCCTACATTCGACGTCAGCCCGATGCTCGGGAAGAACGCCGCGCGTGCCACGCCGATGTTGGCGTTGGCGGCGATCAGCTTCTGCTCGGCCTGGCGGATGTCGGGGCGCTGCTCCAGCAGTTCGGATGGCAGCCCGGGCGGGATGTCGGCGACGATCTTCTCCGACGACACCGTGGTCGGCGCCGGCAGGTCGGCCGGCAGCGGCGCGCCCACCAGCAGCACCAGCTCGTTGGTCGCCTGGGTGTACTGGCGCGTCAGCTGGGCCACCGATACGCGGGCCGACTCGACCAGCGTCTCGTTCTGGCGCAGGTCCAGCGCGGAGGCGGCCCCTACGTCGAAGCGTTGCTTGGCGAGCTTGTAGTAGTCCTCGCGGCCCTTGAGCGTCTGCTGGGCCAGCTCGAGCTGCTCGGCGTAGGCACGTTCGTTCAGGTAGGCCTTGGCCACCTGCGAGATCAGGCTGATCTGCGTGGCGCGCTGGCCTTCCTCGGTGGCGAGGTAGCTGGCGCGCGCGGACGACGTCACATCGCCCACGCTGAACAGGTTGACCTGGTAGCTGCTGATGCCGACACCCAACTGATACTGCTTGGTGTTGATGTCCTGGCCGGTCTGCGAGATCGACTGGGGCGTCAGGCTGCGCGTGTAGGTGGCGGTCGCGTTGACCGGCGGCAGCAGGTCGGCGATCTGCACGCGGTATTGCGCGCGCGCGGCCTCGATATTGAGGATCGCGACGCGCAGGTCGCGGTTGTTCTCCAGCGCCAGGCCAATCAGTTTCTGCAGGCGCGGGTCGGGGAAGAACTCGCGCCAGCCGAGGTCGGTGGCGCGCGGCGCATTCTCGCCGGGCTTGGCGGTGTCCGCGGGCACGCTGTAGCCGGCCGGCGCCTGCGGGTAATCGCCGGCCACGGGTGCGGTCGGGCGCTCATAGCGCGGCGCCAGCGAGCAGCCGGACAGCACGCCGGCCGCCAGCAGGAGCGCCGGCAGCGGCGCGGGCAAACGGAAAGTCATGGGTTTGTGCATGTTCAGATTTCCTCGTCCAGCGGGAGGTGTGCGGCATCCAGGCGGCGCTGGCGTTCGCTGCCCTTGACGATGCGGCGCACCACTACGAAGAACACGGGCACCAGCACCACGGCCAGTACCGTCGCGGTGATCATCCCGCCCATCACGCCGGTACCGATGGCGCGCTGGCTGGCGGAGCTGGCGCCGGTGGCGATCGCCAGCGGCAGCACGCCCAGGATGAAGGCGAACGACGTCATGATGATCGGTCGGAACCGCAGGTGCACCGCTTCCAGTGTCGCTTCGATCAGGCCCTTGCCTTGCGCCTGCAGGTCCTTCGCGAATTCGATGATCAGGATGGCGTTCTTGGCCGACACGCCCACCACCGCGATCAGGCCGACCTTGAAGTACACGTCGTCGGGCATGAAGCGCAGCGTCACGCCCAGCAGCGTGCCGAGCACGCCCAGCGGCACCACCAGGATCACCGCGGCCGGGATCGACCAGCTCTCATACAGTGCGGCAAGCACCAGGAACACCGCCAGCAGCGACAGGGCGTACAGCGCGGGCGCCTGCGAGCCGGAGGACTTTTCCTGCAGCGACTGGCCGGTCCACTCGAAGCCGATGCCGGCCGGCAGCCTGGAGGCCAGGCGCTCCATCTCGTCCATGGCGTCGCCCGTGCTGACGCCGGTGGTGGCGTCACCCGAGATGCGGACCGACGGATAGCCGTTGTAGCGCACCAGCTGCACCGGGCCGACCACCCAGTGGCCCTTGGCGAACGCCGACATCGGCACCATGCTGCCCTGCGTGTTGCGCACGTACAGGTTCATGATGTCTTCCGGCTGCATCCGGTTGATCTTGTCCGCCTGGACGATCACCCGCTGCTGGCGGCCATAGTTCGGGAAGTCGTTCGCGTAGGCCGAGCCCAGCGCCGTCGACAGCACGCTGTTGATGTCGGTGAACGCCACGCCCAATGCGTTGGCCTTTTCGCGGTCGATGTCGACCTGGTATTGCGGTGAGTCTTCCAGGCCGTCCGGGCGTACGTTTTTCAGGATATTGCTCTGGCCGGCCATGCCCAGGAGTTGGTTGCGCGCCGCCGTCAGTGCGTCGTGGCCGAGGCCGCCGCGGTCCTGCAGGCGGAACGTGAAGCCGGTCGCGTTGCCCAGTTCCGGGATCGGCGGCGGGTTCAGCGGGAACACGATCGCATCGCGGATGCCGCCGAACAGCGCACCGAAGGCGCGGCCGGCCACGGCATCGGCGGTCTGATCGGCGCCGCGCTGGCTCCAGTCCTTGAGCGTGGCGAACACCAGCGCAGCGTTGGGACCGTTGCCCGAGAAGCTGAAGCCCTGCACCGCCACGATGTTCTCGACGGCCTTCTCGTGCTGGTAGTAGTCCTCGACCTTCTTGATCACCTCCAGCGTGCGGTTGGCGGAAGCCGCCGGCGGCAACTGGATGTTGGTGATGATGTAGCCCTGGTCTTCGTTCGGCAGGAACGACGACGGCAGGCGCATGAACAGGAACACCACCGCGGCGATCAGCGCGCCGTAGATCACCATGTAGCGGAAGGTCTTCTTCAGCATGCGCTCCACGAGGCTCTGGTAGCGGTTCGTGGTGCTGGTGAACATGCGGTTGAACCAGCCGAAGAAGCCCTTCTTATCGTGGTGCGAGCCCTTCTCGATCGGCTTGAGCAGCGTCGCGCACAGCGCGGGTGTCAGCGTCAGCGCCATCAGCGCGGAGAAGAAGATCGAGGCCACCATCGACAGCGAGAACTGGCGATAGATCGCGCCCACTGAGCCCGAGAAGAACGCCATCGGGATGAACACCGCCATCAGCACCAGCGTGATGCCGATGATGGCGCCGGTGATCTGGCCCATTGCCTTGCGGGTCGCTTCACGCGGGGGCAGGCCCTCCTCGCTCATGATCCGCTCGACGTTTTCCACCACCACGATGGCATCGTCGACAAGGATACCGATCGCCAGCACCAGGCCGAACATGGTCAGCACGTTGATCGAGAAGCCCAGCGCGTTCATGATGGCGAATGCGCCCAGCAGCGAGATCGGCACCACGATCGACGGGATCAGGGTGTAGCGGATGTTCTGCAGGAACACCAGCATCACCAGGAACACCAGCGCCATGGCCTCGAACAGCGTCTTGACCACTTCCTCGATCGAGATCTGCACGAACTTGGAGGTGTCGTACGGGACTTTGTACTCGACGCCGGCGGGGAAGTACTTGGACAGCTCGTCGAGCCTGGCCTTGACCGCCTTGGCCGTGCCCAGCGCGTTGCCTGTCGGCGAGAGCTGTACGCCGATGGCCGAGATCGGCTGGCCGTTGATCCGCGCGGAGGTCGCGTACGTCTGGCCGCCCAACTCCAGGCGCGCCACGTCCTTGATGCGCACCTGCGAGCCGTCCGGCTTGGACATCAGCACGATGTTGCCGAACTGCTCGGTGGTCGTCATCTGCCCTTCCACCACCACCGTCGTCGCGATGGGCTGGTTGGAAGTGGACGGCAGGTCGCCCAGCGTGCCGGCCGAGACCAGTGCGCTCTGGTTGCGGATGGCGGTGTAGACGTCGGTCGGCGTCAGCTTGTAGCCGACCAGCTTGGCCGGGTCGATCCAGATGCGCATCGCGCGCTCGGTGCCGAACAGCACGGCCTGGCCGACGCCGGGCACGCGCTTGATTTCGTTGAGCACGTTGCGCGAGATGTAGTCACCCAGGGCGACCGGGTCCATCTTGCCGTCCTTGGAGGCCAGCGCGGCGAACAGCAGGAAGTTGGAGCGGGTCTTGTCGACCTGCACGCCCTGCTGCGTCACCGATGACGGCAGGCGCGCTTCCACGCGCTTGAGGCGGTTCTGCACGTCCACCTGCGCCAGCGCCGGATCGGTGCCGGGCTTGAACGTCACGGTGATGGTGGCCTGGCCGTTACCGGCCTGGCTGACCGACTCGATATAGAGCAGGCCGTCAGCGCCGTTCATTTCCTGCTCGATGATGCTGGTGACGGCGTCGTCCAGCGTCTTGGCGCTCGCACCAGGGTACGTTGCCGTGATGATGATCGATGGCGGCGCGATGGTCGGGTACTGCGCGATCGGCAACTGGGTGACCGAGATCGCCCCAGCCACGATGATGAACAGCGCGAGCACCCAGGCAAAGACCGGGCGATCGATGAAAAACTTTGCCATGCGATGGCTCCTTGTTTACTGCGGCTTACTGCTTGGCTGCGGGGGCGCTGACGGTAGCGCCCTGACCCTGCGCACCGCCGGCCTGCCACGCCACCGGCTTGACTGGAGCGCCCGGCCGGACCTTCTGCAGGCCGTCGACGATCACCTTGTCACCGGCCTGCAGGTCGCTGGCGACGATCCATTCCGTACCGACGGCGCGATCGGCCTGGACCTTGCGCGGGGCGACCTTGCCTTCCGCGTCGACGATCATCACCGTGGAGCCGTCCGCGCCGCGCGACACGGCCTGTTGCGGCACCGTGATGGCTTGCTGGTCGACCGCCTGCTCCAGCCGTGCGCGCACGTACATGCCCGGCAGCAGGGTGCGCTCGGCGTTCGGGAAGATCGCGCGCAGTGTGATCGAGCCCGTGGTCTGGTCCACCGTCAGGTCGGAGAAGTACAGCTTGCCCCTCTGTGCGTAGACGCGGCCGTCTTCGGTCACCAGCGTGACCTTGGCGGCGGTGTCGCTTGCGGCGGCCAGCTTGCCGGCCTTGAGCGCTTCCTGCAGACGCATCACTTCGGTGCTCGACTGCGTGAAGGTCAGGTAGATCGGGTCGATCTGCTGCACGGTCGCCAGCAGCGTGGCGTCGCCGCCCAGGCCCACCAGCGCGCCTTCGGTGACCTGCGCCAGGCCTGCGCGGCCCGAAATGGGCGAGGTGACGGTGGCGTAGCCCAGGTTGAGCTTGGCGGTGTCCACGGCCGCGCGCGCCGCGCCGACGTCGGCGGTGGCCTGCTTGGCGGCGGCGACGGCGTCGTCGTAGTCCTGCTTGCTGATGGCATTGGTGGCGACCAGCGGCTTGTAGCGCTCGGCCTTGAGCTGCGCCTGGGTCTGCGTGGCTTCGGCGCGGGCCAACTGGGCCTTGGCGCTATCGAGCGAAGCCTGGTATTGCGCCGGATCGATGCGGAAGAGTACCTCGCCCGCCTTCACATCGCTGCCTTCCTGGTACGTGCGCTTGAGCACGATGCCGGCCACCCGTGCGCGCACCTGTGCGACGCGCGTCGCTTCCAGGCGGCCCGGCAGTTCGGTGGTCAGGCCCACCGCATGCGGCTGCACGGTCACGATGCCGACCTCCGTCGGCGGCATGCCGGCGCCGCCCGGCCCTTGTGCCTGTTTGTTGCCGCAGGCTGCAAGCGCCACGATCGTGAACGCGGCAGCAGCGAGTTGGTGATAACGGCGGGTGTTCGTCATAGATGACCCCATGTGGCGATAAGCGGTGTGCCCGGGCGGCGGCGTGCAAACGCATGTGCCGCTGCTAGGGTCCGGGCGAAACCTGGAAACACGATCCGAAAACGTTCGATGCTAGCCGTACCCGGCGGCATGCGATACGGCTATTGCGACGAAGTCGCAACAAAACGGCCGTAACTGCTGGAATCACGGCACGGTTTGCAGCGGTGCTTCTCCATCCGATGTGACCCTTCCGTGCGCAGAGGCCGCCACGCAATCCGGCGGATGGCGCCGGGGCCGGCAATGGCTGATGCAGCAATGGGCAAGTCACGGAGTGCGCGCTATTATAGATACGTTCACGCATGTATGTATAAACGACATCCTCAGACGGCGGGCCTTTGTTGACACTTTCGCCGGCTTCGCTGCAATGGCGGTGGCATGCGGGGTGACGGCAGATCGGCCTGTGCGTCGGCCGTGTCGGCGCGGGCGTGCGTTCAATCGTTGTGCAATACGCAACAGTCTGTTGTCAGCTTTTGTGCGTCGCACAAAAGCGAATCGAAAGCTGCCGGCCATGCTGGGGCCGGCTTCCCGAAGGGCATCATGGTCAGACGAACCAAGGAAGACGCGCTGGAAACGCGCAATCGCATCCTCGATGCGGCGGAAGAGGTGTTTTATGCGCGTGGCGTGGCGCGCACGTCGCTATCTGACATCGCGCAGGCGGCCGGTGTCACGCGCGGCGCCATCTACTGGCATTTCCGCAACAAGGCCGACGTGTTCGCCGCCATGTGCGAGCGTGTCAAGCTGCCGATGGAGACCCTGTGCTCGCCGCTGGGCGTCGAGCCCAACGATCCGCTGGGCGAGCTGCGCAATGTGGCCAATTTCGTGCTGCAGCAGCTGGTGGAGGACATGCACTGGCGCCGCGTTTTCGAGATCATGTTCAACAAGTGCGAGTTCGTAGAGGACACGAGCCCGATTCTCAAGCGCCAGCAGGAATCCTTCGAGGAGGGGCTCGGGCGCTTGGCCCACATCATCGGGCAGGCGGCCCGGCGCGGGCAGTTGCCGCCCGACCTGGATGTGCCGCTGGCGGTGGCGCATTTCCATGCCTCGTTCGGCGGCATCATGGGCGACTACCTGTTCTATCCGGATGCCTCCAGTCTCGCCGTCAAGCGCGAGCGCTTCGTCGATGCCTGCATCGACACGCTCAAGTACTCGCCCGCGTTGCGCCTTGCGCAGCCCGCCGCCGCGGCCGAGGCTTGCGCATGACTTTGCCCGCCTTTGAGCAGATGGTGTTCGCCGGTGGCGGCAACCGCTGCTGGTGGCAGGCCGGCTGGTGGGACGCCGTGCAGCCCGAACTGGGCCTGCGGCCGCGCGTGATTGCCGGCATCTCGGCGGGGGCGTCGACCGCCTGCATGCTGCACGCATGGAATGCGGCCGACCTGATGGCGTACTACGCCGGGGCCCTGCGCGGCAACACCCGCAATGCCCACTGGAGCAACCTGCTGCGCGGCGAGCGCGTGTTCCCGCACTACGGCATGTATCGCGCGGCGCTGCTGACGGTGTTCGGTGAGGGCCGCCTCGCGCGGCTCGGCCAAGCTCCCGAGATCCGCGTCGGCCTGGCGCACATCCCGCGCTGGATGGGGGCCCGCACCGCGGTAGCGGCCGGGCTGATCGTGTACAACGTCGAGAAGCACATCCGCAAGACGCTGCATCCGACGCTGGGCCAGCGTCTGGGTTTCCGGCCGGAATTCGTGCGTGCCCAGGGCTGTGCCACGCCGAGCGCGCTGGCCGACCTGCTGCTGCAATCGGCCTCCACACCACCCTTCACGCCCGTGCTGCGGCGTGGCGGCCGGCCGGTGCTGGATGGCGGCATGGTGGACAACGTTCCCGTGCATGCGCTCGATCCCACGCCCGGCGACGTGCTGGTGCTGGTCACGCGCCTGTATCCGCAGCCGACCTACTTCCGCATCGATGCCCCGGTCGAGGGCGGTGTGCAGCGTCGCTTCTACGTGCAGCCTTCGCGCAAGGTGCCAATCGCCAGCTGGGACTACACCAAACCGGACGCCATGCGCGACGCCTACGTGCTGGGCCGTCATGACGGCGAAACCTTCCTGCGCGAACTTCCTGGCGGGTTTGCCGCGCCGATCGCCGCTTAGCGTGCTGTCCGCTGCAGCCGGTGGCGGGCGCGTGGCTTGCCGGAGCCGGACAAGCCCGCCGACACGGCGTCATGGCGTCATGGCGTCGCCGGTCGAACCCGACGGACGCCCCATGCGCGCAGATTCCGCTGTCTCCTTTGACCTGATCGTGATCGGTGCCGGCTCGGCTGGTCTGGCCGCCGCCCGCCGCGCCGCGCAGCTCGGCGCGCGCACCTTGCTGATCGACCGCGCCGAAGTGGGGGGGACTTGCGTCAATCGCGGCTGCATGCCCAAGAAGCTGCTTGGCTACGGCGCCGCCTGGTCGCAGTCGGCCAGCCGCTGCCTGCACACCGCCGCTGCCCATGGCCGCGAGGCCTGGCAGGATGCCGTGGCTCGCATGCGTGCCGAGGTCGGGCGGCTGCACGGGGTCTATCGCGCGCATCTGGCCGAAGCGGGCGTGCAATGGCTGGCCGGTTCCGCGTCGCTGCGCGGGCGCGGCGTGCTCCGGCTGCTGACCGACGCCGGCAAGCGCACGATGCGCGCGCGCCAGATCGTGCTGGCGACCGGCGCCCGGCCGCAACCGCTGCCGGTATCCGGCGCCGAGCTTGCCTGTACGCCGGACGACGTGTTCACCTGGGACACGCTTCCCGCCTCGCTGGCGATTGTCGGCGGCGGCGTGATCGCGGTGGAGATGGCTTCGACGCTGGCGCACTTCGGCGTACGCGTGACACTGCTGGTGCGCGATCCGCGCCTGCTGCCGGACTTCGATGTCGCCTTGTCGGAGGCGGCGTCCCGGGCGCTGGCGGCGCAGGGCGTTGACATCGTGCCGGACGCCGACGTGGTGCGTGTGGAGCACGACGCCGTCAATGGAGGCGGCGTAGCCGTGTACGTGGCGGGGCCGGACGGTGCCGCGCAGCGCGTGGTGCGCGCGCAGTGCGTGATGGCTGCCGGCGGCCGTGCGCCGGCCACGGACGGGCTCGGCCTGGAGGCGGCCGGGGCCACGCTCGATGTGCGTGGCCATATTGCGGTGGACCGGCATTTTCGTACGCGCGCACGCGGCGTGTACGCCATCGGCGATGTCAGCGGCAGTCCGCAACTTACGCCAGTGACCGTCGCGCAGGGCCGCTATGTCGCCGAGCGGCTGTTCGGCAAGGGTGCCAAGCTGCCCGACATGACACATGTGCCGATGGCGGTGTTCTGCGAGCCGGCTATCGCCGCCGTTGGCCTGACCGAGGCCCAGCGCGCGCGCGCTGGCCGGATCGGCCGGAGCGCGACGCACGCCCCGCGGCCGAGCGCATCGACGTGGTCGAGCGCCGCTTCGTCTCGCTGGAGCAGCGCTTTGCCGGCACCGGTGCCGAGTCGCTGATCAAGCTGGTCTGCAACGCGTGCAGCGGACGTGTGCTGGGCGCGCATGTGGTGGACAACGCCGCACCCGAGATCGTGCAGGCGCTGGCGGTGGCCGTGCGCATGGGCGTGCGGCTCAAGCAACTGCGGAGCACGGTCGGCCTGCATCCGACCGTGGCGGAGGAGCTGCTCGGCGTCTGAGCCCGGCCGGCGAGGCGCCGATGTCAAATCGGCCCGTTTCCCGCCATCTTGGCGCAACACTGTTCAATTTTCCTGATGGCACGCTCCAAATCCATGCAGCCTGGTGCCACATGGGTGGCGCAGAATGGAGGCAACCAAGTTCAGGAAATTTGACATGCTTCCCGTGCTTTATCTCTCCCATGGGTCGCCGATGCTGGCGGCCGATCCCGGCCCTGTCGGCGCGGCCCTGGCGGCGCTCGGGCGTGATATGGCGGCGCTGTCGCCGCGCGCCATCGTAGTGGTGTCGCCGCACTGGATGACGCGCCGCCCCGCCGTGACGGCACGCCCGCAGCAAGAGGCGTGGCACGATTTCGGCGGCTTCCCGCCGCAGCTGTACGCACTGGAATATGCCCCGCCGGGCGCGCCCGGGCTGGCCGAGCGCATCCGTACGCTGATCGACGGCAATATCGTGCCTGGGCTGGAAGAACAGGCTTCCACCGTGCTTGACCCGCGCCAGCCGCTCGATCATGGCGCGTGGATTCCGCTGATGCTGATGTTGCCCGAGGCGACGATCCCGGTGGTACAGGTCGCGCTGATGCCGGGCCTGTCGCCGGCCTGCCAGATGGCGATGGGCCGCACGCTCGCGCCGCTGCGCGACGAAGGCGTGCTGATCATCGGCTCCGGGAGCTTTACGCACAACCTGCGGGCACTGATGCGCGGCGCTGGCATGGCACAGCACGGCGTGCCGGTCGAGCCGTGGGTGGACGCCTTCCGCGAATGGATGGTCGAAGCGATGACCGAAGGCATCCGCACCGGTGATTTCGCCACCTTCTGCGACTACCGCGCGCGGGCCCCGCATGCCGCCCACGCCCACCCGACCGACGAGCACCTGATGCCGCTGTACGTGGCCCTGGGTGCCGCCATGGGCAAGCCGGAGCAGACCACCCAGGGCTGCGTGCAGGCCCGGCACGTGGTCGACACCGTCACCTACGGCGCGCTGGCGATGGACAGCTTCCGCTTCGACGGCGCGGGCGCCAACCAGCCGCAGCTGCGCGCCGCGGCCTGATCCCGGCCCCGCGGGACGGCCGGCGTCAGGCGCGGATCAGCGCCGGCGCCAGCGCGGTCGGGTTGGCCACGCTGTCGACATTCCCCTGCAGGACGTCGAGGATGTTCTGGAAGGCGATGCCGAAATACATCTCGTAGCTCTCGCGCTCCACATAGCCGATGTGCGGCGTGCAGATGCAGTTCTCCATGCGCAGCAGCGTGTGGCCCTGCAGGATGGGCTCGGTCTCGAACACGTCGATGGCCGCCATGCCCGGGCGGCCGCGGTTGAGCGCAGTCACCAGGCCGTTCTCTTCGACCAGTTCGGCACGGCTGGTGTTGACGAACAGCGCGGTCGGCTTCATGCGGGTCAGGTCCGCCACGGTAACGATGCCGCGCGTCTCGTCGTTCAGGCGCAGGTGGACGGACAGCACGTCCGACTGCTCGAACAGCGCGTCCTTCGACTCGGCCACGGCAAAGCCGTCGGCGCGGGCGCGCTCCTTCGAATTCTCGCGCCCCCATACCAGCAGGTTCATGCCAAAGGCGCGGCCGTAGCCGGCCACCAGCTGGCCGATCTTGCCGTAGCCGAAGATGCCCAGTGTCTGTCCCTTCAGCACGCGGCCGATGCCGAAGTTGGGCGGCATCGTGGTCGATTTCAGCCCCGATTGCTGCCACGCGCCGTGCTTGAGGCTGGCAACGTATTGCGGGATGCGGCGCTGCGCGGCCATCACCAGCGCCCAGGTCAGCTCGGCCGGCGCCACCGGGGAGCCCTTGCCTTCCAGCACGACGACACCCTTGTCGGTGCAGGCGTCCAGGTCGATGTGTCCGCCGGCATCGCGTGACACGCGCCCGGTCTGGCTGATGATCTTGAGCTTGGGCAGCCGGTCAAGCAACTGACGCGTCACACGGGTGCGCTCGCGGATCAGCACGATGGCTTCCACGTCGGCCACGCGTGCGGCCAATTGCCCCACGCCTTTGACGGTGTTATTGAATACCTTGACCTCATGGTCTTGCAGCAGGCTGAAGCAATCCAGCTTGCGAACGGCGTCTTGGTAATCGTCCAGTACGGCAATCTTCATCGACATCTCACTTCGGACAATGGTGCGCAGCAAAAAACAGCGGTCTCTTGCGGTGGTATTCTTCCCATCCCTCGTCGCACGACAATCTTGCACGACGTTCGGATTGCCCGCTGCGGGCGCGCAAATTGCGCAGCCGCGCTTGTGACGAGTCCTAATTTTTAGTGTGTCCTCACTTTAGCGCACGTGGCCACCGCTGCCCGGAAAAATCCCCTTTTCGGTAGCGCTCCGCTTTGTAACTGAATGTGAAATCAGCACGGACGCCATCTCTCCGCTCGCCTCGCTGCTCCTTCTGGAAACCGCTGATCCGGCCCGCTCATGCTGTGCCGTCGATCGCTTCCCAGTGCTCGGGCGCGGGCGCGTGCCGGACGCGCCGTGCTGACCTCCTGCCGCTTTCTTTTTCACTTCCATTGGAGTTTGGGTCATGAATCAACCCGTGATGGGCGTTGTTGCATAAATCGACTTCAAAGTCGATTTATGCAACAACGCGGTGTGGGGTTTTGTTCAAAACTCCCACACACAGGCTTTTTTCCCCAACAACGCCCTCCGACGGGGGGAAGGACACAATCTACGACAATGACGGTCGGGGTAGCATATCGATCGATGGCAATGTGTACGGGGGCGGTACTGCTCTCGTAAATGGGGAGCCATTTACATGGATTGATGGTAATGACGGGAAAACGCAATACCAGTTTACTAAAGGTGTTGGCAATCCCAACGTTGGTACGCTGACAATTACAGGTGGTGTGCTTGGCACCGGTCAGGTCATCATCAATAATTTCGATTTGAACCGCGCTGAGACCGATGCGAACGGCTACTTGGGCATCAAGTTCAAAGAAAAGATCGCCTCGGCCGCTGGCACCAATCGCAACCCGCAATATCACCGCGAGGCGCTCGGCAACCTGATCGCCGACCCGCATTCCCCGACCCCGGGCCGGGATGACACGCCGTTCGGAAGTTCAGGTAACGATCTCATGAATGCCGGCGGTGGAAATAACCAGATATACGCCGCCCAGGCTGGGGCGGCGCAAGGCGGCAATGACACGATCGGGTTGGGAAACGGTAACCACATCGTCAAAACGGGCAACGGCGCGAGCCGTGTTTCCGTTGGCGATGGGTCGAACCAAGTTGGGTTGGGTGGTGGTGACAACACCGTCAGTGCGGGCGCAGGCGCCAACATCATCCGCGGCAACGATGCGGTCAGCGTAGGCAACGGCAGCAACACCATCGGTGTGGGTAGCGCTGACGGCAGCACCAATACGATCCAGGTGGGCGACGGCAACAACACCATCGCCGTGGCCGCAGGGACCAACGACATCCGGGTCGGCAACGGGACGGATACGGTGCAAACCGGCAACGGGGTCAACACGATCCATCTTGGCGCGGGCCAGGTCACGCTCACCAACTACGGCGGGCAGGACACGGCCACCTTCGCATCCACGGTGCAGGATGACCAGCTCTGGTTTGCGCAGGATGGCAACGACCTGCTGGTGACGATCGACGGAACATCGTCGAACCTGCGGCTGACCGACTGGTTCAACGGTGCGACGCATGCCACCCTGGTTGCCGGCGATGGTCACCAGTTGATCGACAGCCAGGTGGCGTCGCTGGTTCAGGCGATGGCGCAGTTCTCGCCGCCGTCTGCCGGTCAGACGACCTTGCTGCAGCCGCAGCAAGACAGCCTGGCGCCGGTCATCGCGGCAAGCTGGCGGTAAGACGGTCCGAGTGCATCGGTTATCCCAGGGGTAACCGGTGCACTTGGCGGTGTGTTCTCGCTGGCTGCTGAAATGCCGTTTCTCGAATCTCCGCGCAACATTGGCTTCGCTACGCCGACAGCGCGCACTGTCGATATAGCGAAGGAAACTGCAAAAAATCCTACTTTCGGCCGCAGAAATAGCGAAGTTCGCTGAAAAAATTAGCGAAGATGATTGCAATGCTTCGTCAAGGCCGGGAAGAGCTAGGACGTGTGCGCTTTCTTGGCGCGGCTAGTACTACAGCCGTACCTATCGTCTAAGATGTTGTCCATGTGAGATGAGACGATCATGGTCCGATGCAAGGAACGGTGAGGGGCTGGGAGAGAGAGCTGGAAGGGTTGCA
>CAKKOY010000055.1 GCA_919592095.1 Ralstonia syzygii subsp. syzygii | reverse complement strand
GCTCAACCGCATGGCTGCGCTTGCCCGCCCGCAGTCCGTCCGCGTCGACTGAATTACGCCTCACAGGGATGGCTTCGACTTCAAAGTCGATTTATGCAACAACGCCGCGCGGGCGACGGCGTGTTCGATGCCAACGACGCCCAATACGCCAACCTGCGCATCTGGCGCGATCTGAACCAGGACGGCATCAGCCAGGCAAACGAACTGCAAACGCTCGCCGAGGCGGGCGTCACCAGCATCAAGCTGGCAAGCGACCGCGCCAACACCAACTACGGCGATGCCATTCTTGCGCAAAGCGGCACCTTCACGCGTTCGGACGGCAGTACTGGGCAGGCGGGCAGCTTTATCCTGGCCCAGAACAACTTCGTTCGCGAGTTCACGCCCATCACGGTCAGCGATGCCGCCAAGGCACTGCCTAACTTCGTGGGCAGCGGCTGGGTGCGCGACCTGCAGGAAGCCGCCACGCTCGACCCCGAACTCATCGCCCTGTTCAACCAAGCCAAGGATGCCCCGACGCGTGCGGGTTACAAAAATGCTGTCGCCGACCTGCTGCACGAGTGGGGCAATGCGTCCGACTATGCCAGCGCGAGCAAGCAGGCACTGAATGCGGGATATGGCCTGATTCTCAGTGACCCGCTCGACGCGCAGGAGGCCGGCTGGATGGACATGGCCATCAAAGCAAGCGCATCGGATCGCAACGCCTACCGTGCCACGTTGAGCGACACTGACCGCGCGAAGTTCGACGCCATGCGCGAACGCATGGTCGGTGGCCTGGAAAAAATCTACGCCTACGAGGCATTTACCGGCCATACCTTCCTGAATTGGTCGCAGATTCAGGGCGATGCCACCAACTACACCCCGCGCTTCGTCCAGGCGGGACGCGTGCCGGTTGAGGTCTGGGTACCGCTCTCGCAAATCATTTACGAGAACCGCAATGGTTTCGCATCAAGCCAGCCGGGGTATATCCGCGTCAACATCCCGACGCCGCCCAGTGGCACGGCGCATATCGATACCCTGTGGAACCGCCTGGTCGACGACGTCACCAATAATTTGACGCCGGCGTTGCGCCTGTCGAAATACCTGGACTTGCTGGACCTGAATTTCGGCACGGGCAATGTTAGCTACGACTTCAGCCGGCTGAATGCAGCGCTGGATACAGCGAGTGCCACGAATCTCCATGAGGGTACGACGCTGGTGCTCGATTTATATCGTCTATACGGCACCACATTGAACAGTCTGGGGTGGAACGGAGTAGAGCAGGTACGCGGTCTTATACAACGCGCGGTATCTGAAGCGCCGGTGCGGGAGGCATTCTCGGTCACGGGCTTTGAGGTCTTCGCCGCATCGGCGACCAGCGGCACCGAAAACAACGACGCGTTTGCAGGGGATGCCGGCGCTAACACATTCAGCGCGGGTGCCGGAAACGATCTGCTGGATGGGCAGGCCGGCAACGACAATCTGTCTGGCGGCGCCGGAGACGACGTCATTTATGGCGGCGACGGAAACGACATCCTGCAAGGGAACGATGGCGCCGACATGCTGGATGGCGGTTCAGGCGACGACAACCTGTACGGAGGTGCCGGCAACGACACCCTCGAGGGCGGCTCCGGCAACGACTACCTCGTCGGCAACGAGGGCTCCGATACCTACGTCTTCAACACCGGCTGGGGCCAGGACACCATCAACAACTACGACACCAGCACCGACCGCTCGGACACCATCGAGTTCGGCACAGGCATCGCAGCCAGCGATGTCATCGCGACCCGCTCGGGCGATGACCTGATCCTGTCGCTGCGCAACGGCACCGACCGGGTCACCGTGCAGTGGTACTTCAGCGCCGATGCTGCCGGCCCCTACCGCATCGATCAGGTCCGCTTCGCCGATGGCACCTCCTGGGATGTGGCCGCCGTCAAGGCCCGGGTCCAGGTGCCAACCGACAGTGCAAACGATCTGTACGGCTACGCCTCCGACGACAACCTCAGCGGCCTGGACGGCAACGACACCCTGCGCGGTGATGCCGGCTCCGACACCCTCTACGGCGGTGTCGGCGATGACATCCTCGATGGCGGCGCCGACAACGATTACCTCTTCGGCGATGCCGGCGATGACACCCTGCTGGGCGGCTCAGGCGACGACAACCTGTACGGCGGTACCGGCAATGATCGACTCGAAAGCGGTGCCGGCAACGACTACCTCGTCGGCAACGAGGGCTCCGACACCTATGTCTTCAACGCCGGCTGGGGTCAGGACACCATCAACAACTACGACACCAGCACCGACCGCTCGGACACCATCGAGTTCGGCACCGGCATCGCAGCCAGCGATGTCATCGCCACTCGCTCGGGAGACGACCTGATCCTGTCGCTGCGCAACGGCACCGACCGGGTCACCGTGCAGTGGTACTTCAGCGCCGATGCTGCCGGCCCCTACCGCGTCGATCAGGTCCGCTTCGCCGACGTTACCTCCTGGGACGTCGCCGCCGTCAAGGCCCTCGTCCAGGTGCCAACCGACAGTGCAAACGATCTGTACGGCTACGCCACCGATGACGTCCTCAACGGTCTCGACGGCAACGACACCCTCCGTGGCTACGGTGGCAACGACACCCTCGAAGGCGGCTCCGGCAACGACTACCTCGTCGGCCACGAAGGCTCCGACACCTACGTCTTCAACGCCGGCTGGGGCCAGGACACCATCAACAACTACGACACCAGCACCGGCCGCTCCGACGTCATCGCCTTCGGCGAGGGCATCGCGACGGACCAAATCTGGTTCAGGCGTGTCAATACCGACCTCGAAATCAGCATGATCGGCTCGACCGACAAGACGACCATCTCGAACTGGTACTCCGGCTCCGCGTATCACGTCAATCAGTTCACGACTGCGGACGGGAAGCAACTCCTCGATACGCAGGTCGATAGTCTGGTTCAGGCCATGGCGTCCTTCAGCCCCCCGGCCTCCGGGCAGACCACCTTGCCCCAGAATGATCGGGATGCACTGGAGGGCGTCATCGCTGCCAACTGGAAGTAGCATGCAAGTCGGCCGCCAGGCATTCTGGCGGCCGCCAATTTCAAGCAAGCGTTACACGCGAATCGGCGGGACATCGCACCAGTCCGACTGGGCGCCCGCCGCTTTCGTGCACCGCAACAAGACTTCGCCCCCAGCCCACCTACACGGCTCGCCGCCCGCCAGACTACGGCGATGAAAGCCGCCCCCCGATCGCCAGCCGATCCGTCCAGCCTGCCCGACCTTGCAGCCACTGCCGAGACGGATGCCACGAATCACCCGTTGCGACCGCACAGCAACAAGCCGCCAAGCACAGGCGGCGCACAGAAGCAGCCCGGCAGATCGATCGCCGGCGGACCGCTGGAGGGGCTGAGCAAGACCGGCCTCGGCGTTGTGCTGCCGAAGCCCGCGATCCACCTGCCGGCCACGACAGAACTGGCCGCCCCTGCCCGTCTCCTGCCCCGCGCCCGCCCGGCATCCGCCGACGCCGTCAGGCAGGCGCTGCTGAGCGCGTTCTGGGGGAGCCGCGGCTCCCCGAGCTATGCCGAGCGGCAACTCCTGACCCAGTTGAAGTCGCACCGGCCTGCAGTGCCGCAGCCGTGCATCCTGTTTACGGACCCCAACAAGGACCCGGACGATGTCGTGGCCTTCACGCTCGCCAAGCCGCTGCAGGTGTTCCGCCTGGTGAGCATGACCCATGCGGTGGCAACCCTGGGCGATAAAAACGTGCGGACCCGGCGTGCCCGCATGGCCATGGGCGTTTTCGACCGGCTCGGTCTGCCCGGGGTGCGGGTCTCTGTCGGCCGCGACTACGACATCGATCCGAAGCGCGCGAAGGACCACGCCAAGTTCCTCGACGAAGGCCAAGCGCTGTGCGCCGACCAGGAGCCCCCCACCGAAGACAGCGCCGACGCGCTGCGCAAGAGCCTCGCGCAAGCAACGGAAAAGGTCACGCTGGTCGTGATCGCGGGCATGACCGACCCCTGCGCGCTGGTCACGGCCGAGCCCGGCCTGGTCAAGCAGATGGTCGGCCGCGTCGTCATCATGGGGAGCGTCCGGCCGGAAAAGGACGAGGACGGCTATGTGCAGCCCGACGACCGCGCATACAACAACACAACCGATTTCGCTGCGGCACGCCGCTTCTACCGCCGCGTGCAGGAACTGGGCATCCCCCTGCGCGTCGTCACTCGCGAAGCCGCGTATCGAGCCGCGGTGCCGCGCGCCTTCTATGAAGACGTCGCGCAGTCCGGCCACCCGGTCGGGCTGTACCTGAAAGACGTCCAGAAAAACGCGCTCAACGCACTATGGAACGGCATCAGCGAGGGCTTGTTCGCGAAGCTGGACAAGCCCTGGTTCTTCAATACCTTCATCGCCCGGGAAGGCGACCACGGCGACGCGGCGGCGTGGGCGGCCCGCGCCCCTACGTTCGAGGATATCTGGGAACAGGTCACCCGGCTGAACCTGTACGATCCGATGACACTGCTTGCCGCGGTGGAGGGGTCCGCGCAGATGCTGTTCAGGCCGCATGCCGTGCAGGCCGAGGACCGGAGTCTCGTGGAAGTAATCGGCGCGGACGAAGTGCACTGCCCGGACGATGCCCGGCAACTGATGTCCGCCCTGGCCAAGGCGGCGCTGGCGCACACGCCGGGTACGCGCTGACCCGGCACCGATCGCCTGGGCGCCTTGCCTTACTTGCGGTAGTCGTACACCCCACGCCCGCCCTTGCGCCCCAGATAGCCAGCCGCGACCATCTCGCGCAGCAGCATGGCCGGCCGGTATTTCGGGTCGCTGAACTCGGTGTAGAGCACCTCCATCACGGCCAGCATGGTGTCCAGGCCGATCATGTCGGCCAGCGCCAGCGGCCCGATCGGGTGGTTGCAGCCGAGCTTCATGCCTTCGTCGATCTCCTCGGGCGTTGCCAGCCCCTCGCCCAGCACGCAGAACGCCTCGTTGATCATCGGGCACAGGATGCGGTTGACGACAAAGCCCGGGCTGTTCTTGACCGTGATCGGCGTCTTGCCGAGCCGGTGCGCCAGCGTCTCGACGGCGGCGTGCGTGGCATCGCCGGTCTGCAGGCCGCGGATGATCTCCACCAGCGCCATCATCAGCACCGGGTTGAAGAAGTGCATGCCGATGAAGCGGCTGGCGTCCTGCAGCACCGCGGCCAGCTTGGTGATCGAGATCGACGAGGTGTTGGAGGCGATGATGGCGTGCGGCGCGGCGACGGCCTCCAGCTGCTTGAGGAGCTTGACCTTCAGGTCGAGGTTCTCGGTGGCGGCCTCGATCACGATGTCGGCGCGCTTGAGGTCATCGTACGCGGTCGAGCCCCTTCTGCACGGCGGCCTCGCTGATGTCCACCATCACCACGTCCAGCCCGGCCACGGCGCAAGCCTGCGCAATGCCATTGCCCATCTTTCCTGCACCCACGATCCCTACCGTCTGAATTGCCATGAAAACGATCCTCGCTTGCTGTGTCAGTCAAAAGGAGGGCACAGGATAATCGACGGCGCGAACGGCCGACAAACGGAAAGCGGCCCCGGACCATCCCGCGAATGGCAGCGCGACTGGGCCCGCCGCGACACCTATGACGCCGTGATGCAGCTGGTGAAGGAGCATTCGGGCGCCTACGGCATGGGCGTCGACTACGCCTACACCATGGTGCACAAGGCGCCGCAGCGCACGGCGTCGCAGCACAAGGCGCTGGCTGCCGTGGCAGCCGGCTGACGCGGCCCCGGCGCCGTCTTCGCCAACGCGCTCGCGGTGCCGCGCCGCGAGCGCTTCCGGGTCCCGGCCCGCGACAGGAGCCCGCTTGAAACCCTATCTGGTCTCCCTGAGCGCCGGCGTGCTGGTCGGCATCCTCTATGCGCTGCTGCATGTCCGCTCGCCGGCGCCGCCGGCGATTGCGCTGGTCGGGCTGCTGGGCATGCTGATCGGCGAGCAGATCGTGCCGACCGCGCAGCGCCTGCTGGCCGGCGAGCCGCTGACGATGGCGTGGTTCCGGCATGCGTGCGTGCCCAAGATCACCGGGGCGCCGTCACCCAAGCCCGCGGACGACGATGTCGCCGTCACGGCGGCCGACCGCAGCCCCCCCACGACCTGAGGCGCGACGACCGCATGACACGCTCCGCCCAAGCCCCTGACGCCGCAGCGCCGACGGCGGCGGCCGGCCCCGCGCGCGACACCGCCATCCACGCCGGCCGGCTGTTTCTGCGCGTGACCGGCAGCGCGCTGCTGCTCTATGTGCATGGCCTGCCCAAGGTGCTGCACTACAGCCAGGAACTGGCGCGCATCGAAGACCCGTTCCACCTGGGCGCCGCGCCAACGCTGCTGCTGGCGATCCTGTCCTAGACCCTGTGCCCGCTGCTGATCGCGCTGGGCGTGCTGACGCGCCTGGCATGCCTGCCCGTCGTCTTCCTGCTGCTGGTGGCCCTGCTGGCCGTGCACCGGGAATGGTCGATCGCCGACGGGCAGTTCGGCTGGCTGCTGCTGATCCTCTTCGTCACGGTGCTGATTGCCGGCCCGGGACGCTTCTCGCTCTCCCCCAAGTCCTGAGACCATGACTGCCGACCTCATCCTGCACAACGGCCGCATCCACACCGTCGACCGCGACCGCCCCACCGCCAGCGCCGTCGCCGTGCGCGATGGCCGCTTCATGGCCGTGGGCGACGACGCCACCGTGATGGCGCAGCGCGGGCCCGCCACCCAGGTGATCGACCTGGGCGGGCGCACCGTCATTCCCGGCCTCAACGATTCGCACCTGCACCTGATCCGCGGCGGGCTGAACTACAACCTGGAGCTGCGCTGGGAAGGCGTGCCGTCGCTGGCGGACGCGCTGCGCATGCTCAGGGAACAGGCCGCGCGCACGCCGTCGCCGCAATGGGTGCGCGTGGTGGGCGGCTGGACTGAATTCCAGTTCGCCGAGCGCCGCATGCCCACGCTGGACGAGTTGAACCAGGCCGCGCCCGACACGCCGGTGTTCGTGCTGCACCTGTACGACCGCGCGCTGCTCAACCGCGCCGCGCTCAGGCAGGTCGGCTACACCCGCGACACGCCCAACCCGCCCGGCGGCGAGATCCAGCACGATGCCAACGGCGAGCCCACCGGCATGCTGATCGCCAAGCCCAACGCGATGATCCTGTACGCGACGCTGGCCAAGGGGCCGAAGCTGCCGCCGGAGTACCAGGTCAACTCGACGCGGCAGTTCATGCGCGAGCTCAGCCGCCTGGGCGTGACCAGCGCCATCGACGCGGGCGGCGGCTTCCAGAACTATCCGGAGGACTACGCCGTCATCCGCGAACTGGCACAGCACAACCAGCTCACCGTGCGCATCGCCTACAACCTCTTCACGCAGAAGCCGAAGGAGGAGCTGGCCGACTTCAGGCACTGGACCGGCAGCGTGCAGTACCGCCAGGGCGACGACTTCTTCCACCACAACGGCGCGGGCGAGATGCTGGTCTTCTCCGCCGCCGATTTCGAAGACTTCCTGCAGCCCCGCCCCGACCTGCCCGAGACCATGGAGCAGGAGCTGGAGGGCGTGGTGCGCCACCTGGTGGCGCAGCGCTGGCCGTTCCGCCTGCACGCCACCTATGACGAGTCGATCTCGCGCATGCTCGATGTGTTCGAGCGCGTGGACCGCGAGATTCCGTTCGATGGCCTGCCATGGTTCTTCGACCATGCCGAGACCCTCTCGCCGCAGAACATCGAACGCGTGCGCGCGCTCGGCGGCGGCATCGCCATCCAGGACCGCATGGCCTTCCAGGGCGAATACTTCATCGAGCGCTACGGCGCGGCCGCCGCCGAGCAGACGCCGCCCATCCAGCGCATGCTGGCCGAAGGCGTGCCGGTCGGTGCCGGCACCGACGCCACGCGCGTGTCGAGCTACAACCCGTGGACATCGCTGTACTGGCTGGTGAGCGGGCGCACCGTCGGCGGCATGCCGCTGTATCCGCAGGGCCTGCCGCGCGACGTGGCGCTCGCGCTGTACACGCACGGCAGTGCCTGGTTCTCGGCGGACCAGGGCAACAAGGGGCAGATCAAGGTGGGGCAGTTGGCCGACCTGGCCGCGCTGTCGGCGGATTTTTTCTCGGTGGACGAGGCCGACATCAAGACCATCGAATCGGTGCTGACGGTGGTGGGCGGGCGTGTCGTCTACGGTGCCGCGGAATTCACCGAATATGGGCCGCCGCCGATTCCGGTGCTGCCGGAATGGTCGCCGGTGTCGCGCGTGCCGGGACACTGGCGGCCGGCCGCGCCGCTGCAGCGTCAGGTGCATCACTGCGCCGGTGCGTGCACGGTGCACGGCCACGCGCACCAGAAGGCGCGCACGGCCAACGTGCCGACCCACGACTTCCGCGCGTTCTGGGGCGCCTTCGGGTGTTCATGCTTTGCGTTCTGAGGCCGGTACCGCCCCAGCGGCCCGCGCGCGCCTGGCGCGCCTGGCGCGCCTGCGCAAGATGGTGCCGCCGCTGGCGGGCTTTGCCGTCGGCGCGGTGCTGTCGTTCTGCCAAAGAAAGTAGGCGAAGAGCGAATGCCGGATATTGGGTTGGAGGCGATTAGGCTGGATGTTGGTGGTGCATCCTGTGTTTCGTCCCCTGCCGGGGCTGAAACAAGGGATGGACCACAAACACATCCCCCAGATCCAACCCAGCAGACACCAAAGCCACCCCAATCAAACAACTACATATTCCGCCGATACTGCCCACCTACCTCGAACAGCGCGTGCGTGATCTGCCCGAGCGAGCAGACGCGCACCGCGTCCATCAGCACGGCAAACACGTTCTGGTCGTCGATCACGGCGCGCTGCAGGCGCTGCAGCATGGCCGGCGCCTCGACGGCATGGCGGGCGTGGAAATCCTTCAGGCGGGCGAGCTGGCGCTGCTTCTCTTCCTCGCTCGAGCGGGCCAGTTCGATAGGCACAGGCGCGGCGTGCCCGGCGTCCGGGTCGCGGAAGGTGTTGACACCGATGATGGGCAGCGAGCCGTCGTGCTTGCGCTGCTCGTACAGCATCGACTCCTCCTGGATCCTGCCGCGCTGGTAGCCGGTCTCCATCGCACCGAGCACCCCGCCGCGCTCGGCGATCCGTTCGAACTCCTGCAGCACGGCCGCCTCCACAAGGTCGGTCAGCTCGTCGATGATGAAGCTGCCCTGGTTCGGGTTCTCGCACTTGGTCAGGCCCCATTCGAGGTTGATGATGAGCTGGATCGCCAGCGCGCGCCGCACCGACTCGGCCGTCGGCGTGGTGATGGCCTCGTCGTAGGCGTTGGTGTGCAGGCTGTTGCAGTTGTCGTAGATGGCGATCAGCGCCTGCAGCGTGGTGCGGATGTCGTTGAAGGCGATCTCCTGCGCGTGCAGCGAGCGGCCCGAGGTCTGCACGTGGTACTTGAGCTTCTGGCTGCGCTCGTTGGCGCCGTACTTGTCGCGCATCGTCACCGCCCAGATGCGGCGCGCCACGCGGCCCAGCACGCTGTATTCCGGCTCCATGCCGTTGGAGAAGAAGAACGACAGGTTGGGCGCGAAATCGTCGATGTGCATGCCGCGCGCGCGATACGCCTCGACGTAGGTGAAGCCGTTGGCGAGCGTGAACGCCAGTTGCGAGATCGGGTTCGCCCCGGCCTCGGCGATGTGGTAGCCGGAGATCGACACCGAGTAGAAGTTGCGCACCTGGTGGTGCACGAAGTATTCCTGGATGTCGCCCATCACCTTGAGCGAGAACGCGGTGGAGAAGATGCAGGTGTTCTGGCCCTGGTCCTCCTTGAGGATGTCGGCCTGCACGGTGCCGCGCACGTTCTGCAGCACCCACGCGCGGATCTTCGCCTCCTCGCCCTCGGTCGGCTCGCGGCCGTTGTCGGCGCGGAACCGGTCGAGGTTCTGGTCGATGGCGGTGTTCATGAACATCGCCAGGAGGGTCGGCGCCGGGCCGTTGATGGTCATCGACACCGAGGTGTCCGGGCTGGTCAGGTCGAAACCGTCGTACAGCACCTTCATGTCGTCCAGCGTGGCGATCGACACGCCGGCGTTGCCGACCTTGCCGTAGATGTCCGGGCGCGGGTCGGGGTCTTCGCCGTACAGCGTGACGGAGTCGAACGCGGTAGACAGCCGCTTGGCCGGCATGCCCTCGGAGACGAGCTTGAAACGGCGGTTGGTGCGGAAGGCATCGCCCTCGCCGGCGAACATGCGGGTCGGGTCTTCGCCGGCGTCGTCACCCCGGCGCTTGAAGGCGAACACGCCGGCGGTGTACGGAAAGCTGCCCGGCACGTTCTCGCGCATCAGCCAGCGCAGGATCTCGCCGTCGTCTTCGTACGGCGGCAGCACGACCTTGCGGATGGTGGTGCCGGACAGCGTGGTGTGCGTGAGCCGCGTGCGGATCTCCTTGTCGCGGATATTCACCACGTACTCGTCGCCGGCATAGGCGCGGCGCAGGTCGGGCCACATCGCCAGCAGCTTGCGCTCGGCGGCGCCCAGTCGGGCATCGCGCTCGGCGGCTTGCGTGTCGAGCGCGGCGAGCGCATCGCCGCTCGCCCCGGCCTGCTCCAGCATGCTGGCGGCTGGCCTGCAGTTGCTGGCGTTCGCGGGCGAGGCGGCTCTGTGTCTCGGCGCGGCGGTAGTAGCCGCGCACCGCCTCGGCCACCTCGGCCAGGTAGCGCACGCGGGCGGGCGGCACGATGGCATCGTGGCTGGTCGAACAGGTTCCCGGTGGCCGCGGCAACGTACGCTCGCCCAGGACGAGCCCGCGCTTGGCGAGCTGGTCGGCCAGCGCGTGGTAGAGCGCCGTCACGCCATCGTCATTGAAGTGCGAGGCCTGCGTGCCGAACACCGGCATCGCTTCCGGCTTGGCATGCCATTGCTCGCGGTTGCGCTGCACCTGCTTGCAGACGTCGCGCCAGGCGTCCTGCGCGCCCTTGCGGTCGAACTTGTTGATCGCCACCAAGTCGGCGAAGTCGAGCATGTCGATCTTCTCCAGTTGGCTGGCCGCGCCGAACTCCGGCGTCATCACGTAAAGCGACAGGTCGACGTGCGGCACGATGGCCGCATCGCCCTGGCCGATGCCCGAGGTCTCGACCATGATGAGATCGAAACCGCCCGCGCGGCACGCGGCGATCGCGTCCGGCAGCGCATCGGAAATCTCGCTGCCGGCCTCGCGCGTCGCCATCGAGCGCACGAACAGGTGCGGATGGTTGATCGCGTTCATGCGAATGCGGTCGCCCAGCAGCGCCCCGCCCGACTTGCGCCGCGACGGGTCGATCGAGATCACGGCGATGCGCAGGCGGTCGTGCTGGTCGAGCCGGAAGCGGCGGATCAGTTCGTCCGTCAGCGAGGACTTGCCCGCACCGCCCGTGCCCGTGACGCCCAGCACCGGCGTGTGCGTGGCGGCCGCGCGCTCATGCACGGCCTGGCGCAATGCCGGATCGACGCGGCCCGATTCCAGCGCGGTGATCAGTTGCGCCAGCGCGCGGCGGTCCCCGGCGACGACCGGCTCGAGCGTGGTCGGCGCATGGATGGACAGGTCGATATCGCAGCGCCGCACCATGTCGGCAATCATGCCGGCCAGGCCCATGCGCTGGCCGTCCTCGGGGCTGTAGATGCGCGCCACGCCGTAGTCCTGCAGTTCGCGGATCTCCGCCGGCACGATCACGCCGCCACCGCCGCCGAACACCTGGATGTGCTCGCCGCCGCGCGCGCAGCGCATCGATCATGTACTTGAAGTACTCGACGTGGCCACCCTGTTAGCTGGACACAGCAATGCGCTGCACGTCCTCCTGCAGGGCCGCGTTGACCACCTCGTCCACCGAGCGGTTGTGCCCCAGGTGAATCACCTCGCAGCCCATCGACTGCAGGATGCGCCGCATGATATTGATGGACGCATCGTGGCCGTCGAACAGCGAGGCCGCCGTGACGAAGCGCACCTTGTTGCATATCGGCACGGGTTCGCTCGCAGACACCGGTTCGGCCGCGCGGGCGGCGGAAAGATCGGTCATGTCTCCACCTTTGGTGAGGCGCCGGCGCTGGATGTGTTGTCGGCCGCACAAGGCGCGGCGTGCCGGTCGGCTGTTCAAGACACAGTATTTTCGCCGTTTACGTAAACGTCAACCAGGCACCGGGGAACTGGGCGGCACACCGCGCTCCGCGGCTTCGGCCCGTCCATCGACGGCGGTCCGCCGGGTCGCTGCGTTCAAGCATGGCCCATCTCGTCCATCATAAAAAGGACAATGTCAGACGCGGTTGGGTGTTTTCTCGATTGGAGCAAACGATACACTTCGCTACACTCCGGCTTCACTGCTGGCGCCGCCAGGCCCTTCAAGATGACGGACACGACGGTGGGCGCCCATTCCGACCCAACACCTCGCTTTCCCAGGGGGAGATCCGCATGCCGAGTCGCATGCCCTCGCGCCGCCGGCGCTGGCCGCGCTGGCTGTTGACCGCCGCACTGGCATGGCCCTTGCAAGCCCTCGCGTGGGATTACACGCCGGGCGCCATCCCCGGTCTGATCAGCCTGCTCGGCTTCCTGACCGTGCAGACGCAGGCCATCGACCGCGCCATCCAGCGTTTCCCTGCCCTGCGCGAGGAGCTGATCCGCGCCCGCACGCAGTTCGATAACGCATTTCCGCAGGCGCTGGCCCGCACGCGCCGGCTGGTCGCCGGCCTGCCGCTGACCGACGACGAGCGCCAGTTGCTGATCGAACGCGTGCTCGATGCCCACCAACCCAGCGTCGCCACCGCCACCCAGACCGAGCAGACCGCCCATGCGCTGGCCCAGCGTGTCAATGCACGCGCCCAGGGCAGCCAGGACCGGGTCAACCTGCAGACGCTGCTGGCGGTGGTCTACGACGATCGCCCGGGCAACGAGCTGGCCAGCCGCTTCATCCAGGGCGTCACGCTCACGGACTGGCCGAACGCCCGCGGCGCCAGCCTGATGCTGCGCCTGCCGTTCTCGTGGGAACGCGTGCCGCCCATCTCCCCGCGCCGGCCCGACCCGTCGCGGGTGGCCATCGGCGCCTGGGCCAACCAGGGCGGCGCCGGCCTGTCGCGGATCGAGCTGGTGGTCCGCACCACCGAAGGCGAGCCCGAGACGGTGCCGGACAACCGCGAACCGCGCTGGCTGCGCGAGACCGTGCGCCAGGCGGTGGCGCTGCCCTGCCGGCTGATCGGGTGGGGAACGCAGTCGTTCGGCGGCCGTCCCGGCATCTGGGCCAGCTATATCGGCGAGGCGCCAGGGCCCCGCGTGCCGCGCACGACCGGCGGCACCCTGGTCGGCCGCGTGTTCGTACTGCCGACCGACGGTGCAATGGTGATGCTGCACATGCAATCGCCGGCCGCCTCGCCCGAGCAGGCCAGCACCGTGCGCCAGCACTACGAACCCCTGTGGAATGCCGTGGCGGCCACGCTTGCCGTCACCCATGCCAAACCCGGCACGCACGAGGCACCGGCGCAGTAGTGCGCGATGAGCGCGGACCCTGCCTCCACCGCGCGCCATCCACGCCCAAGGGCAAGCCAGATCAACGGCCGCCAGGCCCCGGACGCGGCGCGCAACGCTTGCTACAGTGAAAACGGCCCCCGCCCCGGCGGGGTTTCCGCCATCCCGCAGGAGCGCCGCATGCCCGACATCGACCCCAATCATCCGATCACCGTCGAACCCAACCCGCGCCGCGTCACGGTGGTCTTCAACGGCTACACCATCGCCGACACGCGGCAGGCCCGCGTGCTGCGGGAAGCGTCGCTGGCGCCGGTGCAGTACATCCCGCGCGATGACGTGCAGATGAACCACCTGGAGCGCACCCACCATCACACGCACTGCCCGTACAAGGGCGATGCGTCGTACTACACCATCGTCGCCGACGACATGCGGGCGGAAAATGCCGTGTGGACATACGAGCACACCCTACCCGTCGCGCGGGAGGTGGAGGGCTTCCTGGCGTTCTATCCGCACCAGGTGACGATGACCGAGGCGTGACTGACATGCCGCTGTCACGGGGGCGCGGCATGATGCCCGCGTTCCTCTTCTCGCGGGTCCGCTCGTGAAAGTTCGAAGCCCGGCACTGGCCGGGTATTTTTCTGCCTGGGCGCACCGCTCGGCGGGCCGGCCTTTCTAATAGCGGGGATGGCGACCCTCGCACCGCAGGGGCTGTTCCGGCTCATCGACGTCGGCGTGGCGCCGGGGGTATTGGTGCCGGGCAACAAGCCGCAAGCTGCCGTTGACCCTGTCGGGGCAGATGATCGTGTTCGAGACCGTGCTCGCGCAGCTGTACAGACTCCTCTGCGAGGAGCGTTGGCAGCATGGGCTGGAAATGGTGTCGGCGTTGTTGCTGGTGGGCGGGGTGGGGCTGGCCGCGCGGCGGCATGTTGGCTAAGGGTTTTGGGATTCCGGGTTCCGATGCCGGTGGTTCATCCCCCCATTTGACGCCCCCTGAATTTCGTGGATAACTGTCCCCACCCATTCCCTCCCCACAATGGAGCCCACCACCATGCCCCTCCACACCTGGCTAGCCTTCATCGGCGCAAGCGCCGTCGTCCTGCTGATTCCCGGCCCGACCATCCTGCTGGTGATCGGCGATTCGCTGGCCAACCGTGGGCGTTCGGCGTGGAGCACGGTGGCCGGCGTGGCCGCCGGGGATACGACGGCGATGGCCGTATCGCTGGCCGGGGCAGGTGTGCTGCTGGCCGCATCGGCGGCGGCGTTCACGGTGCTGAAGCTGGTCGGGGGCTCGTACCTCGTCTACCTGGGCATCAAGTCGATCCTGAACGCCCGGCGCCTGCGTGACAACGCGCCCGAGGCCACCATCCCGATGCAGCAAAAGTCCGCCCGGCGCCGCTTCCTGTCGGCCTGGACGGTGACGGCGCTGAACCCCAAGAGCATCGTCTTCTTTGTCGCCTTCGTGCCGCAGTTCATCTCGGCGGACCAGACCTTCGTGTCGCAGGGCGCAGTCCTGCTGCCGACCTTCGTCTGCCTGGCCGCGCTGAATGCGTCGATGTACGCGCTGGCCGCCCGGCTGCTGGCCAACCGGCTGACCAGCGCGGCCGCGCAGCGCCGCTTCGGCTACACCGGCGGCGCGGTGCTGGTGGGCGCGGGCACGATCACGCTCGGCATGCAGTCGGGCTGACACGGGCAACCCCGCCATGCCGCGCAGCTACCTCCGCCCGGCGCTGTCCGGCGCGCACGGCCATCACCGCGTCACCAACATCGAGCTGTTCTTCGATCTGGTGTTCGTGTTCGCGGTGACGCAGCTGTCGCACCTGCTGATCGGCAATTTCACGCTCATCGGCGGCGCGCAGACGCTGCTGCTGATGCTGGCGGTGTGGTGGGTGTGGATCTTCACTTCGTGGGTCACCAACTGGCTGGACCCGGAGCAGTTCGCCATCCGCCTCCTGCTGCTGGTGCTGATGACGGCGGGGCTGCTGCTGTCGGCGTCGCTGCCGCAGGCGTTCGGCTCGCGCGGGCTGGCGTTCGCGCTCGCCTATGTCTTCATGCAGTTCGGCCGCACGCTGTTCTCCCTGTGGGCGATGCGCGGCGAGTCGCTGGGCATGCGGCGCAACTTCCAGCGCATCGCCGCGTGGCTGGGCGTTTCGGCCGTGTTCTGGCTGGCGGGCGGGCTCGCGGACGGGCCCGCCCGCTGGGCCGGCTGGATCGTCGCGCTCGGCATCGAATGGCTCGGGCCTTCGGCGGGCTTCTACACCCCCGGCCTGGGCCGCTCGACGGTCGACGACTGGAATGTCGAAGGCGGCCACATGGCCGAGCGCTGCTCGCTGTTCATCATCATCGCGCTGGGCGAATCGGTGCTGGTAACCGGCTCGACCTTTGCCGGGCTCGACTGGAGCCCCGCCAACATCGCGGCGATGGCGATGTCGTTCATCGGCAGCCTGGCGATGTGGTGGCTGTACTTCGACACCATCGCCGAGCGCGGCAGCCAGACCATCTCCCACGCGGCCGACCCCGGGCGGCTGGCGCGGCTGGCCTACACCTACATCCACGTGCTGCTGGTGGCGGGCATCATCGTCGGCGCGGTGGCCGATGAATTCGTGCTGGCGCATCCGGTGGGGCATCCGCGCCCGGGCGCGGCGCTGGCGGTGCTCGGCAGCGCCGCGCTCTATCTGCTCGGCAACCTGCTCTTCAAGTGCGCGATCTTCGGACGGGCCCGCCGGGCCCACGTGCTGGGGCTGGTGGCGCTGGGACTGGCCGGACTGGTGGCGGCCGCGCTGCCGGCACTGGCGGTCTCCGCGCTGGCGACGCTGGTGCTGTGCGGCACGGCGGCGTGGGAGTGGTACACCCGTTCATGCGAGGTGCCGGCCGCCGCCGGCCACGAACGCCACGCCTAGCTAGTGGGCCGTCGCGCGCGCCGGCTCCATGCCGCTCGCCCGCACCGCCGATGCGGCCGCGGGCGACGCCAGATAGCGGATCAGCGCCCGCGGCGCCTCCGGATGCGCCGCATTGACGGGAATGCCCGCTGAGAACACGGTCACTTTCTGCAGCGGCTCGGGAATCGTGCCGACGAAATCCACGCCCGGCACCGGCAGCAGTTCGCTCACCTGCTGGAAGCCGATGGCGTACTCGCCGCTGGCGACCACGGTGCCGACCGGGATCTTCTCGATCTTGCGGGCCTTGCCGCGCATGCGGTCTTCGATGCCGAGACGCTTGAACAGCACGGTCTCGATATAGACACCGCTGGCACTGTCGGAGTACGCCACCGAAGGCGCCTTCAGCAGCGCATTGCGCAACGCATCGACGGAGCCGATGTCCGGCTTCGGCGCGCCGGCCTTGACCACCATGCCGATGCGCGATTCGGCCAGGTCCACGCGGCCGGCCGGATCAACGATGCCTTTTCTGATCAGGCCGTCCAGCGCCTCGCCCACCATGATCAGCACATCGGCCCGCTCGCCGCGCGCCAGGCGGTTGGGAATCGCTTCGGGCGAGGCGCCCATCGACGGGCCCCACACGGTGATGAGCGAGTGGCCGGTGGCCTGCTCGAAGCCCGGGCCAAGGGCCTTGTAGGCCGCGGTAAAACCGCCGGAATTCATCACGCGCACATCGTCCGCCTGCGCCGCCACCGGCAGCAAACCGAGTGTGACGGCGCTAAAAGCAAGCACAACGGCACGAAGCGAGCGAAGCGTCTGCATCATGGTGGCGGTCTGCGCGGTGAAAACGAAGGGCGAGTGCATCCGTCCCTCAGGCGATGGCCAGTTCGCCGATGGCACCCGCCAGCTTACGCACGCCCTCCTCCACCTGCGCGAGCGACGAAGTGGCATACGACAGGCGCAGCGTCGAACGGTCCGGATCGACCGGATAGAACGCCGCCCCCGGCACGAAGGCCACGCCGCGCTCGATGGCGATCTTGGCGACGTCCGCCGCGTTGCGGCCGGACAGCCGGCCCCACAGGAACATGCCGCCGCGCGGACGGCTGAAGGTCAGCTCCGCCTCGGGCAGCAGCGCGCGCAGGCCGTCGGCCATGGCGTGGGCGCGCTCGGCGTAGGCAGCGCGCGTGCGCGGCAGCACGGTCTCCATGCGCTGGCTGCGCAGATAAGCGGCAGCGGTGGCCTGGGCAAAGGTGGAGGTGTGCGCGTCGGCGAACTGCTTGACCATTACCGCGTTGGACAGCACCGCCGGCGGTGCAATCATCCAGCCCACCCGCAGGCCCGGCGCCACCACCTTGGACAGGCTGCCGAGGTAGATCACGCGACCCTGCGCGCCATCGGTCTGCTCGCTGAGCGCGAACAGCGAAGGCGGCGGCGGCGCGTCGAAATACAGCTCGCCGTACGGGTCGTCCTCGACGATCAGCAGGTTGTGGCGCACGGCCATCTCCAGCAGGCGCCGGCGGCGCTCCAGGCTCATCAGCGCGCCGCTCGGGTTGCCGAAGTTGGGAATCACATAGAGGAACTTGGGGCGGCCGGCGGCAAGCGTCCGCTCCAGCGCATCGAGGTCCAGGCCGTCTTCATCGGTCGGCACGCCGGCCACCTTGGCGCCGTACAGCTTGAAGGCCTGGATGGCGGCGAGGAAGGTCGGGGCTTCGGTCAGCACCGTGTCGCCTTCGCCGATCAGCACCTTGCCCAGCAGGTCCAGCCCCTGCTGCGAGCCGGTGGTGACGAGGATATCGGTGTTGGCCACCGTGGCGCCGCGCGTCTGCATCAGCGAGACGATGGCTTCGCGCAGCGGCTCGAACCCCTCGGTGGCGCCGTATTGCAGCGCACGCGCCGCGTCGGTGGCGAGCGCAATGTCAGCGGCGGCCTTCAGGCCCTCGACGTCGAACAGCGCAGCATCGGGAAAGCCGCCGGCAAACGAAATCAGGCCCGGCTTGCCGAGCACCTTGAAGAGTTCGCGGATGGCCGAGGTCTCGACGTTTTGCAGGCGGGGGGCGAGCAGCGATTGCAGGAAATCCATGGCGTGCGGGAAATGGGGAAAAGGGAAATCTGGTGCGAGTGCACGCACTTTACGTGATGTCGGTCGTGCGCGCATGCGGATTGCGCCGGATCCCCGCCGGGGCGATCCGGATGTGCCCGCGCACCGGCAAGATCCTCCCCGCGCACATCGGGCGTGAGGCCACGCCGGCAATCGATCGTCAGTTGACCTGCACCCGCACAAGGTGCAGTCCGCCAAGCCGTCCGGTGCACGGCGTGACCGTGGCCAGCACTTCGCCGCCGCCGGCCGGATAGAAACCGTGACGCTTGAGCGCAAGGGTCTGCGTCACGCCCATGCGGGCCAGCAGCGGCTGCCATGCGCGGATCAGGAAATCGACCGGTGGCGCCGCGCGGTTGTGCGTGCGGCCGCTCACCGCCACGGTGCTCGGCGCATCGGCAAACCACAGCGCCGGCAGGACGGTCTGCAGCACCAGCGTGCAGTTGCCGGCCGTGCCGACCGCGAAGCGGTAGTCGCCGCTGCGGATCGGCCCCGGCGCGAAGGCCAGCGTCTGCGAGCCGGCCTCGGCGCCCGCTACGGTCGCGCCGCTGATCTCCGCCGCGGCCTGCACCGCCGTCAGGTGCTGACGCATCAGGAAGGATGGTGGTCTGCCGCCATCACGGATGCATAGAGGAACGCATCCAGCGCCGCGGAGTCTCCGCTGCCTTGCCGGAAATCCGCCGGCACCGCCTCCGCGGCCAGTGCCTGCTCGACAAAGGCGTGGATGCGCGGAAACCTGGCACCGTATTCCGCTTCCGAAGATTCCATCTTGATGGCAAGCAGCTGATTGATTTCCTGGCGCAGCTGCGCGTCCGTCACCATGACGTCCGCCAGATCGGCGAAGCGCATGGGCGGCATCCCGCGTCCGGCGTCGATCCACTGGGCCGCCAGCAGCGGACGCAGGACATAGAGGTACTTCTTCAAGCGCACCGTCTCGCCTTGCAGGTAGCCGCGAAAGTTCTTGGCCGCCATCGACAGGTAATGCCAGCGCCCCCTGCGCTCCGAAAAGAAGGTCGGGGCCAGGGTCCGCATGCGCCGGGCCGCGTCGGGGTCTTCCCGGTAGACGATCGGCGATGCCAGCCACTCCAGCAGCGTCGGATTGGACCGGTGCATCAGCTGCAACGCTTTGCGCAGCTCCCAGCCGCCCACATCCAGCTCATCGCTGATCGGCACCTCGATCACGTCGCGCTGCGGCTCGACGCTCAGGTACCACGCCGGGCGATGCACGTAGACGAACCGCACGTCGTAATCGCTGTCGGGCGAGGCAACCCCCCAGCCCCGGCTGCCGGATTCACAGGCGAACAGGACCCGGACGTCGTGCCGCCGCTCGATGTCGGCGAGTTCGGACAGGACCCGCGCACGGATGTCGTCGGAAACCGGATGGTCGTACAGGAAAGTCATTGCGTTCGAAACGTTCTGGTGGTCGGCGTGCGGCATTGTGCCCGAGCCCAGCCTGGCGGCGGGTCCCGGGCACGCCGACAAGCGGGCAGCGCCTTCCATGCCGGCGGGCTACCCCTTCACGCACACCACCTGCCGCAGCGTATGGACGATCTCCACCAGGTCCGCCTGCGCGGCCATCACGGCGTCGATGTCCTTGTACGCCATCGGGATCTCGTCGATGACGTCGGCATCCTTGCGGCACTCCACGTGCGCGGTGGCGCGGACCTGGTCATCCACCGTGTAGCGCTTCTTGGCCTGCGTGCGGCTCATGGTGCGGCCCGCGCCGTGGCTGCACGAGCAGAACGCCTCTTCGTTGCCCAGCCCGCGCACGATGAAGCTCTTCGCGCCCATCGAACCCGGGATGATGCCGAGCTGCCCCTTCTGCGCCGACACCGCGCCCTTGCGCGTCACCAGCACCTCGTGGCCGAAGTGGGTCTCGCGCTGCACATAGTTGTGGTGGCAGTTCACCGCTTCCACGTCGGCCGCGAACGGCTTGGCGATGACCTTGCGCGCGGCCGCGATGACGTTCTGCATCATGGTGGCGCGGTTGCGGCGCGCGTAGTCCTGCGCCCAGCCCACCGCCTCCACGTAGTCGTCGAAGTGCTCGCTGCCTTCCTCGAAATACGCAAGGTCGCGGTCCGGCAGGTTGGCGATGTGCTGCCGCATATCGGCTTGCGCCAGTTCAATGAAGTGGTTGCCGATCGCATTGCCCACGCCGCGCGAACCGGAGTGCAGCATGAACCAGACGCGGTTCTCTTCATCCAGGCAGACCTCGATGAAGTGGTTGCCGGTACCGAGCGTGCCGAGGTGCTTGTGGTTGTTCGTTTTCTTGAGCTTCGGATACTTGTCGGTGATCCGATCGAAGCCCTCGACCAGCTCCGCCCACATCGCATCGACCGTGGCCGGCGGCGTGCTCCACGCGCCCTTGTCGCGTGCCCCTGGCGTACGCCCGTGCGGCACCGCCGCCTCGATGGCACTGCGCAGGCCGTGCAGGTTGTCCGGCAGGTCGGCCGCCGTGAGCGTGGTGCGCGCGGCCATCATGCCGCAGCCGATATCGACGCCCACCGCCGCCGGGATGATCGCCCCCCGCGTCGGAATCACGCTGCCGATGGTCGACCCCTTGCCCAGGTGCACGTCCGGCATCACCGCCAGGTGCTTGAAGATGAACGGCATCTTGGCCGTGTTCATCAGCTGCTTGCGGGCATCGTCTTCGACCGGCACGCCGTGGGTCCACAGCTTGATGTCGGCGCCATGGTCGACGTGGAGGGTGTTGTAGTTGGTGTTGCTCATGATGCTTTGATTGCGTTGTCTTTGTTGTTGTTCATACGGCCACTGCGGCGTTGACGCCGGCAGGCCAGGCAGCGCGCCGCCGTGGCCTACACATAGCCTTTGGCCTCTTCATACCACCACTTCTGCTGTGCGGCGGACCAGACTTCCTGGCTTCCGCAATCGCTGCAAGTGAAATGGACATCGACGTAACAGCCGCGCCTCACAAAGGCGTTGTTGCATAAATCGACTTTGAAGTCGAAGCCATCCCTGTGAGGCGTAATTCAGTCGACGCGGACGGACTGCGGGCGGGCAAGCGCAGCCATGCGGTTGAGCACGC
>CAKKOY010000054.1 GCA_919592095.1 Ralstonia syzygii subsp. syzygii | reverse complement strand
TGCAACCCTTCCAGCTCTCTCTCCCAGCCACTCACCGTTCCTTGCATCGGACCATGATCGTCTCATCTCACATGGACAACATCATAGGCGATAGGTACGGCTGTAGTACTAGGGCAGGGGAAGACAAACCGTCTGTGCGCTGGCCCTGTTTGGCGTTGATACTTTGCTACTGAACTGGTGCTCCGATGGTTTGGCCGTTCTTGCCCTATGCGGCGCCTTGAATTTGTGTTGCAGGGAGGAAAAAGAGAGGGGGCTGTTTGAGCGAAGCGAGTTTGCCCCCTCTCCCTCCCTGCAACACAAATTCAAGGAGGGGGTCGCCGCATCGGGCGCGCCTTTCTTTGCCTACTTTCTTTGGCAAGACAAAGAAAGTGAGTCGGCCCCGGCAGGGGACGAAACAGGGGATGGACCACCAGCACATAACCAACACCCATCCCCAATACATAGCTCAATACCCCACAGGCGTAGGCACACTCCCCTTCTTCCCATAATTCAACCAGGCACTCGCCAACTGGTCATGCAGTTCCGCGTTGGAGTTCACCGCCATCCCCAGGTTGCGCAGCAGCCCGTCCTTCACGCCGTAGATCCAGCCATGCACGGTCAGCGACTGCCCGCGCTCCCAGGCGTCCTGCACGACGGTGGTCAGGCACACGTTGTTGACCTGGTGGATGACATTGAGCTCGCACAGCCGGTCATGCCGGTCCTGCTCGCGGATCACCGTGCCGAGGTAGGTGTCGTGCTGCTCGGCCACGTCGCGCACGTGGCGGATCCAGTTGTCGGCCAGCCCGAACCGCTGGTTGGTCAGAGCGGCCTTCACGCCTGAGCAGCCGTAGTGGCCGACCACGGTGATGTGCCGGATTTTCAGCACCTCCACCGCGAACTGCAGCACCGACAGGCAGTTCAGGTCCGAGTGCACCACCACGTTGGCGATGTTGCGATGGACGAACACTTCGCCCGGCGGCAGGGCGATGATCTGGTTGGCCGGCACGCGCGAGTCGGAGCAGCCGATCCACAGGTATTCGGGGTTCTGCTGGTTGGCCAGGCCGGAGAAGAACGCGGGGTCTTCGGCGTTGACGCGCTCGACCCACTTGCGGTTGTTCTCGAAGAGTTCCTTGATGCGATGTGGCATGTGTTTCCGTCTTGTTGTTGCGGGGTTCAGGCGGCGGCGCGCCGCAGCGGTGTCGCTGCGTTCCCTGGCGCGCCGGCGCCGTAGCGGTTGACGAAGCGTTCGCTCACGTCATACGCGTAGAAATCGTGGATCTGTCCGGACAGCAGGCGCGCCTTGTGCGCCTGCCACATGGCCGGGTCGAAGAAGTCCGCGTGGTGCTTGAGGAAGGCCTCGCGCACGCGCGGGTCGCCCAGCAGGAAGGTCCGGTACGTCTGCGGGAAGATGTCGTGCTGGCCGACGTTGTACCAGACCTCGCCCGACATCTCTTCTTCTTCGTTGCGCGGCTGCGGCACCTCGCGGATGTTGCAGTCGGTCAGGTACTCGATCTCGTCGTAGTCGTAGAAGACCACGCGGCCGTGGCGCGTCACGCCGAAGTTCTTGTACAGCATGTCGCCGGGGAAGATGTTCGCGGCGATCAGCTCCTTGACGGCATTGCCGTATTCGACGATGCCGTGCTCGACCTGCGCGTCGGTGCCTTCGTGCAGCCAGATATTGAGCGGCGTCATGCGGCGCTCGATGTAGACGTGGCGGATGACGATCTCGTCGCCGCCGTCCGCGCTGAGCTGGAATTCGAGCATCGACGGTGCGTGTTTCTCCAGCTCCTTGACCAACTCGTCATCGAAGCGCGACAGCGGGAACGCCACGTCCGAATACTCCAGCGTATCGGGCATGCGGCCCACGCGGTCGTGCTGCTTGACCAACTGGTACTTGCTCTTGATCAGCTCGCGCGTGGTTTCCTTCGGCGGCGGGAAATAGTCCTTGATGACCTTGAACACGTACGGATACGACGGCAGCGTGAACACCAGCATCACCAGCCCCTTGATGCCGGGCGCGATGATGAACTTGTCCGACGAGTGCTGCAGGTGATGGAGGAAATCCCGGTAGAACAGGTTCTTGCCGTGCTTCTGCAGGCCGAGCGAGGTGTAGATCTCGGCGCGCGGCTTGCGCGGCATCAGGTCGCGCAGGAAGGTCACGTAGGCGGACGGGATCTCCATGTCCACCATGAAGTACGCGTGCGTGAACGAGAACAGGATCAGCAACTGTTCCTGGCGCAGCAGCACCGTATCGAGCGTGAGCAGGCCGGCGGCGTTGCGCAGGATCGGCACCGCCAGCGGGAAGGTCTTGTCTGCGTTGATCACGCGCCCGATCACATAGGCTGCCTTGTTGCGGAAGAACAGGGACGACAGGACGTGGATCTGGAAGTTCGGCGCGATGCGGAAGTCCCCGAAGTGCTCGCCCACCGCGCGCACGAGGTAGCCGATGTCGCGGTGCAGGTCTTCGAACGGGGCTTCCAACTGAAAGTTATGGACGATGCGCTCGAAGCAATTCGCCAGGCCCTCGCGTGTGCCGGGGTAGTAGGCGCGGTAGGTCGGTTTGGTGGGCGACTCTTCGTTCTCGATGTATTCCGTCGAGATGGCCGGCCGCACGAAGATGAAATCGTTGTTGAAATACGAGCGATGCAGAATGCGCGTGCACACCGAGTTGAAGAACGTCTCGGCCAGCTCGGGTTGATGGTGGTTGGTCAACAAGCCGATGAAGTGCAGCTTGATCTGCCGCCAGATCGCGTCGTCGATGTTCTCGGCGTCGTATTCATCCTCCAGGATGACCGACGCTTCACGCACGCGCTCGTCGTAATAGGCGATGCGGTCGCGCTGCAGCTGTTGCAGGCCCGCCCAGTCCCCGTCCTCGAAGCGCGCCTTGGCCTGCACACTCACCTCGCGGAACAAGCGGTAGTGCTTGTCGAAGCCGTCGAGCATCGTGCGCGCGACGTCGAAGGCGATCTGCGAGGAGAGAAGCTTGGGGAAATGGGACATGGCGTGCACGCTCGGGCAGGGCGGGGGCCGCAATAGCTAGATTGTATGGGCTCCGCTGTCCTGCATTGGCTCCTTATCCGTTTCGCCTATGGCGGCCGCGCCACCCGTCACATGGTTTCTGCATACAGTTCACGGCCAATGAGCATGCGCCGGATTTCCGACGTGCCAGCCCCAATTTCATACAGCTTGGCGTCGCGCCACAGCCGCCCGGTCGGGAATTCGTTGATGTAACCGTTGCCGCCCAGGATCTGGATGGCTTCGCCGGCCATCCAGGTGGCTTTCTCGGCGGTGTACAGGATCACGCCCGCGCAGTCCTTGCGCACCTGGCGCACGTGCTCGCGGCCCAGCGCGTCGAGGTTCTTGCCGACCGTGTACAGGTAGGCGCGGCAGGCCTGCAGCGTGGTGTACATGTCGGCTATCTTGCCCTGGATCAGCTGGAATTCGCCGATGCTCTGGCCGAACTGCTTGCGGTCGTGGATATACGGCGTCACCACGTCCATGCACGCCTGCATGATGCCGATGGGGCCGCCCGACAGCACGGCGCGCTCGTAATCCAGTCCGCTCATCAGCACGCTGGTGCCGCCGTTTTCCTCGCCCAGGACTTTCTCGGCGGGCACTTCCACGTTGTCGAACACCAGTTCGCCGGTGTGCGAGCCGCGCATGCCGAGCTTGTCCAGCTTCTGGGCCACCGAGAAGCCCTTCATGCCTTTCTCGACAATGAAGGCCGTCATGCCGCGCGCGCCCAGCTCCGGCTCGGTCTTGCCGTAGACGACCAGCACGTCGCAGTCGGGGCCGTTGGTGATCCACATCTTGGTGCCGTTGAGCACATAGCGGTCGCCGCGGCGTTCGGCGCGCAGCTTCATGCTGACGACATCCGAGCCGGCGTTGGGCTCGCTCATGGCCAGCGCGCCGATCCACTCGCCCGATACCAGCTTGGGCAGATACTTGGCCTTCTGCGCCGGCGTGCCATTGCGGTGAAGCTGGTTGACGCACAGGTTGGAGTGCGCGCCGTACGACAGCCCGACCGAGGCGGAGGCCCGGCTGATCTCCTCCATGGCGATCATGTGCGCCAGGTAGCCCATGTTGGCACCGCCGTACTCCTCCGCTACCGTGATGCCCAGCACGCCGAGGTCGCCCATCTGCTCCCAGGCGTCCATCGGGAACTGGTCGCTGCGGTCGATCGCTTCGGCGCGCGGCGCCAGCTCGGCCTGGGCCCAGTCGCGCACGGCGGAGCGCAGCATGTCGATGTCAACGCCTAGGTCGAATCTCAGGCCGGGCAGTTCAATCATGGTGGTCTCCTTGGGCGCGGCTCGGGCCGCGACGGTGTCTCGGGTGGATGGCAGTCGTGAGGTGCGCGCCGCTTGTGGCGGGCGCACCGGATCGGGAGGGCGTCGCGTTATTTTATTGACGTTTACGTAAACGTCAACTGTGCCAGCGTCAGCGCGTGCCGTCCGGCAATCAGGCCGCCTTGCGACGCTTGGGCGCCTTGGCGGCGCCGCTGCGCGCCTCGTCCAGCAGGCGGCGGCATTGCGCCTCGTGCTGGTCGATCTCGGCCAACTGGGCATTGAGGTCTTCCAACTGCTGTGTCAGCACCGCCCGGTGCTGCGCCAGCGATGCCAGGAAGCGCTCGAGCTGCGGCACCGTATCGCGCGGCGATTCGTACAGGTCCAGGATTTCCTTGATCTCGCCCAGCGACAGGCCGAGCCGCTTGCCGCGCAGCGTCAGCTTCAGGCGCGTGCGCTCGCGTGCGGAATAGACGCGGCGGCGCCCGCCCGGCCCCTGGCGGTCGGGCGACAGCAGGCCCTGGTCTTCATAGAAGCGGATTGCGCGCGGCGTGATGTCGAACTCGCGCGCAAGGTCGGTGATGGTGAAGCTGGCGTCGCCGCGCTCGCCGGGGTCGCCGGATGCGAGGCCGGCGTCGAGGGGATGGGCAGCGGACGGAGGGGAGACAGACATACGGCAGGTGATCCTGTGATGACGGGCGCACGCCGGGCGGTCACGTTTGACGTTTTCGCTTAAGATGGAAGGCCGGCTTGCGAATTGACGTTTACGTTAGCGTCAAAGCCGCCAGACCGCAATGCATGGAAGACTGCCCGCCGAAGGCAGCGAACGAGACCCCCTCATGAACGCGCTCGAACACCAACTCGACTATCCCCTGGGCGATACGCTGCCCGAAGGCGGCACCCGCCACCAGGTCTCGCCCGGCATCTACTGGCTGCGCATGCCGCTGCCGTTCGCGCTGGACCACATCAACCTGTGGCTGCTGCACGATCGCCAGGACGGCCGGGACGGCTGGACCATCGTCGACTGTGGCATCAACCACGAAGCCATCCGCGCGCACTGGGAAACCCTCTTCGCCGACGGGCTCGACGGCCTGCGCGTGCTGGTGACGCACTGCCACCCCGACCACGTCGGCCTGTCGCGCTGGCTGTGCGAAGGCGGCGACCACCAGCGCTGGAACGCGCGCCTGTGGATGAGCCTGGGCGACTACGCCTTCGCCCGCATGCTGGTGGGCGGCACCGGCGCGTCCAACGCCGGGGGCGAGTCCGCCGCGCGCCATTTCGCCCGCCATGGCTTGACCGACGCCGAGGCCGTCGAGCGCATCCGCAACCGCAAGGACTACTACAGCACGCTGGTGCCGGGCGTGCCCGAGCAGTACCGCCGCATCATGGACGGCCAGGTCGTCGCGATCGGTGCGCACCGCTGGCGCGTCATCACCGGTTTCGGCCACGCGCCCGAGCACGTCGCGCTCTACAGCGAAGACGCCGGCGTGCTGATCTCCGGCGACATGGTGCTGCCGCGCATCTCCACCAACGTCAGCGTGTTCGACATCGAGCCCGAGGCCGATCCGCTCACGCTGTATCTCAACTCGCTCGACAAGTACGAGGCGCTGCCGGAGGACGTGCTGATCCTGCCCTCGCACGGGCGGCCGTTCCGCGGCCTGCACACGCGCATCCGCCAACTGCGCGACCACCACGCCGACCGCCTCGCCGATACGCTCGTCGCATGCCGGCGCGCGCCCCAGTCGGCACGCGACATCGTCGACGTCATCTTCAAGCGCCAGTTCGACGTGCACCAGATGACCTTTGCGATGGGCGAAGCGCTGGCCCACCTGCACGCGCTGTGGCATCGCGGCGAAGTGGTGCGCGGGACGGGCGCCGATGGCATCATCCGATTCCACGTACCGGCCTGATGCCGGCCAGGAGCCCTGCATGTCCGAACCACACGACGTCCTCGACGACAGCGCCGCCGTGCTGCCGTTTCCCGCACGCACGCCCCACGCGCCGTATTACGCGGTGATCTTCTCCTCGATCCGCACCGACGGCGACAACGGCTACGGTGCCATGGCCGAGCGCATGGTCGAACTGGCGCGCACCATGCCCGGCTTTCTCGGCATCGAATCCGTGCGCGACGAGGCGGCGGCGGAGCAGGGGCGGCCGGGCATCACGGTGTCGTACTGGTCGTCGCTGGAGGCCATCCACGAGTGGAAGAACCAGGCCGAGCATCGCATCGCGCAGCAGCAGGGGCGCGACCAGTGGTATGCCGCGTACCACCTGCGCATCTGCAAGATCGAGTACGACTACGGGTTTGTGCGCTGACTCGGCTCGGCGCGCCGCCCAGGAACGACAAAACCCGCCAGCCGGCGGGTTTTGCTTTTGGGCCGTGGCCCCGTGGGACCGGGCGGGGTGCCGCTCAGCGCAGCGCCTGCGCCAGCCGCCCCAGGTAGCGCACGCCTTCGATCGCCCGGCTGCCATACCACGACACCATCTCGCCATCCACCAGGTAGACCGGCTTGCCGATCTGCTTCTCCAGCGCGTCGGCATGGGCCTCGGTAAAGCTGTAGGGCTCGGTGGACAGCAGCACGCAGTCGATGCTGCGCACCACTTCGTCGCTCCAGCGGAACGTGGGGTAGCGCGTATCGGGCCGGTTGGGGCGGACGCAGTCGCCGTGCTTACCCGTACCGCATTGCACCGGCGCCGGGTCTTCGGGCCAGGTCTGGCAGCGGATTAGCGCCAGCATGCGCGAGATGTAGGTGTCGCGCGCGACGGTCATCCACGGGTCCTGCCAGATCGCGTACAGCACCCGGCGCGGCGGGAACGTGCGGCCGCGCAGGGCCTCCAGCTCGCGCGTGAGTGCCTCGGACAGCCGCTGCGCCTGCGCCTCGCGCCGGAAGATGCCACCCAGCAATTGGTACAGCGCCAGGTTGTCCTCCGGCGCGCACGGGTGCGTGACGATGACGTGGGGGACGAACTCGCGCAGCTTGTCGGCCGTCTCGCGCGTGTTCTCGTCGATGTTGACGATGACGTGCGTGGGCGCCAGTTCGCGCAGCCGGTCGAGCTTGACCGTCTTGGTGCCGCCGACCGTGGGGATGGCCCGCACCGCCTCGCGCGGGTGGATGCAAAAGCCGCTGCGCGCGACGAGCTGCCCGCCCAGGTCCAGCGAGAACAGCAGGTCGGTGATGGACGGCACCAGGCTGGCGATGCGCGGCGTGGTGTCGACGGGGGCGTGCGCCTGTCCGAGCGCGTCGGTGAAGGTCATCAGGAGATTCCGGGGTTGCGCGGCTTGCGCGGCGCGCGCGCAAAGGCGAGGTCGTACAGCCAGCGCGGCAGCACGTGCAGCAGGCTCGCGACCACGCCCATCTGCCACGGTAGCACCTTGAAGCGCGTGCCTCGGTCGATGGCATGCACGGCTTGCTGGGCAAAGCGGTCCGCCGGCATCAGGAAGGGCATCGGATAGGGATTGTGCTCGGTCATCGGCGTGCGGATGTAGCCCGGCGCAAGGGTGACCACGCGCAGGCCCGGTCGCCCCTTCGGGCTGAACTCCACGCGCAGGCTCTCCATCAGCTTGATCACCGCCGCCTTGGACGCGCTGTAGGCCGCCGCGCCCGGCAGGCCCCGCACGCCCGCCACGCTGGCGATGCCCACCAGCGTGCCGCCCGGCCGGCCGGGTTCGGCGCGGGCGAGCATGGGCCCGACGAAGGGCTGCAGGGTATGGAGCACCCCCATCCAGTTGGTTTCCATCACGGCGGCAAAGGCGGGCAGGTCGTCGGCCTCGCGCAGGTCGGTGCCCACCGAGATGCCGGCATTGGCGATCACCACGTCGGGCACGCCGGCCGCGGCCATGAACGCCGTGGCGGTGTCGTGCATCGATTGGGCATCGCGCACGTCCGCGGCATAGCAGTGAACGGCGATGCCGGCCGGCAGCGTCTGCACGAAATCGTGCAGGGCATCGACGCGGCGCGCGACCAGTCCGAGCGTGGCGCCGCGCGCGGCGTACTGGCGGGCCAGCGCCTGGCCGATGCCGCTCGACGCGCCGGTGATGAAGATGATCTGACTCATGCGGGATTCCTTTCCGGCGAAACAGCCGGGTTGCCGACCACAAAAAAAGCCCGCGCGAAGGCGGGCGTCGGCGACGGTGTCGCGCCCGGAGCTCTGGCTCCGGACGCTGTCTTCCATCACATCTTGTTGTCGCGCACCTGCTGGACGAGGTAGTCGAGCGTCTGGGCGGTGCCCACGTTGCTGCCCGCATCGGCCGGCGAGGTGGTGTACTTGCCCTGCACCACGACGGTCGGCACGCCTTCGATCTTGTACTGGTCCGCCAGCTGCGCGGCGCGCTTGGTATTGGCGTTCACGCCGAACGAGTTGTAGGCGTCCAGGAAGGCCTTGCGGTCCACGCCGTTGGCCGCCATGAAGTCGGCGATCTGGTCCGGCTCCGACATCGAGCGGTAGTTCTTGTGCAACTGGTCGAACACGAGGTCATGCAGGGTACGGCCGCTGGCGTCCTTGGCGTCCAGCTTGCCCAGCGCTTCCAGCGTGTAATAGATCCGGGTGTGCGGTTCCAGCTTGGGGTTGAAGGCCACCGGCACGCGCTTGATCACCACGTCCTTGCCCTGCTTGGCGGCCCACGCCGTCCAGGTGTTTTCGAAGTCGTAGCAGTGCGCGCAGCCGTACCAGAAGAACTCTGTCACTTCGATCTTGCCGGTTGGCACGGGCTGCGGCGTTTGCAGCACTTTGTATTCCTTGCCAGCCGTCGGGGCAGCCTGGGCGGGAGCGGTCATCAGGAGGCCGGCGCCAGTAGCGAGGACAATCAGGAAAGCAGCGAGTTTTTTCATGGTGGGATGGAAATGGAGCGAAAGGCGATCGGTGACCCGATCCTCAGGCTTCTGACCGGCGCCGCCGCATCGGGTTCAGGCGGTGCCATGTCGTTTTTGACGTCATTGCCGTGCGAAGCGGATCACCGTGGATTCGACACCGCTGGCCTGCAGGCGTGAGCGCACGGCTGTCATCTCGTCCAGCGAATTGAACGGCCCCAGGCGGACGCGGTATTTGGTGGTGCCGTTCACCTCGCGCTGCGTGACCTTGGCCTCGAAGCCCTGCATGGCGAGATTACCCTTCTGGCGCTCGGCGTATTCAGCGGAATCGTAAGCGCCTACTTGCAGGAAGTAGCCCGTCTTGGCCGCATCCTGGCGGGCAATCTCGGCGATCGGGTCGGCCACCGGCTTCTCGGCCGGCGGCGGGGCGACCGGTTTGGGCGGGCGCTGCACCGCGACGCTGCTGGCCGGCTCGGCCGGCTTGGGCGTGGCCGGGGCCTGGGGGGGCTGCTGGGTGCCCGGCTGGCTCGGCTCCGGCACCTGGTCGACCGGCTTGGCCGGCACGCGGCTCCACAGCGGAGCGTTCGGATCGGCTGCCGAGCCGCTCGCCTGCGGAGCCGGCTGGACCGGGGCCGGCAGCGGGTTGACCACGTTGCCCGGCTCGCTCGGCTTGGGCTGCGCACCGTTGCGCGCGACGAACGGCACCGGCGCCTTGGTGATGTACACCGCCACCACCACGGCGATCGCCAGTCCGACGATCAGGCCGAGCACCAGGCCCAGGAACGTGCCGCCCCGTTGCGAGCGGGCGCGGGAAGATTGCGTATTGCGTGCCATGTCGATCCTTCTAGATGCGCCGATTATAAGAGCGCCGTGCAGCGGGCAGTCGCGCGCCTCACATCTTTTGCGGCGCCGAGACGCCGATCACCGCCAGGCCGTTGCGCAGCACCTGGCGCGTGGCCGCCAGCAGCGCCAGGCGGGCACGCTTGACGGCGTCATCGTCCACCAGCACGCGGTCTGCGTTGTAGAAGGTGTGGAAGTCGCCCGCCAGGTCGCGCAGGTAGAAGGCGACGGCATGCGGCGCCAGTTCGCGGGCGGCGTCGGCCAGCACGTCCGGGAAGGCCGCGATGCGCTGGACCAGCGCGACGGCCTGCGGGCTGGCTTCCGGGCCCGCCACGGCGGCGAGGTCGGCACCGGCGAGCGAAGCCACGTCGCCCCCCTCGCGCGCATGCCACTGCTCGAACACCGAGCAGATCCGGGCGTGTGCGTATTGCACGTAGTACACCGGGTTCTCGTCGCTCTGCTTGAGCGCCAGGTCCACGTCAAAGACGAATTCCGTATCCGCTTTGCGCGACAGCAGGAAGAAGCGCACCGCATCACGGCCGCGCGTGAAGCGCCCGGGCCAGCTCGGCACGCCCGATTCGACGCAGGCGCGGATGGTGTCGACGCCGGCTTCGGACTCGGCGTCGCCGTTGCTCCATTCGATCAGGTCGCGCACGGTCACGTAGGAGCCGGCGCGCTTGGAGATCTTCACCTCGGCGCCGTCCTTCATCACCGTCACCATCTTGTGCAGGACATAGTCGGGGTAGCCCTTGGGGATGCCCAGTCCCAAGCCCTGCAGGCCGGCGCGCACGCGGGCGATGGTGCCGTGGTGGTCGCTGCCCTGCACGTTGATGACCTGCGTGAAGCCGCGCCCCCACTTGGTGGTGTGGTAGGCCACGTCCGGCACGAAGTAGGTGTAGCTGCCGTCGGACTTGCGCATCACGCGGTCCTTGTCGTCGCCGTCATCGGTGGTGCGCAGCCACAGCGCGCCGTCCTGTTCGTAGGTCTTGCCGGCGTCGATCAGCGCGTCGACGGTCTGCTGCACCTTGCCGTCGGCGTACAGCGACGATTCGAGGTAATAGTGGTCGAACTTCACCCCGAAGGCCTGCAGGTCGATGTCCTGCTCGTTGCGCAGGTACGTGACGGCAAAGCGGCGGATGGCTTCGAGGTTCTCCACGTCGCGCGCACCGGTCACCGGCTCGCCGTCGGAGGCGCGCACGGTCTTGCCGGCGAGGTAGTCGGCGGCGATGTCGGCGATGTAGTCGCCGTTGTAGGCGGCCTCGGGCCAGCCGGCGTCGCCCGGCTTGAAGCCGCGCGCGCGGGCCTGCACCGAGACGGCCAGGTTGTGGATCTGCACGCCCGCGTCGTTGTAGTAGAACTCGCGGTTGACCTTGTGGCCCTGCCACTCCAGCAGGCTGGCCAGCGCGTCGCCCAGCGCTGCCTGGCGGCCGTGGCCGACGTGCAGCGGGCCGGTCGGGTTGGCCGAGACGAATTCCACCAGCACCGGCGCGCCGTCATGGGTGTAGGCAGCACCGTAGCGGTCGCTCTCGGCGAACACGGCGGCGAGCACATCGGTGCGCGCGGTGGGCGACAGGCGCAGGTTGATGAAGCCCGGGCCGGCGATTTCCACCGCCGAGACGAGCCGCTGGCCGCGCGCATCGGCGCGGATGCCGTCGGCGATCCGGTTGGCGAGTTCGCGCGGGTTGGTGCCCAGCGGCTTGGCCAGCTGCAGCGCGACGTTGCACGCGATGTCGCCGTGCGCGGCCTGCTTCGGTCGCTCCAGGACGATTTCCGGTCGGTTCGTGCCTTCCGGCAGCAGGGTACCGACGGCGTCGGACAGCAATTGGGAGATCGTCTGTTTGTGGGAGGGCAGCATAGGGAAACCATGGCGCCGGCCGTGCTGAAACCGTTTGAAATCCAGTCCCGGCGCGGCCAGTTGCGTTGTTCGGGGAAAAGTACGAAATTTTATCAGGTGAGCCGCGGTCTGAGCTTGATCCGCCTGCGCCCCGGCAAGCAGCGGTAACCCTACGACCCAACCACGGGAAGACCGAAACCATGATCACCTTTACTTCGCACGCTTCGCAAAAGTTCTCCATGCAGAAGGATCTCGCCATGGTGCTGCTGGGCGTGATCGGCAAGACGCTGGGCGAGCGCGGTGTCATCACGCCCGAAGAGATGCCGCACGCCATCGAGCGCCTCAAGCGCGCCATCAAGGACGACTCGCACCACGCGCACATCCAGGTGGCCGAGCTGTCGGGCCAGCCCGACGAGGAGGGTGAGGACGAGCCGCCGCATCTCGGCCAGCGCGCCTACCCGCTGCTCCACATGCTGGAAGAGTCGCTGCAGGAGAGCGCCAACGTCATGTGGGGCGTCTGAGCCCCGGACAAAAACACGCCCGGCCGCCGCCATGGCGGTCCGGGCAGCCGGCCACAGCGGGCCGGGAGCGGGGGGAGACCGCTGGCGGCACCCGCCGATGCCGCCGTGTCCGCGAGCGGCCCTAACGGCCGTGCCGCATGTCGGACAACGCGTCCGCGTGCTCTTTCTCCGCTGCCAGCACTGCCTCCAGCACGTGCCCGTGCCGCGTGGCGGGGGCGCTGACGCCGTGACGGGCCTTGCCCGGCACAGCGGGTTGTCCACAGGTGTCGCCCCGACCGCCTGGGGGTATGATGCGAATTGCTATAAAAAACACACATAAACGCGCGCCGCGTCTGGCGGTTTGACGCGTTGCTCACGGTCTGCGTGCCATGCGGTCATCTCTGCGCTCCACCCTGCTGCTTGCCGGCGGCATCCTGCTGACGCTGGGCGTACTGATTGCGTCCGAGACGGGCAACATTCGCTTGAGCCAGGGCTACCGGCAGGTGATCCAGTCGCAGCAGGCCGAAACCGCCATCAACGAACTGCTCGCCGAACTCGTCAACGCGGAGGCTGGCCAGCGTGGTTTCCTGCTCACGGGCAAGGACGAATACCTCGATCCCTACAACAAGGCCATCCCGCACATCCACGCGCTGATGGCGGAGATCCGCGACCACTACGCCAACGATCCCGAAGCGCTCAAGCTGTTCTCCGATACTGCGCTGCAGGTCAGCCGCAAGCTCACCGAGATGGAACTCACGCTGATCTACGGCAAGCGTGACCTGGAGGTGGCGCTGGACCTGATCCGCACGGATTTCGGCAAGGCGTCGATGGAGGCGGTGCGCCAGGGCCTGGACCGGCTGCGCCAGCGCGAGATCGGCACAGTGGCGCGCAGCCTGGAGCACGCCGAGCGCGATCTGGCGCTGTCACGCTACGGCATCGCGCTGATCACCGCAGTCAACATCATCCTGCTGGTGGTGCTGGGCATGCAGCACGCCAAGCGCCTGGCCGCCACCGAGCAGGAGCGCGACAAGCTCGAAGAGGAAAGCCAGAAGCTCGACCGCATGGTGCGCGAGCGCACGCGGCAGCTGTCGGACCTGGCCGCCCACCTGCAGCGCGTGACCGAGGACGAGAAGACGCGCCTGGCGCGCGAACTGCACGATGAGCTGGGTGCCCTTCTCACCGCCACCAAGATGGACCTGCACTGGCTGCGCTCGCGCATCACGGCCTCCGAGCCGGCCGTGGCGGACAAGATCACGCGCGTGATGGCCCACGTCGATCAGGGCATCCAGATCAAGCGACGCCTGATCGAAGACCTGCGGCCGACCATCCTGCTCAACCTGGGCCTGGCCGAGGCCCTCACGCAGCTGACCGAAGACGTCGGCACGCGCAATCAGTGGCAGACCGAGGTCAGCCTGCCCGACGAGATACCCAAGCTCACCGACGACGCGGCCATCGCGCTGTACCGCATCGTGCAGGAGTCGCTGACCAACGCCTCGAAGTATGCGCACGCGACCGTCGTCTCCGTGGCGCTGGATGTGAGCGAGGAGGGCGTGCGGCTGCGCGTGCGCGACAACGGCCGCGGCTTCCCGGCTGACCTCGAGCGCCGGCGCATGGTCGGCCATCATGGCCTGCTGGGCATGGAGCAGCGCGCCATCGCGCTGGGCGGCACGCTGACGATCGATTCGATGCCGGGTGGTGGTGTCACCATCATCGTCGAACTGCCGTCGACCGACGCGGTGATCGACCACGGTGATGCCGCCAACGGGCCGGTGGCGGGGGACCTCCCCCTGGCGGGCAAGGGCAACGCGCTGGTCTGATGCGCGCCGCCCAATAAAAAAGCCCCGTAGCGGGGCCTCTGTCGTACCGCCCGAGGCGGCTTACATCTTCTGCTTGGTACTGTCAGCGGCGTTTTCCAGCTTCTTGCCGCCGGTCTGGATGTCCTTGCCCGCGCTGGCCATGGTGTTGCAGCCGGCCAGAAGCATGCAGGACAGTGCGAAGACGGCACACAGCGTTTTCATCGCAGACTCCTCGGTGGTGGGGAAAAGGGACGCCGTCCGTGCCGATGCCCGTGCCGCTCAGTGGTGCGGGTCATGGGCTGCCTGCGGACGCGGGCGGACCATGCCCGCGCGCTCTTCGATGACCTCGAACACCTTGTCGAGCTCAAGCGATTTGTCGAAGAAGTAGTTGGCGCCCGCTTCGAGGCAGCGCTGCCGGTAGGTCGGCACCTGGGCGTGGTTGGTGTAGACGATGCGCACGCTCGGCGACGCCTGGTCGCGCAGCGTCTGCAGCACCTTGAAGCCGTTTCCCTGGCGCAGCTGCAGGTCCACGATGACGACGTCGTAGTGGCCTTGCGCCAACAGGCGCAGTGCCAGGTCTTCCGTGTCTGCCCATTCCACCACCGCCACGAAGGCCTTGAGGTACTCCAGCACCATGCCGCGCAGCACGGGGGAATCCTCGATCAACAGGACGCGCAAGCCACGGGTGGAGAGGGTGACGGCTTGATCCAGCATGCGTTGATGGTAGCCAGCGGGTTTAGCGGGTGCTATCGGATGTTGTCCTACATGCCAACAGGGTTTGCGGCCGATGCCGGGGTGTCGGGGGCCCCGTCGTCCGGCCGCTGCGGCGTTATTCCACCAATCCGTTCTTGATGGCGTAATACGTCAGGTCGGCATTCGACTTCATGCCCATCTTTTCCAGGATTCGGGTGCGGTACGTACTGACCGTCTTGACGCTCAGGAACAGCTCTTCGGCGATGATCGAGACCGATTGGCCGCGCGCCAGCTTGCAGAAGATCTGGAATTCGCGCTTGGACAGGGTCTGGTGCAGCGGCTGGTCGGTCGGCTTCTCCAGCCCGCCGATCAGCAGCTCGGCGACGGTCGGGCTCACATAGCGGCGGCCTTGCGAGACGGTGCGGATAGCCTTGACGAGTTCGTCCGGTGCGCTTTCCTTGGTCAGGTAGCCCGAGGCGCCGGCCCGGATCAGGTTGATCGCGTACTGGTCTTCCGGAAAGGTGGACAGGATCAGCACCGGCAGGTCCGGGTGACGCTGTCGTACCAGCTTGAGCGTATCGATGCCGTTGCGGTCTGGCATGGAAATGTCCAGCACCACCACGTCGAAGACCCCGGTGCGGAGTTGCTCCATCACCTCTTCCCCGCTGGCCGCCTCCCCCGCCACTTCGATGTCCCGCTCTTCCGACAGGAACTGCCGGAGACCGGCGCGGACGATCTCATGGTCGTCCGCAATCAGGACGCGAATCATGCTGCTCCTTGTCGACGTCACGTCCGGCGGCATTCCCGCGCGCACGCGTCGTGCTTGTTGGCTCGATACGACAGTAATTGTATCGGACTGCGGCGCCAAACCGGAGTGGCCCATATCAGCGACGGGCGGGCTGTGCTCCGCGGTTCCATCCGCGCCCCTCCCGGATGTGCTTGAGTCGCAACACGGGAAGTGCGCTGGTCGGGAACAAGCGGCGCGCCCGGTCGCCGCCAACAAGACAAACAAAACGGGGCGGATGGTTCCGCCCCGTGGGTGCCGCAGGCCGGGCCGGAGCCCGGCAACCTGTCGGGATTACTTGGTCAGCGTGGTCGCGCCACCGCTGACGTTGGCGTCGGCGCTCGCGCCGCCGGTGACTTCGGTCTTGGCGCTCTTGACAGCGTGTCCGGCCTTCTCCGTCGCCTTGTGGGTCAGCTTCTCACCGTGTGCCTTGTGCTCGTGCACAGCCTTGGCGCCTTGCTCGGTTTTGTCGCTCAGTTGGCTCTTCACGGCTTCGGTATTCACCTTGGCGCCGGTGCCGGCCTTCAGGCCCAGGCCGGCAGAACCTTGTGCCGGAGCGACAGCCGCCGCGCCGTTGGTCTGCAGCGACGCGCCGGCATCGGCCGACGGGGTTTGGGCATTGGCGTAAGCCGAAGCAGCAGCGATGGCGATGGCGGACAGAGAGAGCAGCAGCTTGTTCATGGAAGAGACTCCTTTCGTTCTGGATGGCCACGCGAAGGATTCGTCGCGGCTTCACTCTGTGTCGATGAGTGAGGCTTCAGTCTAGGGGACGCTCCATGGTTACGACTGTTAGGGGGTGTAAGCCTTTGTAATATCGGCCGGCAGCGACTTGAAACACCACGCATCCCAATGCCGGCGCGGCTTGGCGGGATGCCGGACATGGCGATGCGGCCGCCATGTCTTAAACGTCTTGTCACAGATTTACAGGTTGGGCGCCAGGGCGCGCTCCACATTGTGCCGGTCTTCCCCGCTGCGCGCGGCCATGTCGTCCACCTGGTCCTGGCCGATCTTGCCGATCGTGAAGTAGGTGCTGTCCGGGTGCGACAGGTAGAAGCCCGAGACCGAGGCCGCTGGCGTCATGGCCAGTGCGTCGGTCAGGCCCATGCCGATCTCCTGCGCGTCGAGCACGCGGAACATGTCGCGCTTGACGGTGTGCTCCGGGCAGGCCGGGTAGCCCGGCGCCGGGCGGATGCCGTGGTATTCCTCGCGGATCAGCGCGTCGTTGTCCAGCGTTTCGTCCGCGGCGTAGCCCCACAGGTCGCGCCGCACGCGGGCGTGCAGGCACTCGGCGAAGGCTTCGGCAAAGCGGTCGGCCAGCGCCTTGAGCATGATCGCGCTGTAGTCGTCGTGGTCGGCCTCGAAGGCCGCTTCGCGCTTGTCGACCCCGATGCCGCCCGTCACCGCGAAGAGGCCGATGTAGTCGGCGATGCCGGTGTCCTTGGGGGCGATGAAGTCCGCCAGGCAGCGGTTCGGGCGCATCACGCCGTCGATGATGGGGCGCTCGCTCTGTTGTCGGATGTTGTGCCAGGTGAGGGCGACTTCCGAGCGGGTCTCGTCGGTGTAGATCTCGATGTCGTCGTCGTTGACGGTATTGGCCGGCAGCATGGCGATCACGCCGTTGGCCGTCAGCCATCGTCCGGCGATCAGGCGCGCGAGCATGCTCTTGCCGTCGGAGAACACGCGGCGGGCCGATTCGCCGACGATCTCGTCGTTGAGGATGTCGGGGAATTTGCCGGCCAGGTCCCACGTCTGGAAGAACGGACCCCAGTCGATGTACTGCGCGAGCTCGTTCAGGTCGTAGTTGCCGAACACGCGGCGGCCGATGAACTTCGGCTTGGGCGGGGTGTAGCCGGCCCAGTCGATCCTGGTCTTGTTGGTGCGCGCGGCGGCCAGCGACACCATCGGCGTGGCCTTCTTGCTGGCGTGCTGGGTGCGGATGCGGTCGTAGTCGGCGTGCAGTTCGTCGATGTAGCGCGCGGCGGCCTCGTCGGACAGCAGGCTGGAGGCCACGCTCACCGAGCGCGAGGCGTCCGGCACGTAGACCACCGGGCCTTCGTAGTTCGGGGCGATCTTGACGGCGGTGTGCACGCGGCTGGTCGTTGCGCCGCCGATCAGCAGCGGAATCTTCTTCACGCGGAAGTACTCGTCCCGCTGCATCTCGGAGGCCACGTAGGCCATCTCTTCGAGCGACGGCGTGATCAGGCCCGACAGGCCGATGATGTCCGCGCCCTCGACCTTCGCCTTCGCCAGGATCTCGTTGCACGGGACCATCACGCCCATGTTCACGACTTCGAAGTTGTTGCACTGGAGCACGACGGTGACGATGTTCTTGCCGATGTCGTGCACGTCGCCCTTGACCGTGGCGATGACGATCTTGCCGCGCGAGCGCACGTCGCCGCCGGCGGCCGCGATCCGCCGCTTCTCTTCCTCGATGAACGGGATCAGGTGCGCCACCGCCTGCTTCATCACGCGGGCGGATTTCACCACCTGCGGCAGGAACATCTTGCCCGCGCCAAAGAGGTCGCCGACGATGTTCATGCCGTCCATCAGCGGGCCCTCGATCACCTGGATCGGGCGGCCGCCGGCGGCAAAGATCTTCTGGCGGACTTCTTCGGTGTCTTCGACCACGTAGTCATTGATGCCGTGCACCAGCGCGTGGGCGAGGCGTTTTTCCACCGGCTGCTCGCGCCAGGCGAGGTTCTCTTCGCGCTTGGTGCCGCCGCCCTTGTAGCGGTCGGCGATTTCCAGCAGGCGGTCGGTCGCATCGGGGCGGTGGTTCAGCACCACGTCTTCCACACGCTCGCGCAGTTCGGGGTCGAGGTTCTCGTACACGCCGAGCTGGCCCGCGTTGACGATGCCCATGTCCATGCCCGCACCGATGGCGTAGTACAGGAACACGGTGTGGATGGCCTCGCGCACCACGTCGTTGCCGCGGAACGAGAACGATACGTTCGACACGCCGCCGCTCACCTTGGCGTGCGGCAGGTTCTGCTTGATCCAGCGCGTCGCCTCGATGAAGTCGACCGCGTAGTTGTTGTGTTCCTCGATGCCGGTCGCGACCGCGAAGATGTTCGGATCGAAGATGATGTCTTCCGGCGGGAAGCCGACCTCGTTGACCAGGAAGTCGTAGCTGCGCTTGCAGATCGCGGTCTTGCGGGCGAAGGTGTCGGCCTGGCCCTGCTCGTCGAAGGCCATCACCACGGCGGCGGCGCCGTAGCGCTTGATCAGCTTGGCGTGGTGGGCGAACTGTTCCTCGCCTTCTTTGAGCGAGATCGAGTTGACGATGGCCTTGCCCTGCACGCACTTCAGGCCGGCCTCGATCACCTCCCACTTGGACGAGTCGATCATGATCGGCACGCGCGCGATGTCCGGCTCCGAGGCGATCAGGTTCAGGAAGCGCACCATCGCCGCCTTGGAGTCGAGCATGGCCTCGTCCATGTTCACGTCGATGACCTGCGCGCCGTTCTCGACCTGATGGCGCGCCACGGCGAGCGCCTCGTCGAACTGGCTGTTCAGGATCATGCGCGCGAACGCCTTGGATCCGGTGACGTTGGTGCGTTCGCCGACATTGACGAACAGCGTGTCTTCGCCGATGTTGAACGGTTCGAGGCCGGAAAGGCGCATGAGGTGGTCGGTCATGGTGTGCGGGGTTCGGTCATGCGGGGGCGTGTTCGCCCGGCTTCAACAGGTTGCCGTGCAGGGTGATGTCAGGCGGCTTCTCGGTACTGGCCCGGCCACGCGCGCGGCTTGCGCTGCGCCACGCGCTCGGCGATCGCCTTGATGTGCTCGGGCGTGGTGCCGCAGCAGCCGCCGACCAGGTTCACCAGCCCGGCGGCGGCGAATTCGTCGACCAGGCTGGAGGTGACGTCGGGCGTTTCGTCGAAGCCGGTGTCGCTCATCGGGTTGGGCAGGCCGGCGTTCGGGTAGCACGAGACGGCGGTGTCGCAGATCTTGGCCAGCTCGGCGATGTACGGGCGCATCAGCGCCGCGCCCAGCGCGCAGTTCAGGCCGAAGGTGATCGGCCTGGCATGGCGCAGGCTGTTCCAGAACGCCTCGACGGTCTGGCCCGACAGGATGCGGCCCGAGGCGTCGGTGACGGTGCCGGAGATCATCACGGGCACGCGCTCGTCGGTGTCCTCGAAGAGCTGGTCGATGGCGAACAGCGCGGCCTTGGCGTTGAGCGTATCGAAGATGGTCTCGACCAGGAAGACATCGGCGCCGCCTTCCAGCAAGGCCTTGCCCTGGTCGTAGTAGGCGTCGCGCAGCTGGTCGAAGTTGATGTTGCGCGCGCCCGGGTCGTTGACGTCGGGCGAGATGCTGGCGGTCTTGGGCGTCGGGCCGAAGGCGCCGGCCACGAAGCGGGGCTTGTCCGGCGTACTGTACTTGTCGCAGGCCTCGCGCGCCAGGCGGGCGGCGACCACGTTCATCTCGTAGGCCAGGTCCGCCATCTTGTAGTCTTCCTGCGCGACGGTGGTGGCGCCGAAGGTGTTGGTCTCGATCAGGTCCGCGCCCGCCGCCAGGTACTGCTCGTGGATCTCGCGGATGACCTCGGGGCGCGTCAGCAGCAGCAGTTCGTTGTTGCCCTTCACGTCCACAGGATGGTCGGCGAAGCGCTCGCCGCGGTATTGCGCCTCGGTCAGCTTGTAGCGCTGGATCATGGTGCCCATCGCGCCGTCCAGGATCAGGATGTGCTCGCGCAGCAGCGCGGGCAGGTTGGCGGCACGGGTGTAGGGCAGGGGCGCGGTCATGGGGACTCCGGTAGGTTGGCCGGGCAAGGTCTTGCGAACTGCGGGCAGGCGGGAATTTTACCAGTCGCATCAAGGACTTGCCGGCATTGCGCGGACCTGCGCTCCTATAATCGGAATCCTCCGCTTGTCCCGAGGCCACCATGCACCTGCTCGACCCTGACGACGCCCATGCTTTCCTGCAGCGCACCCCCGCCGCGCTTTTCATCGATTGCCGCAGCGAGATGGAGCACCTGTTCGTCGGCCATCCGGCCGGTTCGCACCATGTGTCATGGAACGATGGCCCGCACTGGGAGGTCAATCCGGAGTTCGTGCCGGCGGTGCACAAGCTGTCCGGCCACGGCATCGATCGGCCGATCGTGCTGATCTGCCGCAGCGGTAACCGTTCGGCGGCGGCCGTGCAGGCACTGGAGGCGGCGGGCTTCCGCGAGGTCTATGTGGTCCGCCACGGCTTCGAGGGCGATCTGGATGGGACGCGGCATCGCAACACGCTCAACGGCTGGCGGCATGCCGGCCTGCCGTGGGAGCAGTGTTAGCCGGCGTCTATGGCGCCGATAGCCAACCGCCCGCAAAGGAAAAAACGCCCGCAGCCGTCAAGGCCCGGGCGTTTTTTCGTGAGCCGGACGGGCCGGCTCCGGGCGGCGCCGCATGCGCCGCCGCGATGTCGTGTCAGTGCATGACCACCGGCTGCGTCATCACCGTGTCGAACTTGCCGAGGAAGGCATCCACCTCTTCGACCGTCGGTTCGCTGGCGATCAGCCGCTTCACGTCCTCGCGGAAGTGCTCGGCGAGTTCGCCGCCGAGGAAGATTTCACGCTTGAGGTTTTTATCCACGATTTCGTAACCGCCAGCAGACAAGGTGGCGTGTTGACCGTCGGCACCGAACTCGACAACACAGTAGTTGTCGCTGTTGTAGATCATTTGCATGGTGCACCTCCGGGCGGAAACATCGTGTTGCTGTTGTTGGACTGCTCAATCATTGCGCCGGCTAGATGGGGCCCGTGGCCGAGACTTCAAGGGTGATCGGTTCCACGTCATCGACCCGTTTTGCCCCATCTATCCTTTGGGCTTAGCACTACAGCCGTACCTATCGCCTATGATGTTGTCCATGTGAGATGAGACGATCATGGTCCGATGCAAGGAACGGTGAGGGGCTGGGAGAGAGAGCTGGAAGGGTTGCACGAA
>CAKKOY010000053.1 GCA_919592095.1 Ralstonia syzygii subsp. syzygii | reverse complement strand
CGCCGGCAAGCAGGCATCGCTCGCAGCATTGAGCTGCTCGTTGACCACAACTGCTTGCCTGTCCTACAACCTACCCAAACTGTCATAACCTCTGTGCTGAGGTACTAGCGGGCCAACTCCCTCATCGCGTGGCTCCAGAAGCGCATGGCCGCCAAATATGTCATGATGTGATATATTTGACGCATATCATCGAACACCCCCATGCCCGTCCCCACCCCACCCCGCCCCCTCACCAAAGCGGACTTCGAAGCCCTGTCCGACTTCCGCTACCACCTGCGCCGCTTCCTGCGCGCCTCCGAAGACCTGATCCAGTCCAACGGCATCACGCCGCTGCAATACCAGCTGCTGCTGCACGTCAAAGGATTCGCCGGCCGCGAATGGGCCACCGTCGGCGAACTGGCGGAGCGCCTGCAGGCTTCGCCGCACGGCACCGTGGCGCTGGTCACGCGCTGCGAAGAAGCCGGCCTGGTCGAGCGCCGGCCGAGCGCCACCGATGCGCGTCAGGTGGAAGTCCATCTGACGAAAAAGGGCGACCGCTGCGTCGGCCAGCTGGCAGCGTTGCACCAGAGCGAGCTGAGTGCCTTCAAGCGCGCCTTCCGCCTGCCCGATTTCGAAGCGTAGGAGCGCCCCCATGCAAACCGACGCCCTGCGGCGCGACTTCGCCACCGACACCACCCTGTTCCGCACCGCCGCGCTGGCGGTCGTCATCGCCGCGCTCGCCACGCTGGCGGCAGCGGCGCTGCTTGGCCTGATCCGCTTCTTCACCAACCTGTTCTTCTTCCAGACGCTGTCGTTCGCGGACCGTTCGCCGGCCGGCAACACGCTGGGGCTGTGGGTCATCGCGGTGCCGGTCATCGGCGGGCTGATCGTGGGTCTGATGGCGCGCTTCGGCTCGGACAAGATCCGTGGCCACGGCATCCCCGAAGCGATTGAGGCGATCCTGTTCGGCAAGAGCCGGATGTCGCCCAAAGTGGCGGTGCTCAAGCCGCTGTCATCGGGCATCGTGATCGGCAGCGGCGGACCGTTCGGTGCGGAAGGCCCGATCATCATGACCGGCGGCGCGATCGGCTCGCTGCTCGCGCAGTGCTTCAGGCTGACCGCCGCCGAGCGCAAGACACTGCTGGTGGCCGGCGCCACCGCTGGCATGACGGCCGTGTTCGGCACCCCGGTGGCGGCGCTGCTGCTGGCGGTGGAGCTGCTGCTGTTCGAATGGCGTCCGCGCAGCATGCTGCCGGTGGCGGTGGCGTGCGCGGTGGCCGGCTTCCTGCGCGTACTGGTGCTGGAGCCGGGTCCGCTCTTTCCGCTGGCAACCGCCCCGGCGACCCTGCCGGCACTGGGCTCGTGCGTGATCGCGGGGCTGCTGTGCGGGGCGCTGTCGCGTTCGCTGTCGATGGCGCTCTACAAGACCGAAGACCTGTTCGGCCGCCTGCCGATCCACTGGATGTGGTGGCCGGCCCTCGGCGGGCTGGCGGTCGGCATCGGCGGCTATTTCGAACCGCGCGCTGGGCGTGGGCTATGACGTCATCGGTGATCTGCTGCACAACCACCTGGCCATCCGCGTGGTGCTCGCGCTGCTGGTGGTCAAGGCGCTGATCTGGGTGATCGCGCTGGGCTCCGGCACTTCCGGCGGTGTCCTTGCGCCACTGCTGATGATGGGCGCCGGCCTGGGCGTGCTGCTCGGCCCCATCCTGCCCGGCGGCGACCCGGGACTCTGGCCGCCGGTCTGCATGGCCGCCACGCTGGCCGGCGTGCTGGGCGCGCCGCTCACCGCCATCGTGTTCGCCTTCGGGCTCACGCACGACATCAACGCCATCCTGCCGGTACTGCTGGCGGTGTCGGTCGCTTACGGCTTTGTCGTGCTGACCATGCCGCGCTCGATCATGACCGAGAAGATCGCGCGGCGCGGCTTCCATATCTATCGCGAATACGCGGTGGATCCGCTGGAGCGCCACGCCGTCGACGAGGTGATGACGCGCACCGTGCAGACCATCGACGCGCAAGCGTCCGTGGCCGGCACCCTGGCCGAGCGCTTCGGCCCGACGCAGGCGCACCGCGCGTTTCCGGTGGTGCGGGACGGCGCGCTGATCGGCATGCTGGACCGCGACGCCCTGCTCGCCGGCCACGCACGCGGCGCGGCCACGATCGCCGACCTGTTCGGCGCCAATGCTCCGGTGATGGCGCTGCCCGGCGAAACCTGCCGCATCGTCGCCACGCGCCTGGCCGTGCACGGACTGGAGCGGCTGCCGGTCGTGGCCGATACGCAATCGCGCCGGCTGATAGGCATCGTCTCGCGCAGCGACCTGGTCAAGCCGTCGGTGGCGTTCTTCGATGAAGAGCAGCGTCGCGAGCGGTTCCGGCGCACGCCGCTGGCAAGCGCCCGCGTGCAGCTGGAGCTGCGGCGCAGGCAGGCACGCCGTACGCCGCACTGAGCGGCCGGCTTCCACGTGAAGGATCGACGCTGCGCCGCTAACCCGCCGCGTGCCGGTTCCGCCCGCTTTCCTTGGCGCGGTAGAGTGCCAGATCGGCGCGCCTGAGCATCTCCGAAGCGGTATCGCCGGGGCAGCATGCCGTCATGCCGAGGCTCACTGTCATGGCGAGTCCGCTGGGCAGGGACTCGTCCGCTTCGGCCACGGCCGCGCGCAAGCGCTCGACCACGCCGGCGGCATCTTCGAGGGTGGTGCGGCTCATGACCACGGCAAACTCTTCGCCGCCCAGCCGGCCGATCAGGTCGCTGCTGCGCATGACGTTGGTGGCGAGCGAGGCGAAGCGCTGCAGGGCGAGGTCACACACCGCGTGGCCCCAGGTGTCGTTGATGCGCTGGAAGTGGTCCAGGTCCGCCAAGACCAGCACCAGCTGTTCGCCGCGCACATGGGCGCGCGTCAGCACGGTCTCGAACAGGGCGAGAAAGCGCCGCCTCGTCAGCACGCCGGTCAGGTGGTCGAAATGGGCTTCGTTGGCGAGCGCGCTGTTGGTGCGCTGCAGGCGCTGGTTGAGGTGGCGGGTCACGCGATGGTGCTGGCGCTCCCGCATCAGGGACCAGGCCACCAGCACGAAGGTCAGCAGCCCACTGACGAACAGCACGAAACCCAGCGAGCGGTTGCGCCCATGGGTGACCAGCTGCTGCGGCCACGGCACCAGCGGCTCCGCCACCACCACGGTCAGGTCTGCGCTGGCATTGCGCGACACCGTCAGCGACGGGATCTCGCTGCCCGTGCGCCACACCAAGGCATCGCGCACCTCGACGGGAACCCACGACGGCACTGCACGCTGCGCGGACGCGGCGGCCTGGTAGGACCACGGCTCGAAATCCACGCGCTGGTACTCGGCGAAGCGCTCGGACGGCGTCATGCGCTGCACGCGTGAGTCGGGCAGCGCCTTGCCCGCCAGCGACGCGTCGGTCGACAGGATGATCAGCCCGTTCGCGTCCGCCACCAGCGAGGTCGGGTGCGACACCCAGTGCTGCAGGCGCGCCAGGTTGACTTTGGTGGCGATCGCCGCCACCAGATGGCCCCGGGCATCGTAGATCCGCGCGGCGAAGAACAGCCCCGGCACGCCCGTCATCGGGCCGACAGTGAACTGCTCGCCCAGACCGCCCAGCATGGCCGCCTTCATGTACGGCTGGAGCGCCGACTGCATGCCGATGAACGAACCGGGCCGCCCCGCGTTGCTGGCAAGCACCACATAGCCGCGTATGTCGACCACCCAGGTGTAGTCCAGCCCGAGATTGCCGTTGGCGGCGTTCAGGAACGTGCACGCCGCCCGGACCTCGGGATGGGCCATCGCCTCCCTGACGCGCAAGCCTTCATCCATCAGGTTCCAGCGGCGCGTATCGACGCGCGCCACGCCGGCAGGAATCGACTCGACCTCCGCCAGCGTCAGCGGCACGGCGCGCAGCAGCGCCACGTCGGCGGTGATCTGGCTGGCCATGCCTTCGGCCACCTGCTCGGCCAGCTGGCTGCGCGCATCGAACGTCTGCCGCAGCTCGCGCGCACCCATCGCATCCGCCACGATGCCGGCGGCGAACCAGCACAAGGCAACCCCCGCCAGCAGCATCGACAGCGCCAACACCACCCGCGCGATGCGTCGGACGGCAGCGTGAGGCGGGGGGGCAAGCGCGGCCATGTCAACCCCCGCCGGCCAGGAAGTCCGCGACGGTCGGATACCGCAGCGCCAGCCGCAGTTCGCGTGCGAGCCGCACGCTGCGCAGGCGGCGCGATTCGCTCATGAACGACAGTAGCGCCGGTTCCAGCTGCCGTACCGCATCGGCGCGAGCGATACGCGGCGGACGCGGCAAACCACGTGCGTCGGCCACCGCGTCGAAGTAGTCGCCCATGCGCAGCTCGGTGGCATCGCTGACGTGCACCACGCGCTGCGGACGGCCGCGGAACAGCGCGGCGATGAGCGCGCGGGCCAGGTCGTCGGCATGGATGTGGTTGGTGAAGACATCGTCCTCGCGCCGCAGCGCGGGCGTGCCGCGCAGCAGGCGCACCTCCGGCAGACGATCGCCGGCATAGATGCCCGGGATGCGCAGGATCGACGTGCGCCAGCCGCCGCCGACACCGAACCACCGCACCCGGCGCTCGGCCGCCACCCGCCGCGTGGCCCGCGGCGTGGCCGGCCGCACCGGCCGGGTCTCGTCGACCCAGGCACCACCGCAATCACCGTAGACGCCGCTGGTGCTGGCGTAAACCAGGGTGCGCGGCTGGAGGAGAGATTTCAAGCGCCCGGCCCCACCGCGCCGCTCGGGTAGAATGCGGCGTTTCATGCCACGCGGAGCGGTAGACCCGGCCTTGGCAGGCCCGGCGGCCCGCAGCCGTCCCGGCCGGGACAGCACCTGGAGCAACGCGGCCGTGCGCGGATCGTCCGTGCCGGCGGCCGGCGGCGGCGCCAGGTGCAGGACACGCGGCGCCAGGCCACGCAGGCGGCGCAGGGTGTCGATGCGGTCGAGGTCGGCCAGCACGGGCACGGCGCCGGCGGCCTGCAGCGGCGCGCGACCCGCATCGCGTGAGGTGACGGCCAGGACGCGGAACCGCGATTGCAGGACCGTGAGACAACGCTGCCCTACGTCGCCGCATCCGACAATCAGGATGCGCGGACGCCCCAGCTTCCGCGTGAGGAAGGGTGACCCGGCAGCGGCTTGGTCCATCATCGGATGTGCCGCAGCGTGGCGACCAGACACTCTTTTCAACATATTTGGATTGTAGTATGGCTTACCAGATCAACGTGCTGCCCAGTGGCCGCCAGTTCCAGGCCGAAGACGGCGAGACCATCCTAGCCGCAGCGCTGCGCCAGGGTATCGGCCTGCCGTACGGTTGCAAGAACGGCGCCTGCGGCTCGTGCAAGGGCCACGTGCGCGAAGGCTCCATCGTGCAGGGCAATCACTCGCCCAACGCGCTGACAGCGCAGGAGGCCACCGAAGGCCGCGCGCTGTTCTGCTGCGCGACGCCCGCCTCCGACGTCACCATCGAGGTGCGCGAAGTGCATGGCGCCGGCGACGTGCCCGTCAAGAAGATTCCCTGCCGCGTCGCCTCGCTGGAGAAGACCGCGCCCGACGTGACCATCGTCAAGCTGCAGCTGCCCGCCACCGAGCGCATGCAGTTCCTGGCCGGCCAGTATGTCGAATTCATCCTGCGCGACGGCAAGCGCCGCAGCTATTCCCTCGCCAACCCGCCGCACGCCGACGGCCCCCTCGAACTGCACATCCGCCACATGCCGGGCGGTGCGTTCACGGACTACGTCTTCGGCGCCAAGGAAGGCCAGCCGGCGATGAAGGAGCGCGACATCCTGCGCTTCGAAGGCCCGCTGGGCAGCTTTTTCCTGCGCGAAGAGTCCGACAAGCCGATCGTCCTGCTCGCCTCGGGCACGGGCTTCGCCCCCATCAAGGCCATCATGGAGCACGCCGCGTTCATCGGCCTGAAACGCCCGATGACGCTGTACTGGGGCGGCCGCCGCCCGCGTGATCTGTACATGCATGCGCTGGCCGAGGAATGGGCGCGCACCCTGCCGGGCTTCGGGTACGTCCCGGTCATCTCGGACGCGCAGCCCGAAGACGGCTGGACCGGCCGCACCGGCTTCGTCCACCAGGCGGTAATGGCCGACCACCCCGATCTGTCCGGCCACGAGGTCTACGCCTGCGGTGCCCCGGTGATGGTCAACGCGGCCCGCACGGACTTCGCGGCCAAGTGCGGCCTGCATCCGGACACGTTCTTCGCCGACGCCTTCACGTCGGAGGCAGACCTGCATCCGGCCGCCTGAGCCCGACCGTTGCGCAAATCCACACAGGGCGAATTTCGTTTTGACTTGCGTGGATATCCGCCTTATTCTTGCGCCCATGAATCAAGCCCTGCACTTCCGACGCCGCCGTACGTTGCTTCCTTCGGGATGCCGCGCGGCTGTCTGCTGATTGCACCTATCGGGTTCAAAGAATTCGACGATCACAAGGCCACGGGCAATCCCCGTGGCCTTTGTCTTTTCCAACCACCGGTTTCATCTTCCTGCCGCCTTTCTCTGGAGTCTCTGCCATGGCGTTTGCTGACTACCCCGTCCAGTCCCTGATGTACATCACCAACCGGCCCGAAATCGTCTTCACCGAAGGCAAGGGCTCGTGGCTGACGGACCATAACGGCAAGCGCTACCTGGACTTCGTGCAGGGCTGGGCCGTCAACTGCCTCGGCCACTCGAACGACGGCATGATCGCCGCGCTCAACGAACAGGCCAGGAAGCTGATCAATCCGAGCCCGGCCTTCTACAACGAACCGATGGCCAAGCTGGCCGGCCTGCTGACCGCCCACAGCTGCTTCGACAAGGTCTTCTTCGCCAACAGCGGCGCGGAAGCCAACGAAGGCGCCATCAAACTGGCGCGCAAGTGGGGCCGCAAGCATAAGAGCGGCGCAGGAAAGAATCGATTCGAGATCATCACCTTCGACCACAGCTTCCACGGCCGCACGCTCGCCACCATGAGCGCATCGGGCAAGGCCGGCTGGGACACCATCTTCGCGCCGCAGGTGCCGGGCTTCCCGAAGGCCATCCTCAACGACATCGCCTCGGTCGAGGCGCTCATCACCGACGAGACCGTCGGCGTGATGCTCGAGCCGGTGCAGGGCGAAGGCGGCGTGCTTCCGGCCAGCCAGGAATTCATGCAGCAACTGCGCGCGCTCACCAAGAAGCACAAGCTGCTGCTGATCGTCGATGAAGTGCAGGCCGGCTGCGGACGCTGCGGCACGCTGTTCGCCTACCAGCTCTCCGGCATCGAACCGGACATCATGACGCTGGGCAAGGGCATCGGCGGCGGCGTACCGCTGTCCGCCCTGCTGTGCACGGATGAAGTCGCCAGCTTCGAGGCCGGCGACCAGGGCGGCACCTACAATGGCAACCCGCTGATGACGGCCGTCGGCTGCTCGGTGATCGAGCAGTTGCTCGCCCCGGGCTTCCTGGCCAGCGTGCAGGAACGTGGCGCCTACCTGCGCACCCAGCTGCTCAAGCTGTCGGACGAGTTCGGCCTGGCCGGCGAGCGCGGCGAGGGCCTGCTGCGTGCCCTGCTGCTGGGCAAGGACATCGGCGGCCAGCTGGTCGAGTCCGCACGCGAGATGAACCCGACGGGCCTGCTGCTCAACGCGCCGCGTCCCAGCATCCTGCGCTTCATGCCGGCGCTGAACGTCACGACCGACGAGATCGACACGATGATCGGCATGCTGCGCACGCTGCTCAAGGCGCACGCCTGATCGTTCACGCATCACCCCGGGCGGCGTGCGCTGCGCCGCCCCCCCTCTCCGCTGTTCCCACCCCGAGGTTTGCCATGGCCGCAACGCACGTTGTTCCGGCCACGGGGATCGTTTTGTCCGACGATCCCGCGTGGCTCCCGCTGGACCGAATCTACCGCTTCCTTTCCGAGGAAACGCACTGGGCACGCGGCCTGCCCCGCGCGGTGTTCGACCGGGCGATCGCCCATTCGCTGGCCTTCGGCGCGTACCGCCTGCGTGAGGACGGCACGCACGGTGAACTGGTCGGCTTTGCACGCGTGATCTCCGACTACGCCACCTTCGCCTATCTGTGCGACGTGTTCGTGCTGCCCGACTGGCGCGGCAAACGGATCTCGCATGCGCTGATGGACTTCCTGCACGAACATCCCGGGCTGCAGAGCCTGCGCCGTACGGTGCTGGTCACCACGGACGCGGCATGGCTGTACCGCAAGCACGGCTTCACCGACGTGCCAGGTGACGGCGGCTTCATGCAGCAGCATCGGCACGATATCTACCGCGCAGACACCGGCCCGATCGGGAGTGCCTCCGCCTGAAACGAAAAAAGCCTCGCTTGTCGCGAGGCTTTTTCCTTGGTGCGGTGAGACGCTTATTCGCCCAGATAAGCGGCCCGCACCTTCGGGTCGTCCAGCATCTGCTTGGCATCGCCGCTCATGGTGATGAGACCGGAGTCCATCACATAGCCGCGGTGCGCCGCCTGCAGCGCCAGACACGCGTTCTGCTCGACCAGTAGCACGGTCACGCCTTCGGCCGAGATGTCGCGCACGACCTCGAAGATCTTCTCGACCATGATCGGCGAGAGACCCATCGACGGCTCGTCCAGCAGCAGCAGCTTCGGTTGGCTCATCAGCGCGCGCGCCATGGCCAGCATCTGCTGCTCACCGCCCGACATGGTGCCGGCCAGCTGGTTGGCACGCTCCTTCAGGCGCGGGAAGATGCCGAACATGCGGTCGATGTCGGCCTTGATGCCGGCCTCGTCGTTGCGCGTGAAGGCGCCCATCTGCAGGTTCTCGACGATGGTCATGCGCGCGAACACGCCGCGGCCTTCCGGCACCATCGCCAGGCCCTGCTTGAGCAGGTTGTAGCTCGGCACGCCCTTGATCGACTTGCCCATGTACTCCACGTCGCCACCGGCCCAGTGCTGCAGGCCGGTGATCGCCTTCATGGTGGTGGTCTTACCGGCGCCGTTGGCACCGATCAGCGTCACCAGTTCGCCATCCGCGATTTCGAGGTCGACCCCCTTGACTGCCTGGATGCCGCCGTAGGCCACCTTCAGGCCGGAGATCTTCAGTACGGTCTGTTTCATGTGTTCCGTTCTCCCGGCTCAATGCGCCGACGCGCCGAGGTAAGCCTCGATCACGGCCGGGTTGCTCTGCACTTCGTGCGGCAGGCCCTGCGCGATCACCTTGCCGTAGTCGAGCACGGTCAGGCGGTTGCACAGGCCCATCACCAGCTTCACATCGTGCTCGATCAGCAGGATGGTCTTGCCGTCGGAACGGATCTTGTCGAGCAGGCCACGCAGCTCGACCTTCTCGGTCGCGTTCATGCCGGCGGCCGGCTCGTCCAGGGCGAGCAGCTTGGGCTGCGTCGCCATGGCGCGGGCGATTTCCAGGCGGCGCTGGTGGCCGTATGACAGGTTGCGCGCCGTGTAGTTGGCGTACTTGCCGATGCCGACGTAGTCCAGCAGGTCGTAGGCCCAGTCTTCGATGGACGCTTCTTCCTCGCGCGCGGCCTTGGTGCGGAACACCGCGCCGATCAGGCCGGCCTTGGTGCGCACGTGGCGGCCGACCATGACGTTCTCCGCCGCGGTCATGTCGCCGAACAGGCGGATGTTCTGGAACGTGCGCGCGATGCCGGCCTTGGCCACTTCGTGCACGGCGGTCGGCTGATACGGCTGGCCGCCCAGCACGAACTCACCGGCGTCCGGCGTGTACAGGCCCGTGATGACGTTGAAGAACGTGGTCTTGCCGGCACCGTTCGGGCCGATCAGGCCGTAGATATCGCCTTCGCGGATCTCCAGGCTCACCTCCGACAGCGCCTGCAGGCCGCCGAAGCGCTTGTTGACTCCCCGGATCGAGAGGAGGACGTTGTTGCTGCTCATGTGCGTACCTCCATCAGATGCGGGACAGTCCACCCACCCGCTGCTTTTGCGGGCGGTCTTCCTTGCGTGGCGAGGGCCACAGGCCCGCGGGGCGATACAGCATCACCCCCACCATCGCCAGGCCGAACAGCAGCTGACGCAGCACTTCCGCTTCCACGATCACATGGCCGAACAGCTTGTTCTGCACCGGCTCGGCCAGCGCGCGCAGCAGCTCCTGGAAGCCCACCAGCAGGATGCCGCCCAGGATCACGCCCGGGATATGGCCCATACCGCCCAGCACCACGATGGCCAGGATGTAGATCGACTCCCACAGCACGAACGATTCCGGCGACACGAAGCCCTGGAACGACGCGAACATCGCCCCCGACACACCGCCGAACGACGCGCCCATGGCAAACGCCAGCAGCTTGATGTTGCGGGTCTTGATGCCCATAGCCTTGGCGGCGATCTCGTCTTCGCGGATGGCAACCCATGCACGGCCGATCCGCGAATTCTGCAGGCGCAGGCACACCGTGATGATGCCCATCGCCAGAATCACGAACAGGTAGTAGTACATGTGAACCGGCTCGAAGTGGATGCCGAAGATGTCATGCCGCTTCGAGAAGTCGAACCCGAACAGCTTGACCGGCTCGATCAGGTTGACGCCCTTCGGACCGTTGGTGATGTTCAACGGGCGGTCGAGGTTGTTCATGAAGATCCGGATGATTTCACCGAAGCCCAGCGTCACGATGGCGAGGTAGTCGCCGCGCAGCTTGAGCGTCGGCGCGCCCAGCAGGATGCCGAACAACGCCGCCAGCCCCGCACCCAGCGGGATCACCCACCACACCAGCGTGTGCAGGCCGTTCGGGAACAACTGGTGGATCCACTCGAACTGGTTGGTCAGGTGCGGCGAGCCCAGCAGCGCCATCATGTAGGCCCCCACCGCGTAGAACGCGATGTAGCCCAGGTCGAGCAGGCCGGCAAAGCCCACCACGATGTTCAGGCCCAGGGCCAGCATGATGTACAGCAGCGCGAAGTCCAGCACGCGCACCCAGTAGTTCCCGCCGACCGCGCCCACGAGGAACGGGGCGAAGATGGCGAGGATGAAGAAGCCGAGAAGCGCAGCGCGCGTCTTCCTCGGCGCCTTGAATTCCGTTGCAGTCTCTGTCATGGCGCTCCCCTTGTTAGGCACGGTCCGCAACGCGTTCGCCCATGATCCCCGTCGGCCGGAACAGCAACACCCCAATCAGCACGATGAACGCGAACACATCCTGGTAGTTCGAACCGAACACACCGCCCGTCAGATCGCCGATATAGCCGGCACCCAGCGCCTCGATCAGGCCGAGCAGCACACCGCCCACCATGGCGCCTGCCAGGTTGCCGATGCCGCCCAGCACCGCGGCGGTGAACGCCTTCAGGCCGGGGATGAAGCCCATGTAGAAGTGGGCGTTGCCGTAGTTGGTGGCCATCATCACGCCGGCGACGGCCGCCATGGCAGCGCCGATCATGAACGTGGCGGAGATGACGAAGTTGGGATTGACACCCATCAGGCCCGCCACGCGCTGGTTCTCTGCCGTAGCGCGCATGGCGCGGCCGAGCTTGGTGCGGTTGACCAGCAGCGTCAGCCCGATCATCACGGCCAGCGACACCAGGATGATGGCGATTTCCTTGCCGGTGATGGTCGCGCCGGTCGAACCGATGTCGATCGGGCTCGAGGGCAGCAACTGCGGGAAGGTCAGCGGGTTGCGCGACCAGATCATCATTGCCAGGGTCTGCAGCACGATCGACACGCCGATGGCGGTGATCAGCGGCGCCAGGCGCGGCGCATTGCGCAGCGGCCGGTAGGCGACCCGTTCGATGGTGTACGCGACGATGGCGCAGACCGGCATCGCGAACAGCAGTGCCAGGATCAGCGTGACCCAGTCAGGCAGGTGAGGGAAGAACTTCTGGAGGAAGTTGATGGCGGTCAGCGCGGACATCGCGCCGATCATCAGCACGTCGCCGTGGGCGAAGTTGATGATGCCGAGAATACCGTAGACCATGGTGTAGCCAAGTGCGATCAGCGCGTAAATGCTGCCGAGCACCAGACCGTTCACGATCTGCTGGATAAAGATATCCATGAAAACTCCTGTCATGCCCTGCTACTCCTGGCGCCATGGTGGCGGCGTCCGCAGGGTATGCAATGAATCGGATTGGTAAGGTGAGTTGCTGGTAAGCGGCCTGCCGACGCACCCATGGTGAGGGTCTTGTGTATCTGACAAGGCTATAAAAAACGGCACGGCAAGGGTAGTCGCGGTGCCGTTTTCCCGGGCGGGTAACCCCTCGATTACATCTTCACGACGTCAAGAACGGTCTTCTTCTTGTCCTTGTAGTTGTACAGGGTGATCGAACCTTCCTTCAGATCGCCCTTCTCGTCGAACGCGATGTTGCCGATCACGCCGTGATAGTTGGTTGCCGGCATGGCAGCCAGGACCTTGGCGGGATCCACCGAGTTGGAGCGCTTCATGGCATCGACGACGACCATCACGGCGTCATACGTGAACGATGCGTAGATCTGCACCGGCATATTGAAGCGCGCCTGGTACTTCTTCTCGAAGTCCGCGCCCTTCTCCATCTTCGACAGCGCCAGGCCCGCTTCCGAGCAGACGATGTTGTCGATGGCGTCGCCGGCCAGTTCGGCCACCTTGTCGGTACAGATGCCGTCGCCGCCGACAATCTTGGCGGTGATGCCCAGTTCCTTGGCCTGCTTGGCGAACGGACCGCCGGTGGCGTCCATGCCGCCGTACATGATCACGTCCGGCTTATTGCCCTTGATCTTGGTCAGAATAGCCTTGAAGTCGGTGGCCTTGTCGTTGGTGGCTTCACGTGCCACCACGTTCACGCCCGACGCCTTCGCGGTCTTCTCGAACTCGTCGGCCAGGCCCTTGCCGTAGGCGGTGGCGTCGTCGACGATCGCCACGCTCTTGGCGCCCAGGGTCTTGGCGGCATAGTTGGCCAGAGCCGGACCTTGCTGCGCGTCGGTCGCAACCACGCGGTAGGTCGTCTTGAAGCCCTGCTTGGTGTAATCGGGGTTGGTCGACGACGGCGAGATCTGCACGATGCCGGCGTCGCTGTAGATCTTCGAGGCCGGGATCGACACGCCCGAGTTCAGGTGGCCCACGACGGCAACGACCTTCTCGTCAACCAGCTTTTGCGCAACGGCCGTACCGGTCTTCGGGTCAGCGGCATCATCCTCGCCCACCAGTTCCAGCTTGATCTTCTTGCCGTCGATGGTCAGCCCTTCCCTGTTGACATCTTCCACGGCCAAACGCGCACCGTTTTCGTTGTCTTTGCCCAAGTGAGCGATACCACCGGTCAACGGTGCCGCATGACCGATCTTGACGACAGTCTCGCCACCACCGGCCGCAGCGGCGGCCGGAGCCGACGTTGCAGCAGGCGCAGCAGCCTGGTCTGCGGGCTTTTCCTCGTTCTTACCGCAGGCTGCTACAAGTGCCACGGCAGCCGCAAGCGGCAGAACTTTGGCAAGCTGAATTTGCATGAATGATCTCCTAGATCTCGCAAGAGCAAAGAAAGCGCCCAGCCTCCCGGTCGCTTCCCCTGCGCCGATTGTTTCAATTTGAAACGCGCGCATTGTATCCCCTTTTTTTGCGGATGCAATACGCGTCGCAACAACGATTTTTGCCGTAACTACGCCCTTTTACGGGCTTTCCCCAATGCACAAAAACGGGTGATTTCGCGCAGGCAAACGCGAATGGCGAAGAGTTTTAACAAGAAGCGTGCCAGAGCCTCCCGAGACCCCTGCGCAGGCGCGGCGCCAAGCGCACTCCCGCGCCCTGCAAGGCCAGCCGGATACCGCATTCTTTTGCGGCGCACAAACTAAAACGGCCACTCTTCTCAAAGAGTGACCGCAATATTGGTAAAAGCGCCTTGCGCACCGCAATTGTGCGCACCGTTTTCGTGCGATCAATTAAGCATGCATTTACATCATGCGACTCAATTGATTTGAAGTCCCCTCGGAAGGGGGAAAGACATATTTTCCTGGATACCGTCCAGCGGACGCACCGAACGCGCACCGAGCGCGCGCAGGCGATCGACGATCGACTGCGCCAGCTCCTCCGGCGCAGACGCCCCCGCCGTCAGGCCGACGCGGCGCTTGCCGGCCAGCCACTCCGGCCTGACCTGCTCCGGGGTATCCACCATATAGGCGGGTACGCCCAGCTTTTCGGCCAGTTCGCGCAGCCGGTTGGAGTTCGAGCTGTTCGGGCTGCCGACCACGATCACCACCTCCACCTGCGGCGCCATGAACTTGACCGCATCCTGCCGGTTCTGCGTGGCGTAGCAGATGTCCTGCTTCTTGGGCTCATGCACGGCCGGAAAGCGCGCCTTGATCGCCGCGACAATCTCCTGCGTCTCGTCCACCGACAGCGTGGTCTGCGTGACATAGGCCAGTCGCGCCGGATCGTTGACCACGAGGCGCGCCACGTCGTCCACCGATTCGACCAGCAGCATGCCGTCGTCGGCCTGCCCCATGGTGCCTTCGACTTCCGGATGGCCCTTGTGGCCGATCATGATGATCTCGAAGCCCTGGGCACGCATCTTCGACACCTCGACGTGCACCTTGGTCACCAGCGGGCAGGTTGCATCGAACACGCGCAGACCGCGCGCCTCGGCGGCTTCGCGGACCGCGCGCGACACGCCATGCGCACTGAATATGACCGTGCCGCCCACCGGCACGTCATCCAGCTCCTGCACGAACACCACGCCCTTGCTGCGCAGGTCGCTCACCACGTAGGCGTTGTGCACGATCTCGTGGCGCACGTAGATGGGCGCGCCGAACAGTTTCAGTGCGCGCTCGACGATCTCGATGGCGCGGTCCACGCCGGCACAGAAGCCGCGCGGCTGCGCCAGCAGGGCTTCGGCGTCGGTCACGGGTTCGATGGCGGCGTTCACGGTTGTGTTCATCACAGAATGCCGATCAGTTGGACTTCGAACAGGATAGTCTGCCCGGCCAGCGGGTGATTGAAATCGAACAGCGCGGCGGTCTCGCCGATCTCCTTCAGCACGCCCGCGTACTTGCCACCGCTGGGGGCATTGAACTCGACGAGGTCGCCGGGCTGATAGTCCTCCTCGAACGAGGAATTCTCGCGCAGCGTGGCCAGCGATACGCGCTGCAGCAGATCGGGATTGCGCGGCCCGAATGCGTGCTCGGGCGCCAGGCGGAACGTCATGCGCTCGCCTTCGCGCATGCCGAGCAGCGCCTGCTCCAGCGTGGGCGCCAATTGGCCCTGGCCCAGCAGCAGCGTGGCGGGCTTGTCGCCGAAGGTGGTGACGATGTCCGTGTCGTTTTCCAGGGCGATCCGGTAGTGCAGCGTCAGATAGGAATCCGGCCCGACCACCTTGCCCGCGCCGCTTGCCGACGCCTCGTTCACCAAATTTTGCACGCTCGACCTGCTCGACCAAAAAGTAACCCGTTATTGTACGTCAGCACCTCCCCTCCCGCAGGCGCGCCGGACGCTGCACATGGCGCCGCCTCGCGGCTTTGCTCATCGCATTCCGACGTCCTATGGCAATCGCTGATTGGCCGGCCCACGAGCGGCCGCGTGAAAAATTGCTCACCCAAGGCTCCGCCGCGCTGTCCGACGCAGAATTGCTGGCGATCTTCCTGCGCGTCGGCATGCCGGGCAAGAGCGCGGTCGACCTCGCCCGCGAACTGCTGGCCCACTTCGGCTCGCTCGGGTGCCTGTGCCATGCGTCGCAGCGGGAGTTTTCCGCCATCCATGGCATGGGGCCGGCCAAGTACGCCCAGCTGCACGCTCTGCTGGAGGTGGGGCGGCGAGCGCTCAAGGAAGAAATCACGCACGGCCAGCCCCTCGAATCCCCACAGAGCGTCAAGGATTTCCTGCGGCTCACGCTCGGTCACCGTCCGCAGGAAGTGTTCGCCTGCCTGTTCCTGGACGTGCGGCACCGGCTCATCGCCTGGGAAGAGCTGTTTCAGGGAACACTGACCGAAGCCCGTGTCTACCCGCGCGAGATCGCCAAGCGGGCCCTGTACCACAACGCCTCGGCTGTAATCCTGTCGCACAACCACCCGACCGGCAATGTCGAGCCCAGCGAATCCGACCTGATGCTCACCCGTGAACTGTACCAAGCGCTCGCGCTGCTGGACGTGAGAATCCTGAATCACATGATTGTCGGGCGTACACAGGTCTACAGCTTTCTAGAGCACGGCAAAATGTAGCGCCAACACCGCGCTGGCCGGCACTCCATCGATCTCGTTGATTTCACAGCAGTTTTGTGTGTATAATACGCGTTTAGCTGAAGTCCCACCTCTACAGTGGCGCTGCGCTTGGTTTTATTCCCCGCGTCCGGTCGCAAACTGTAGTCATACGAATCAAGAGTTAGGAGTGCTCCATGGCACGCGTCTGTCAAGTGACCGGGAAAGCGCCGATGGTCGGCAACAACGTTTCCCACGCCAACAACAAGACCAAGCGCCGTTTTCTGCCGAACCTGCAGAACCGTCGCTTCTGGGTTGAATCCGAAAACCGCTGGGTGAGCCTGCGCGTCTCGAACGCCGGTCTGCGCCTGATCGACAAGAAAGGTATCGACGAAGTGCTCGCAGATCTGCGCGCACGCGGCGAAGTCTAACTAGGAGCACATCATGGCCAGCAAAGGCGGACGCGACAAGATCAAGCTGGAATCGACCGCAGGTACGGGTCATTTCTACACGACCACCAAGAACAAGCGCACCAAGCCGGAAAAGATGGAGATCATGAAGTTCGATCCCGTCGCCCGCAAGCACGTCGCTTACAAGGAAACCAAGATCAAGTAATTGGCTTCCGTCGGCATCGCCGGCACCGAGAAACCCGCCTCATGGCGGGTTTTTTGTTGTCCGCCGCAAGCCCGCGAGGGCACGGTGTACACTGCGTCTCTTTCCGATTGACCTGCGGCTGCGCCGGCCGCTGACACACCCCGCGTCCCGCACGGGCTCCTCATGAATTTCGATGTTGCCGTTGTCGGCAGTGGTCTGGCGGGCCTGACCGTCGCCCTGCATCTCGCCGATCACCGCCGCGTGGTCGTCATCAGCAAACGCACGCTGCCCGAAGGCGCGAGCGACTGGGCGCAAGGCGGCATCGCCGCGGTGCTCGACTCGAACGACAGTCATGACGAGCACGTCGACGACACCCTGATCGCAGGCGCCGGCCTCTGCGACGAAGCAGCGACCCGCTACATCGTCGAACATGGCCGCGCCGCCATCGAATGGCTGATCGGCCACGGCGTCCCCTTCACGCGCGACACGCAGGCCGAACTCGGTTTCCACCTGACGCGCGAGGGCGGCCACCGGCACCGTCGCATCATCCACGCCGCCGATGCCACCGGGCATGCCGTGGTGACCACGCTGGTCGACAAGGTACGCTCGCATCCGAACATCACGCTGCTGGAAGACCATTTCGCCATTGATCTGGTCACCGACGCCAAGCTGGGGCTGCCGGGCATGCGCTGCCACGGCCTGTACGTGCTCGATTGCAAGAGCGGCGACGTCAAGACGATCACCGCCGGCCAGACCGTGCTGGCGACCGGCGGAGCCGGCAAGGTCTACCTGTACACGACCAACCCCGACACCGCCACCGGCGACGGCATCGCCATGGCGTGGCGCGCAGGCTGCCGCGTGGCGAACATGGAGTTCATCCAGTTCCACCCGACCTGCCTGTACCACCCGTTCGCCAAGTCCTTCCTGATCAGCGAGGCGGTGCGCGGTGAAGGCGGCAGGCTGATCCTGCCCGACGGCACGCGCTTCATGCCTGCCCACGACGAGCGGGCCGAGCTGGCCCCGCGCGATATCGTCGCTCGCGCCATCGACTTCGAGATGAAAAAGCGCGGCCTGGACTGTGTCTATCTCGACATCAGCCACCAGAGCCCCGCCTTCCTCAAAGAACATTTCCCGACCATCCTCGCCCGGTGCCTGGAACTGGGCATCGACATCACACGCCAGCCGATCCCGGTGGTACCGGCCGCCCACTACACCTGCGGCGGCGTGGTGACCGACCCGCTCGGCCGCACCGACATCGCGGGCCTGTACGCGGTCGGCGAAACGGCCTACACCGGCCTGCACGGCGCCAACCGGCTGGCCAGCAATTCGCTGCTGGAATGCATGGTGATCGGGCGCGGCGCGGCGCAGGACATCCTGAGCCAGCCGCCCACGGCGCCAACGCTGACGCCGATGCCGGCCTGGGACGAGAGCCGCGTGACCGACGCCGACGAAGAGGTCGTCGTCTCGCACAACTGGGACGAGTTGCACCGCATGATGTGGAACTACGTCGGCATCGTGCGCACCAACAAGCGGCTGGAGCGCGCGCAGCACCGCATCGCCCTGCTGCGCGAAGAGATTGCCGAGTACTACGCCAACTTCCGCGTCAGCCACGACCTGCTGGAGCTGCGCAACCTGGTGGAGGCCGCCTCGCTGATCGTCGACAGCGCGCTGTCACGCCACGAAAGTCGCGGCCTGCATTTCTCGTGCGACTACCCGCAGACGCTGCCCAAGGCGCTGCCGACGGTGATGCAGCCCGCTCATCGGCTCACCTCGCGCAAACACTGAGCCTTCTTATTCGACGATGCGCAGGGAGTAGTCGGTCGCACGCACGTCCTTCGTCAGCGCACCGACGGAGATGCGGTCCACGCCCGTCTCCGCACACGCGCGGATGGTGGCAATGCTCACGCCGCCAGACACCTCCAGCAGCGCCCTGCCCGCCGTCACGCGTACAGCCTCGCGCATGGCGGGCTCGTCGAAATTGTCGAGCAGCACGGAGGTGGCACCCGCCGCCAGCGCTTCCTCCAACTGGGCAAGCGTTTCCACCTCGATCTGGATCGGCACGCCGGCATTGAGCGTCTGCGCCGCGCGCAGGGCCGCCGTCACGCCGCCGGCCGCCGCGATGTGGTTTTCCTTGATGAGGATGCCGTCGTACAGCGCCAGCCGCTGGTTCTCGCCGCCGCCGATGCGCACCGCGTACTTCTGTGCCAGGCGCAGGCCCGGCAGGGTCTTGCGCGTATCCAGCACGCGGGCGCGCGTGCCGGCGATGGCCTCGGCATAGTGCGACGTCGCCGTCGCCACACCGGACAGCAGTTGCAGGAAGTTCAGCGACGGACGCTCGGCGGTCAGCAGCGAACGCGCCGGACCCTCGATCTCGCACACCACGGCATCGGGCGCCATGCGGTCACCTTCGTGCTGCAGCCAGGTCACGCGCAGCGCCGGATCGACGGCACGCATGCAGGCATCGAACCACGGCGTACCGCACAGCACCGCCGCCTCGCGCACGATCACGCGGGCACGGGCATGGCGGTCAACGGAGACCAGCAGGCCGGTGCGGTCACCAGTGCCGACATCCTCGCTGACGGCGGCCGCCACGTTGGCGTCCAGCGCGTCGCGCAGTGCGGAGCCGAAGCTGTCGAACGTCGCCTGCGCCGCGCTGGCGGTCATCTGGATTGCCGTCATGCCGGACCGATTCCTTGAAAGAGTTGCGCATTGGCCGCCAGGTCGCCCTGGGGCCGGACTGTCGTCTTCTCACGCGCGGCGAAGTCCAGCATGCGCGTAATGCAGCGTACCGCCTGCTGACCGATCTGCGGATCGACGTGGATTTCGTTGCGGCCGGTCTCGAGCACCTCGGCCAGGTTGGTCAATGCATTCATCGCCATCCACGGGCAGTGCGCACAGCTCTTGCACGTGGCGCTGTTACCGGCAGTCGGCGCTTCGATGAAGCGCTTGCCGGGTGCGGCCATGCGCATCTTGTGCAGGATGCCGTTGTCGGTCGCGACGATGAACGCGTCCGCCGACAGCGACTGTGCCGCGGCGATCAGCTGCGAGGTCGAGCCCACCACGTCCGCCTGCGCCACCACCGATGCCGGCGACTCCGGATGCACCAGCACCTTGGCGTGCGGATGCTCGGCACGCAGCAGGTCCAGCTCAACGCCCTTGAACTCGTCGTGGACCAGGCACGAACCCTGCCATAGCAGCATATCGGCGCCAGTCTGCTTCTGGATGTAGCTGCCCAGGTGACGATCCGGCGCCCACAGGATCTTCTGCCCCTGTTCGTGCAGATGCCGCACGATCTTCAGTCCGATGGACGACGTGACCATCCAGTCGGCACGCGCCTTCACGGCGGCGCTGGTGTTGGCATAGACAACGACGGTGCGGTCCGGATGCGCGTCGCAGAAGGCGGCGAACGCGTCCGGCGGGCAACCCAGATCCAGCGAGCAGGTCGCGTCCAGGTCGGGCATCAGCACGGTCTTTTCGGGACTCAGGATCTTGGCGGTCTCGCCCATGAAGCGCACGCCCGCCACCACCAGGGTCTTGGCCGAGTGATCGCGGCCGAAGCGGGCCATCTCCAGCGAATCCGACACGCAGCCGCCGGTCTCCTCGGCCAGGTCCTGCAGATCGGCATCCACATAGTAGTGCGCAACCAGCACGGCCTCCCGCTCCTTCAGCAGACGCTTGATACGGGCTTTCAGCGCATCACGCTCCTCACGTGACAAAGTTGGCGGCAACTTGGCCCAGGCATGCGCGACACAACTGGCGCCGGATTGCGCCTCGGTGAGCATATCCGGGCGCTCGAATTCAACCGTCTTGATGTGGGCTTCCATGATGGTCTCCCCGTCCGGTAGGCGCCAGAAGAAGTGGCGCGGCAATATCACGGGACGGTGTGTGTGTGGAGGACGCTGAGCGCGCTACTTTGTCGCGCCCTGTTGAGAGAATGAATTGGGGAAGTTTACCCAAAAGAAAAGCCCCGCTGCGCAGCGGGGCTTCACCGATGAAGCAGCGGAATCAGGCGTACCGGCGCAGGCGCAGGGCGAATTCCTGCAGCGCATGGATACCACTTTCCTCCGCGCGCTTGCACCATTCCTGCAACTGGTGCAGCAGTTGTTCGCGCGTGGCGTTCGAACGGCCCCACAGCGCGCCCAGGTCGCGGCGCATCTCGACGAAGGTGTGCAGCGCGGAATGATCCGACACGATCTGCGACAGTTGCTCGCGCTGGGGCGCACCCAGCTTGGCTTCATCGCGATGGAACCACTTGCGGGCCGGCTTCAGTGCCCGGTATTCCACATCGCGGGCGGCCTTCAGCTTGGCCAGTTCCTGGCGATAGGCGGCCTTGACGGTCTCGGCGTAGCGGGCCATCACGTCATAGCGGTTAGCGATGATGGCTTCCAGCGTGTTCTGGTCAACCGGCTTGACGTCACCGAAGCGTGCCTTGGGCGCCACCTTCTTGACCTTGGCCAGGCCCACCATCTCCAACGCACGGATGTAGACCCAACCCACGTCGAACTCGTACCACTTGATCGAGAACTTGGCCGACGTGGCGTAGGTGTGGTGATTGTTGTGCAGCTCTTCACCGCCGATGATCAGACCCCACGGGAACACGTTGGTCGAAGCATCTTCACAGTCGAAGTTGCGATAGCCCCAGTAGTGGCCCAGCCCGTTGATGATGCCGGCGGCATTGACCGGAATCCACAGCATCTGCACCGCCCACACGGTCAGGCCGACCGCGCCGAACATCAGCACGTCGAGGATCAGCATCAGGCCGACGCCCTGCCAGGTGTACTTGGAATAGAGGTTCTGCTCGATCCAGTCGTTGGGGGTGCCGTGACCGAACTTCTGGATGGTCTCGCGGTTCTTGGCCTCGGCACGGTACAGCTCGGCGCCTTCCAGCAGCACCTTGCGGATGCCCCGTGTCTGCGGGCTGTGCGGATCCTCTTCGGTTTCGCACTTGGCGTGGTGCTTGCGGTGGATGGCAGCCCACTCCTTGGTGACCATGCCGGTGCTCAGCCAGAGCCAGAAGCGGAAGACGTGGGCGGCAGCCGGGTGCAGATCCAGCGCGCGGTGTGCCTGGCAGCGGTGCAGGAAAATCGTGACGCTGGTGATGGTGATGTGCGTCACCACCAGCGTGAAAATCAGAATCTGCCACCAGGCCCAGTTCAGGGTACCGTTGGCAAGAACACTCAGAAAGGAGTCGATCAAGTTCATCTCCGTGGTCAACTCGGGGTGATCGAAGCAGCCTGGTCGGGATTGACGGTGCTGCGTCATCGGGCCACTCGTGTCGCCTGGCGGCAACAACGGGGTCGGTTCGGCGGGAAGTCGGATGCAGCCATCAGGTCGCGCGTCACGTGCCAGCGCATCGCCGCGCTTGCACTGTGACCCCCGCCCCTGCGCTTTGCAATGTCGTGCGGCCCTTTGCCGCAAGGCCGATGCCTTTGCGACGGTGCCGTCTGATCCTTTTATGGATCAACTGGCATTTTAACCGAATGCCCCCTCTAAGGGGCGTTGTTGCATAAATCCGGTCGCCCGCGCGCGGCATGATGACGTTTACGCGCAACGGTCTGGGCAGATGGCGCGGTAAACAATCCGGCTGGCTGCGTAGATTGTCGT
>CAKKOY010000052.1 GCA_919592095.1 Ralstonia syzygii subsp. syzygii | reverse complement strand
GACGACAATCTACGCAGCCAGCCGGATTGTTTACCGCGCCATCTGCCCAGACCGTTGCGCGTAAACGTCATCATGCCGCGCGCGGGCGACCGGATTTATGCAACAACGCCGTTCGATTGCCAGCCCTATCGCTGCTGGTGATGGCGCTGTGCGCCGGCATCTTTCAAGCGCGTCATGGTAGTTGGCAATCCCCCATGCTTTTCGGTCCGTCGTGGAATGAGCAAGTTGCCGCGTGCGATGGTCATCGTCCGTGCAAGGTCCAGGCATGGCCCGGCGGTGCCGACTGGACGTTTGAGCTTCACCGCAGATGAGCAGGGGGGAAGGCTGCTCCCGTCAACGCCCGGTGCCCAAACTGTATCCAGGCGCGAGGCCAGCTGCCTCTGGCGACACCGCGCATCTTGTGGGCAATAGCGAACCGTAGCAGCGCTGGTGCCGATCATCGAGGTCAATCAGTTGGTGCGGCCGGGGGCCCGTGGCGCGCGGGGTGTGCCCGCGCCTCGTGTGTCAGTAGGCCATGCTGGCGAATCTGCTGCGGCCCCCTGCGAATAGTTGTCATTTCAGCGCAGCTCGGGTTCCGGGGCGTGATAGACCCGATCACAAAGAATGCCCGAACCGAGAATTTCCGGCCGCAGGTCGAAGAGAAAGTGACGCTGAGCCCGGCGATTGCCGTGATGTAGCCGTCGTCGGCCTGCGCAGCGGAATCATTGCCCGCTTGCACGAAGATTGTGTTGGTCGTGGCCGGCATGTTCTCGCCCTCGGCCACGACGATCTTGCCGGGTCGGATCGCCAACCAAGCGCATCAGCGGATAAAGCAGTCATGGGACGATCCTCGGCGAGGGGCGGCGCCTTCATGGTGCGGTCGATCCATCTTGCGCGGCGCTTGGCCCTGTCTGCTGTCCGTAAGGATCCCCGCCCAGGCGAATGCATCGTGGGACTCGATGCCTCCACCGGCCAAGCCCCCCACGCCGACGCACCACGGGCATTCGCCACGACGGCTAGACCGTCATCCCGCCACCTCGACCATCACCGCTCTGATCCGGCTCACCGCTTCCTCCATACGCTCGGAGGGCACGCCGCCATACCCTAGCACCAGGCCGTTGTAAGGGCCTTCGGTGCCCGGCAGGCAGAACCGCGACAGCGGCCGCAACACCAGCCCGTGCGCTCGGCCCACGCGGCTGACCTCGGTATCCCGCACCGGCACATCGAGCCGCGCCGACAGGTGCATGCCGCCGGCCCCGCCGGACACGGTCAGCAGGCCGCGCAGCCGGTGTTCGAGTGCGCCCTGCAGCGCGTCGCGCCGCTCCGCATACAGCCGCCGCATGCGCCGCAGGTGCCGCGTGAAATGCCCGGCGTCGATGAAATCCGCCAGCGCGAGCTGCTCCGCCACCCGCCCGCGCAGCATCAGGGCGCCGGCCGTGCGCCGCAGCACCGGCGCCAGCGCAGGCGGTACCACCATGAAGCCGAGCCGCAGCGCCGGGAACATCACCTTGCTGAAGGTGCCGAGGTAGATCACCGGTGCGTCTTCGGCTAGCCCCTGCACCGCTGAGAGCGGCGCGCCCTGGTGGCGGAATTCGCTGTCGTAGTCGTCTTCGATGATCCACGCTCCGGCTGCGCGCGCTTGGGCCAGCAACGCAAGCCGCCGCTCCAGGCTCATGACGGCGCCGAGCGGGTACTGGTGCGACGGCGTGATGTAGATCAGCCTGGGCGGACGGTCGCGCCAGTCTTCCGGCCGTGGCGCAAGCCCGTCGGCATCGACGGGGATCGGCATCAGCTGCAGGTTGGCGGCCTGGAAAGCGTGGCGCGCGCCGCTGTAGCGGGGGTTTTCGATCCAGGCGATATCATCGGCGTCGGCCAGGGTGCGGGCGCACAGGTCCAGGCTGTTCTGCGTCCCGTCGGTGATGAAGACCTGCCCGGCCTCGCAGCGCACGCCGCGCGAGACGCGCAGGTACTCGGCGATCGCCTGGCGCAGGGCGGCATTGCCTTCGACCGGCATGTAGCCGAGCTGCGCCGGGCCGATGTTGCGCCAGGCACGCTCCACGCAGCGCCGCCATTGCGCGAGCGGAAAGGCATCCAACGCGGGCGTACCGGGCAGGAACGGCAGCGGATCGTCCATGCCGTCACCGGGGCGTTCGATCCGGGCGACGCGACAGGACAGGCGTATCGCCGGGCGTGGCGGCGGGCGCCTGCTGCAGGCCCACGCGGGCCACCACCGTGCCCTGCCGCTGCCCGACGACGAACCCTTCGGAGGCAAGCCGTTCGTAGGCATACAGCACCGAGTTGCGGGCCATGCCCAGCTCCTCGGCCAGCGTGCGCGAAGCCAACAGCCGCGTGCCCTCCTCAAGCTTGCCGCTCAGGATGGCGGCGCGCAGGCAGGCGTACAGCCGGTGCTGCTGGGACATCCGGGCGCTTGCCTCGCGGCCGGTCTCGCGCTCGTAGGTCGACAGCAGGACACCGTAGTCCATCATGGCTCCATGAATCTGTCATCGTGTGGGTCTACGCATGGTGCCATGATTTTCCTATCGTCGAGACATTCCATTGCACGCGAAGAGCCCCCACCATGACCCAGCCCGAGGCCACGCCCCCGTCCGCACGTACCCGCGTGCGCCGTGTCGCCCAGCGCGGCCGCTATGATCGCGCCACGCTGTACGCCATCATCGACGCGGCCTACGTGTGCCACCTCGCCTTTGCCGATGCGCAGGGCGTGCACTGCATCCCCACCGCGTGCTGGCGCGAGGGCGATCATCTGTACATCCACGGCTCCAACGGCAGCCGCATGCTGAAGCTGGCAGCCGACGGAGCGCAGGTGTGCGTGACCATCACACATCTGGACGGCCTTGTGCTGGCGCGGTCCGCGTTCCACCATTCGATGAACTACCGCTCGGCCGTGATCTATGGCGCGTTCGAGATGGTGGAAGGTGCCGCCAAGGCGGCCACGCTCGACACCTTCGTCGACTTCATCGCCCCCGGCCGCGCGCGCGAGGTGCGACCCGGCAACGCCAAGGAGCTGGCGGCGACCACCGTGCTGCGCATCCCGCTCGACGAAGCGGCCGCCAAGATCCGCACCGGCGGCCCGAAGGACGACGACGAGGACATGGGCCGACCGGTCTGGACCGGCGTGCTGCCGATGGCGCTGCAGCCGCAAGCCCCGATCGCCGAGGCCGCGCCGACGGGTACCCCCGAATATGTGCACCAGTGGCAAGCCAACGCCCGCGAACCTGCAGTTGAGCCGGTAATGCCATGACAACTACCGCCGGCACCGCTGCCCCGGTCAACGAGACGCGCACCGCCTGGCTTCTGCTCGGCGTGGTCGCGCTGGCATAGGGCATCAACTGGCCGGTGTGACCCGCAGCACCCACTGTCGCGCCGCGGGTCGGTTGCCCGGCCGGCGGCAGGCCCCTGATCTCGATGCGCGGCGACCGCCCCGTCGACCTCGGCGTGGCGGTGCTGCACATGGCGATGTTTTCTGCGCTGGCCGGCGTCGGCCTGCCGTTCGTCGCCTGGGTTAAGCGGGCTGCATGTTTTGGTTCGCCATGGCCGGAACCCAAAAACCGGCAATAACCCAGTTCCCACCTCGCATGCGCCGCACCACCGGCGCACTCCCGGCATCCATCGCCCCACACCGGCGCCTGCGCGCCTCGGCTCAGGGAAAACCCACCCCCGAAGTTGCTGCGTTGCACGGTGTTGGGAATAGCACGCGATGCTACGATGCCCGCTACCCATCGCTGCCGGCCGGCTTCCACAAGAAGCGGCGCTGGCGGCACCAAGAGAGACCTGCTGTCGGCGATCCCGGCACATACCCCACGGAGCACGCATGAATGCCCCTCTGAACGACGCGCTACGCCGCGCGCTCGAAACCGTTTCCCTGGACGACAAATACACACTGGAGCGCGGCCGCATCTACATCAGCGGCACGCAGGCACTGGTACGGCTGCCGATGCTGCAGCAGGAGCGCGACCGCACTGCGGGGCTCAATACGGCGGGCTTCATCTCGGGCTACCGCGGCTAGCCGCTGGGTGCGCTGGACCAGGCCTTGTGGAAGGCCAAGAAGCATCTGTCCGGCCACAACATCGTCTTCCAGGCGGGGCTCAATGAAGACCTGGCCGCCACGTCGGTCTGGGGCTCGCAGCAGGTCAACCTGTATCCGTCGGCCAGGTTCAACGGCGTGTTCGGCATGTGGTACGGCAAGGGGCCGGGCGTGGACCGCACCATCGACGTGTTCAAGCACGCCAACTCGGCCGGCTCGTCGGCGCACGGCGGCGTGCTGGTGCTGGCGGGCGACGACCACGCGTGCAAATCGTCCACGCTGGCGCACCAGTCGGAACACGTGTTCAAGGCGGCCGGCATCCCGGTGCTGTATCCGTCCAACGTGCAGGAGTATCTCGACTACGGCCTGCACGGCTGGGCAATGAGCCGCTACTCCGGCCTGTGGGTGGCGATGAAGTGCGTGACGGACGTGGTGGAATCGTCGGCCTCGGTCGACGTCGATCCGCACCGCGCCAAGATCGTGCTGCCCGAAGACTTCATCGTACCGGCGGGCGGCCTGAACATCCGCTGGCCCGATCCGCCGCTGGTGCAGGAAGCCCGCCTGCTCGACTACAAGTGGTACGCGGGCCTGGCCTATGTGCGCGCCAACAAGCTCGACCGCGTGGTGCTCGATGGGCCGCAGGCGCGCTTCGGCATGATGACCGCCGGCAAGGCCTACCTGGACGTGCGCCAGGCGCTGGTCGACCTGGGCCTCGATGACGAGACCTGCCGCCGCATCGGCATCCGCCTGTACAAGGTCGGCTGCGTGTGGCCGCTGGAAGCGCACGGCGCGCGCGCCTTCGCCGAAGGGCTGCAGGAAATCCTGGTGGTGGAAGAGAAGCGCCAGATCCTCGAATACCAGCTCAAGGAAGAGCTGTACAACTACCGCGACGACGTGCGTCCGCGCGTGTACGGCAAGTTCGACGAGCGCGACAACGCCGGCGGCGAATGGTCGGTGCCGATGGGCAACTGGCTGCTGCCGGCGCATTACGAACTCTCCCCGGCGCTGATCGCGCGCGCCATCGCCACGCGGCTGGAGAAGTTCGAGCTGCCCTCCGATGTGCGCGCGCGCATCGAGGCGCGCATCGCCATCATCGACGCCAAGGAGAAGGCGCTGGCCAAGCCCCGCATCACCGCCGAGCGCAAGCCGTGGTTCTGCTCGGGCTGCCCGCACAACACGTCGACCAATGTGCCCGAAGGCTCGCGCGCGCTGGCTGGCATCGGCTGCCATTACATGACGGTGTGGATGGATCGCCGCACCGACACCTTCAGCCAGATGGGCGGCGAAGGCGTGGCATGGATCGGGCAGATGCCGTTCTCGGGCGACCAGCAGGTGTTCGCCAACCTGGGCGACGGCACGTACTACCACTCGGGCCTGCTGGCGATCCGCGCGTCGATCGCGGCCAGGGTCAACATCACCTACAAGCTGCTCTACAACGATGCGGTGGCCATGACCGGCGGGCAGCCGGTGGACGGCCCGCTGTCGGTGCCGCAGATCGCCGCGCAGGTGCATGCGGAAGGCACGTCGCGCATCGTCATCGTTACCGACGAGCCGGAGAAATACAACGCCGCCATCCAGCTGCCGGAAGGCGTGACGGTGCACCACCGCGACCGCCTGGATGCCATCCAGCGCGAGCTGCGTGAGGTGCCGGGCACCAGCGTGCTGATCTATGACCAGACCTGCGCCACCGAGAAGCGCCGCCGCCGCAAGCGCGGCACCATGGCCGATCCGGCGCGCCGCGCCTTCATCAACGACGCGGTGTGCGAAGGCTGCGGCGACTGCTCGGTCAAGTCGAACTGCCTGTCGGTCGAGCCGCTGGAAACGGAGCTGGGCACCAAGCGCAAGATCAACCAGTCGTCGTGCAACAAGGATTTCTCGTGCGTGAACGGCTTCTGCCCGAGCTTCGTGACGGCCGAAGGCGCGCAGGTGCGCAAGCCGGAATCGCGCGGCGTGTCGATGGACAGCCTGCCGCTGCTGCCGCATCCCGAACTGCCCGGCATCCGGCGCGCGTACGGCGTGCTGGTGACCGGTGTGGGCAGCACCGGCGTGGTGACCATCGGCGGGCTGCTGGGCATGGCCGCGCACATCGAGGGCAAGGGCGTGACCGTGCTCGACATGGCGGGCCTGGCGCAGAAAGGCGGCGCGGTGCTGTCGCACGTGCAGATCGGCGAACGGCCGGACACCATCCACGCCACGCGCATCGCCATGGGCGAGGCGGATCTCGTGATCGGCTGCGATGCCATCGTCTCGGCGTCGGACGAGGTGCTGTCCAAGGTGCAGTTCGGCCAGACGCGCGCCATCGTCAACAGCGCGCAGACGCCGACGGCCAACTTCATCAAGAACCCGAACTGGCGCTTCCCAGGCAGCTCGGCCGAGGCCGACATCCGCGCGGCCGTGGGCGACGCCTGCGCCTTAGAGGATGCCAGCGCGCTGGCCGTGCGCCTGCTGGGCGATGCGATCTACACCAACCCGCTGGTGCTGGACTTCGCCTGGCAGAAGGGCTGGATTCCGCTGACGTACGACGCGCTGGTGCGCGCCATCGAGCTCAACGGCGTGTCGGTCGACAAGAACAAGGCGGCCTTCGAATGGGGCCGCCACCTGGCGCATGACCGCGAGGCCGTGCTGAAGCTGGCCGGCGAAGCGCCGGGTGCCAAGGCCGACGTGATCGCCCTGCCCGCCACGCTGGATACGCTGATCGCCCGCCGTGTCGATCTGCTGACCGCGTACCAGAACGCCGCCTACGCCGCCGGGTTCCGCACCGTGGTGGAACGCGTGCGCGCGGCCGAAGCCGCCGTGGTCGGCGCCGGCCAGCCGCTGGCATTGACCGAAGCCGTGGCGCGCAATCTGTCCAAGCTGATGGCGTACAAGGACGAGTACGAAATCGCCCGCCTCTACACCGACCCGGCCTTCCTCGACAAGCTGCGCGCCCAGTTCGGCGGCGAGCCCGGCCGCGACTACCAGCTCAACTTCTGGCTCGCGCCGCCGCTGCTGGCCAAGCGCGACGAGAAGGGCCATCTTGTCAAGCAGCGCTTCGGCCCGCACACGATGCGCATCTTCAAGCTGCTCGCCAAGCTCAAGGGCCTGCGCGGCACCGCGCTCGACGTTTTCGGCAAGACCGGGGAGCGCCGCACCGAACGCGCGCTGATCGGGGAATACCGTGCGCTGGTGGACGAGCTGGTGAGCGGGCTGCAAGTGCAGAAGCTGGCGCTGGCGATCGATCTGGCGCGGCTGCCGGAAGACATCCGCGGCTTCGGCCATGTGAAGGAGGCCAACCTGGCGGCAGCGCGGGTGCGCTGGGACAAGCTGCTGGCGCAGTGGCGGAATCCGGGTGCGGCGCAGCGGGCGGCTTGATCGTTGCCGTGACGCCAATAGCCGGCTGACAACGCGGTCCATCTGCCCGACCAGGTCGATGCACCCCGCACTGCCCGGCGCCGCGCCGCCGTGAAGGAAGAATCCGCCGCGGCCATCGGTTTGCGTTCCAGGGTACGGGTGGATCGTAAGCCGGAAGTTTCACCACGATGCGCGCGGCGTGCGAACCAGACTCTTGAACCAGTTGTTTTCCCACAGTTGCGACGGCTGGGTCCAGTCGTCACCTTCTGGAATCGGGCCTTGGTAGGCCACTTGCTGCCTTGCCAAAGCGTAGTCGAACACGCCCTGCCTATCGGGCCTACCGGATACAGCCGGGAACTGCATGCCGTTGCTGCCCAGCAAATGGCTGCCGTCAAACGTGAGACTCAGCAGAGCCTTTTGGCAGGCAGGAATACTTGGTGTTGAACGCTCGCGGGCGTAGTCGGACATTCAGGCTCCTTCGCAGCAGACGTTGGACCGGCCCGCGACCGCGACGCGCCCCCGTGTCGGGACAAATGATCGGCGGCGGACCACCCGAGTGCAACGTTGCCTCAGCCCGGCAGAATCTGCTGAGCGTAGTCGTACAGATCCTGCAGCACATTCTGCGCGCGCGCGTCGTCACGCTCGGCGGCCTCGGCGGCAAGCTGCTCGATCCGCTCGCCGAAGGCATCGAAGGTCAGGTAGCCCTCGCGCCCCTCGAACAGCCGCTCGGCGCGCAATTGCTCCCACTGCTCGTACTCCTCTTCCGTGAGCGTGTCGGGAAAATTGCGCGCGCGATAGCGGAACAGCAGTTCGGGCAGGCGCGCATCGGCAAAGTCCGGATGCAGGCGCGCGAGCTGCTCGCCCGACAGCGTGCGCAGTTCGTTGAGCGTGCGGCGGTCGTCGTTGCTGACGAATCCGCCGTAGAGGTTCTGGTCCACATCCGCGATCGGCTCGAGCTCGCGTGCGTAGACCTGGCGCCAGGTCTCGCGCATGTCGGGGGCCCCCTGCGCAACGGCGGCGTGTCGCTCGATGGTCGCGAAATCGACGCCCCAGCGCTCGGCCTGCGCCGGCTGCAGCGTCTTGAGGTTGCCGATCACGATGGGTGCCTTGTTGATGTGGATCGACTTGACGGGCAGGCGCGTGGTGCCTTCGGCCAGCTCCGCGCTGCGTGTGAACAGGCGCTCGCGGATGGCGTCGGCGCCGAGGTCGAACAGCTCGGCCGGATCGCAGGCGAGGTCCCACACCAGCAGTTCGTTCTTGTTGGTCGGGTGCCAGCCCAGCGGCCACACGACCGCGAGGCAGCCCCGCTCCACGCCGTACATGCCCGAGACATGCAGCAGCGGCCGCGGCGCGTCGCCGATCTCGGCCAGCACGCGATCCTTCTTGCGCAGCGCCAGGCAGAAGTCGAACAGGCGCGGCTGCGCATTGCGGATCAGCCGCGCCAGCGCGATGGTCGCGCGCACGTCCGACACCGCATCGTGCGCGGCCTCGTGCAGCAGGCCGTTGGCTTGCGACAGATGCTCCAGCTTGAAGCTCGGCTTGCCCTCGCCGTTGACCGGCCACTCGATGCCCTCCGGGCGCAGCGCCCAGGTGGTGCGCACCACGTCGAGCAGGTCCCACCGGCCGCACTCGTTCTGCCACTCGCGCGCGTACGGGTCGATCAGGTTGCGCCAGAACAGGTGGCGCGTGATCTCGTCGTCAAAGCGGATCGTGTTGTAGCCGACGCCGATGGTGCCGGGCGTGGACAGCTCGCGCTCGATGGCCTGCGCGAAGCGGTATTCCGGAATGCCCTGCTTGAGGCACTGCTGCGGCGTGATGCCGGTGATCAGGCACGAGGTCGGGTCGGGCAGCCAGTCGTTGGACGGCTGGCAGAACAGCTCGACGGGTGCGCCGATCTCGTTGAGTTCGGCATCGGTGCGGATGCCGGCAAACTGCGCCGGACGGTCGCGGCGCGGCACGGCGCCGAAGGTTTCGTAGTCGTGCCAGAGGAAGGTGGGCGTGACGGGCAAGGGGATTTGCTTGCTGGAAAGACGAAAGATGCCGGCATGCTAACAGCCCCGCCGGCCGGCCCGTCAATCCAGCAGGAAGTTGCGGCACCCACCGCCCAGCACCGGCACCTCGGCCTCCTCCTTGAGCTGCACACCGGAGAGCCGCCGCCGCCACGCTTCGCGCATCAGGTACAGCAGCTTGTGCGCGGCCATCGCGTAGCCCAGCCCCTCGGGTCGCACGTTGGAGATGCAGTTGCGCGACGCGTCGGTCAGGCCGACCTTGGGCGCGTAGGTGAAGTAGATGCCAAGGCTGTCCGGCGAGCTGAGCCCCGGCCGCTCACCGATCAGGATGACGGACATGCGCGCGGCCAGGCGCTCGCCCACCTCGTCGGCGACGGCCACGCGGCCTTGCTCGACCAGCACGATGGGCGCCATCGACCAGCCCTCGGCGCGGAGGTCTTCCGTGATGCGTCCGATGAGCGGCGCGGCATGCCGGTGCACCGCCAGCGCGGAGAGGCCGTCGGCGACCACGATGGCGACGTCCACGCCGCCCGCCGGGGCAGTATCGGTCAGTTGCCGCGCGGAGGCTTCGTCCAGCCGCCGACCGAGATCCGGGCGTTGCAGATAGGCATTGCGATCAGGCGCGGCGCTGTGCAGCAACAGGGATGCGATGCCCTGTTCGCCCAGTTGCCCGCGCAGTGCAGCATGATCGAACGGCAGGTGCACGGCGTCACGCGCCTGCGCATGCGCTGCCTGGAAGGCAAGCTGCAGCTGCGTCGGCAGGCTGACCCCGGCGCGGCCGAGAGCGATGCGGGCGGGCGTCAGTTGTCGCAGTTGCTGCCACGGGTTCTGGGTGGCGACGGGATCATCGTGCCGCTTGTCGGTCATCGATGGCCTCATGCCAGTTGCGCCACGGCGCGGCGGAAGGTGTCGGGCAGCGCATCCGCCAGGGCGATGCGGCCCTCGCCCTGCGTGGCGATGCCCATGCGCGCGAGCCAGTCCTCGAATTCCGGCGCGGGCCGCAGGCCGAGCACGCGGCGCACGTAGAGCGCATCGTGAAACGAGGTGGTCTGGTAGTTCAGCATCACGTCGTCGGAACCGGGGATGCCCATGATGTAGTTGACCCCGGCCGCGCCCAGCAGGGTGAGCAAAGTATCCATGTCGTCCTGGTCGGCCTCGGCGTGGTTGGTATAGCAGATGTCGCAGCCCATCGGTACGCCGAGCAGCTTGCCGCAGAAGTGGTCCTCCAGCCCGGCGCGCAGGATCTGCTTGCCGTTGTACAGGTACTCCGGCCCGATGAAGCCGACCACGGTGTTGACCAGCAAGGGCTGGAAGCGCCGCGCCACCGCATAGGCGCGCGCCTCGCAGGTCTGCTGGTCGACGCCGTGGTGCGCGTCGGCCGACAGCGCGCTGCCCTGACCGGTCTCGAAATACATCACGTTGTCGCCCACGGTGCCGCGCTTCAGGCCGAGCGCCGCATCGCGCGCCTCCTACAGCAGCGCGAGGCTCACGCCAAAGCTCGCATTGGCCGCCTCGGTGCCGGCGATGGACTGGAACACGAGGTCCACCGGCATGCCGCGGTTGATCGCTTCGAGAGTGGTCGTCACGTGCGTCAGCACGCAGGCCTGGGTGGGGATCCGGTAGCGCTGGATCACGGCATCGAGCATCTCCAGCAGGCTGCAGATGGCGGCGGTGCTGTCGGACACCGGATTGACGCCGATCACCGCATCGCCGCTGCCGTACATCAGGCCGTCGAGCAGGCTGGCGGCGATGCCGGCCGGGTCGTCGGTCGGGTGGTTGGGCTGCAGGCGCGTGGACATGCGCCCGCGCAGACCGATGGTGTTGCGAAAGCGCGTGACCACGCGCGTCTTCTGCGCGACCAGGATCAGGTCCTGCACCCGCATCAGCTTGGACACCGCCGCCGCCATCTCGGGCGTCAGGCCCGGCGCCAGTGCGGCGAGGGCGGCATCGTCCGCCGCATCGCCCAGCAGCCAGTCGCGGAAGTCGCCGACGGTGAGGTGGCTGACGGGCGCGAAGGCGGCGGCATCGTGCGTGTCGACGATCAGCCGGGTGACCTCGTCCGCCTCGTACGGAATGACGGCTTCATCCAGGAAGTGCCTGAGCGGGATCTCGGCCAGCGCCATCTGCGCCGCCACGCGCTCGGCCGCACTGGCCGCCGCGATGCCGGCCAGCGCATCGCCAGAACGGGCCGGACTGGCCTTGGCCAGCACGTCCCGCAGGCTGTCGAAGCGGTAGGTCTCGTGACCGAGGGTGTGGGAGAAACGGGCCATGCTAGGCCTCCACCGATGTTCCGACCAGGGTTAGCGTGCAGGCTAACACCGTTGGCGCAGGAGGGGTCGGCCGGCATGGCCCCGGCACCGCAGAATCAGAAAAAGCCGAGCGGCCGGGTGTCGTAGCTCACCAGCAGGTTCTTGGTCTGCTGGTAGTGGTCGAGCATCATCTTGTGGGTCTCGCGGCCCACGCCCGATTTCTTGTAGCCGCCGAAGGCCGCGTGCGCCGGGTACAGGTGGTAGCAATTGGTCCACACGCGGCCGGCCTTGATGGCGCGGCCGACTCGGTAGGCGCGGTTGATGTCGCGTGTCCACACGCCCGCGCCCAGGCCGTACTCGGTGTCGTTGGCGATCTGGACGGCCTGCGCCTCGTCCTGGACGGTCGTCACGGCGATCACCGGGCCGAAGATCTCTTCCTGGAACACGCGCATGCTGTTGTCGCCCTTCAGGAGCGTCGGCTTGATGTAGTAGCCGTTGGCCAGCTTGCCCGACATGACCTCGGCCTCGCCGCCAACCAGGCATTCGGCGCCCTCTTCCTGCGCGATCTCCAGGTAGGTGCGGATCTTGTTGAACTGCTGCTCGGAGGCCTGCGCGCCGACCATGGTCTCGGTGTCGAGCGGGTCGCCACACTTGATGGCGGCCACCTTGGCCATCACCGCGTCCATGAAGCTGCCGTAGATCGACTCCTGCACCAGCGCGCGCGACGGGCACGTGCACACCTCGCCCTGGTTGAAGAAGCCCAGCACCAGCCCTTCGGCCGCCTTCTCGATGAAGCTCGGCTCGGCCTGCATGATGTCTTCGAAGTAGATGTTGGGCGACTTGCCGCCCAGCTCCACTGTCGACGGGATGATGTTCTCGGCCGCGCACTTCAGGATATGCGAGCCCACCGGCGTCGAGCCCGTGAAGGCGATCTTGGCGAGGCGCTTGCTGGTGGCCAGCGCCTCGCCGGCTTCCTTGCCGAAGCCGTGCACCACGTTGAGCACGCCCGGCGGCAGCAGGTCGCCGATCAGCTCCAGCAGCACGCAGATGCCCAGCGGCGTCTGCTCGGCGGGCTTGAGCACGATGCAGTTGCCGGCCGCCAGCGCGGGCGCCAGCTTCCACGCCGCCATCAGCAGCGGGAAGTTCCACGGGATGATCTGCCCGACCACGCCCAGCGGTTCATGGATGTGGTACGCCACGGTGTGCTCGTTGATCTCCGCCGCCGCGCCCTCCTGCGCGCGGATGCAGCCGGCGAAGTAGCGGAAGTGATCCACCGCCAGCGGGATATCGGCATGGAGCGTCTCGCGGATCGGCTTGCCGTTGTCCCAGGTCTCGGTCACGGCCAGCAGCTCCAGGTTCTGCTCGATGCGGTCAGCGATCTTCAGCAGGATCAGCGAACGGTCCTGCACCGCGGTGCGGCCCCAGGCGTCGGCCGCGGCGTGGGCGGCGTCGAGCGCGCGGTCGATATCCTCGGCGGTGGAGCGCGGGAATTCGGCGATGACCTCGCCCGTCACCGGCGTGGTATTGGTGAAGTACTGCCCCTTGAGGGGCGGCACGAACCGGCCGCCGATGTAGTTGCCGTAGCGCGACTGGAACGAAACCACGGCACCGGGCGTGCCGGGATGGGCGTAACGCATGGGTTGTCTCCTGATGTGATGGTGACGGCGCCGGCGTCGTGGGTCGCGTCGGCGTCCGCACCGTCGTTGCAAGGCCCGGGCCATGTCCGGCCATTGCCGGCAAACCCGCACGCCGATGCGCTGTTGCGGGAGAACGCCCCGTTGCGCCGGGTCGAGCGCGTGTATCGGTCCCGATACGGTGTGCCAGGACACTGTGCTATGTTCGCGACACATGATCCGCCGACCACGGCGGGCGAAGGAGACAACTGCCATGCAGGATCACCGCATGTCGCATCACACCGGCCAGGTGCTGACCCTCGCGCAGCACGATGCGCCCGTCGCGGGCCCGCTTGCCGGCCCGGCCGCCGATCCGTCCATCGCCCGCTCCTGGCTGCGCTGCCTGCACCAGCATGGCCTGGACCCCGCCAATGCCAGCGCCCCCGCCGTGCTCGAAGCCGGCAGCGGCCACGTGGTGGTGCTGACCGATGCCGACGGCGTGATCCTCGACTGCATCGCCGACCATGCGGAGCGCACCCTGTTCCAGCAGGCGGGCCTATGGTCCGGCGCCGACTGGAGCGAAGCCCGCGAAGGCACCAACGGCATCGGCACCTGCGTGGTCGAGCGGCAGGCGCTGACGATCTACCAGGACGAGCACTTCCGCAGCCGCCACATCCAGCTGTCGTGCTCGGCCAGCCCCGTGTTCGATCCGCACGGCCACCTGCTGGCGGTGCTGGATGTGTCGTCCATCCCGCGTGAGCTGTCGCGACAGGGGCAGTTCCACACCACTGCATTGGTCAACCTGTCGGCCAAGGTGATCGAGGGCGGGTATTTCCTGCAGCATTTCGAGCATGACTGGCTGCTGCGCTTCCATGCCCAGCCCGAATATGTCGGACTGTTCAGCGAGGGCCTGCTGGCGGTGGGCGGCGACGGGCGCATCCGCGCGGCGAACCAGAGCGCGCTGAACCTGCTGGGCCGCACGCGCCAATCGCTGCTCGGGCAGCCGGTCGAGACCGTGTTCGACCTGCCGGCCGACGCGCTCCTCGCGCGCGCCACCGACAGCGGCGGCGTGGCCTGGCCGCTGCGCACACACCAGGGCCGCCTGCTGTTCGGCTTGCTGCGCGCACCCCGCCCGCGCCCGGTGGCCGATGCCACGCTAGCGTCGCAGCCCGTGCAAGCCACGCCCGGCCTGTGCCTGCAGACCGAGGGCCTGCGCACCGACGTCCACCGCGCCCTGCGCGTGTTCGAGCACGACGTGCCGCTGCTGCTGCACGGCGAGACCGGCACCGGCAAAGAAGCCTTCGCCCGCGCCATGCATCGGGCCAGCAGCCGCGCGGCGCAGCCCTTCGTCGCCGTCAATTGCGCGGCGATTCCCGAGACCCTGATCGAGAGCGAACTGTTCGGCTACCGCGGGGGCAGCTTCACCGGCGCGCGCCGGGAAGGCATGCGCGGCAAGCTTCAGCAGGCCGACGGCGGCACGCTGTTCCTCGATGAGATCGGCGACATGCCGCTGGCGCTGCAGAGCCGGCTGCTGCGCGTGCTGGAAGAGCGCACCGTGGTGCCCATCGGCGGCGAGGCGCAGGCGGTGGATGTGCGCATCGTCAGCGCCAGCCACCGCGACATGGAGGCGCGCGTGCACGACGGCCGCTTCCGCGAAGACCTGTACTACCGCCTCAACGGCCTGCGGATCACGCTGCCGCCATTGCGCGAGCGCGCCGACAAGGCCGCGCTGCTGGCGCACGTACTGGCCGAGGAGTCGCGCGGCCGGCCGGTGCGGCTGGACGACGATGCGCGCGGTGCCCTGCTCGCCCAGCCCTGGCCCGGCAACGTACGCCAGTTGCGCAATGCACTGCGCACACTGGTGGCGCTGTCCGACGACGGGCGCATCCGCATGGGCGACCTGCCGGCGGACCTGCGCCCACAGGCCGCCGAACCGGCCCCTACCCTGGACAGCGCGGAGAAAACTGCGCTGCTCGCCATGCTGGAGGCGCGGCAATGGCACATGGTGCAAACCGCCGAGGCACTGGGCATCAGCCGCAACACGCTGTACCGCAAGCTTCGCAAGCATGGCATCGTGCGCGCCGGCAGTTGAAGTGCGTGCCGACCAACGTGTTGAACATGGCAAACGCTTGCGTATCTTCCTAAGCTAAGAGGTTACGCTCTGGAAGATACCCATGAATAAGCGCAAATTTCTGATCACAGCCGGCACTTCGGGACTCTCGCTCGCAGCCGGCAGCGCCGTTGCGGACGCCTTTCCCCAGCAGGCCGTTTCACGCACACCGGTCATGCTCACCATCAGCGGCAATATCAACCGCGCCAATCGGGGGCCATGCAACGCGCTGACGGACCCGCTTCTCTACAAACCGGGGGTTCGTTTCGACAAGGCCTATGCGTTTGATCTGGCCTCGCTGCTGACCGCCGTGCCGGCCCATACCCTGCGCGCCACCTGGCTTACGACATGCTGCCGCACACGCTCACCGGGCCGCGGCATCGCCAGCCTGCTGACCTATGTCGGCGCCCGTGTCGGCTACGATCAGCCGATCAAACTGCGTGCCATCGATGGCTACGTTGCGACACCCACGCTGCGCGAACTGGTGCAACGCGAATACATTGCGGCCACCCATCTCGACGGTACGCCGCTCGCCATCGGCGGGCTCGGGCCGCTGTTTGTCATGTACGACGTCGACCGCCTCGCCGATGCGCGAGCGCAACCCGCGACGGACCGCTATCAGAATTGCGTGTGGGGCCTGGTCCATATCGAGGTCTAGCCGCCGGGCCATAGAAGCCTGACGCCGCCGGGATCGCTGCACGCACGTTCCGGCAGCCCACCCACCCGCCGCCATGCGCATCCTCTTCGCACCCATGGCGCATGGCACACACCACCCACACCGCCAAGGTGTGCCGGACATCGGCCGCAACACGCTGTACCGCAAGCGGCGCAAGCACGACATCGCCAGCCCCGGCGGTTGATGCACATCAACCCGGCCCGGCCGCGCATCGGCAAGACTGGCCGCTCCCCAACCCCGGAGACCCGCCATGGCCAAGTCGATGAAAGCCGCTGTCGTGCACGCGTTCGGAGAACCGCTGCGCATCGAGGAAGTCTCCATCCCGACGCCGGGCCGCGGACAGATCCTCGTCAACATCCGGGCCTCCGGGGTCTGCCACACCGACCTGCACGCCGCCGACGGCGACTGGCCGGTCAAGCCGAGCCTGCCGTTCATCCCGGGCCATGAAGGCGTGGGCTTCGTGGCGGCGGTGGGCGAAGGCGTCACCGCCGTCAAGGAAGGCGACCGCGTGGGCGTGCCCTGGCTCTACACCGCCTGCGGCCACTGCGAGCATTGCATCAGCGGCTGGGAAACCCTGTGCCACGATCAGCAGAACACCGGCTACTCCGTCAACGGCGGCTATGCCGAATACGTGCTGGCCGACCCGGACTATGTCGGCCACCTGCCGGCGCAGGTCGGCTTCGAAGAGATCGAGCCCATCCTGTGCGCGGGCGTGACGGTCTACAAGGGCATCCGCATGACCGACACGCGGCCCGGCCAGTGGATCGCCATCTCGGGCATCGGCGGGCTGGGGCATGTGGCGGTGCAATACGCCATCGCCATGGGGCTGCACGTGGTGGCGGTGGATGTCGCCCCCGAGAAGCTGGCGCTGGCGCGCGAACTGGGCGCCAGGCTGACCGTCGACGCCTCGCAGCAGGACCCGGCCGCCGTCATCCAGAAGGAGCTGGGCGGCGTGCACGGCGTGCTGGTGACGGCGGTCTCGCGCAGCGCCTTCGCCCAGGGCCCTGGGCATGGTGCGGCGCGGCGGCACCGTCTCGCTCAACGGGCTGCCGCCGGGCGACTTTCCGCTGCCGATCTTCTCGACCGTGCTCAACGGCATCACGGTGCGCGGCTCCATCGTCGGCACGCGGCGCGACCTGCAGGAGTCGCTGCAGTTTGCCGCCGAGGGGCAGGTGCGCGCCCGCATCCACCGCGACCGGCTCGATAACATCAACCAGGTCTTCGCCGACCTGAAGGCCGGCAAGGTGGACGGCCGCATCGTCCTTTCGCTGGACTGAGCAGCGCACAGTCATGCGGAGCGGGTAAGCTGCACGCGTCACCGGCTCCCCCCACCCGCCCTCATGCGCATCCTCTTCTTCAGCAGCCACCGTTACGACGAAGACAGCTTCCGCGCCGCGCAGGCGCGCAGCGGCCACGGCTTCGAACTGGTCTTCCAGCGCGCCCACCTGGACGTGCACACCGCGCCGCTGGCCGCCGGCTTCGAGGTGGTCTGCCCGTTCGTCAACGACTGCCTGGATGCCGACGTGCTCGCCATGCTGGCCGCCGGCGGCACCCGGCTGATCGCGCTGCGCTCGGCCGGCTTCAACCATGTCGACCTGGCCGCGGCACAGCGGCTGGGGCTGACGGTGGCGCGGGTGCCGGCGTATTCGCCGCATGCGGTGGCCGAGCACGCGGTCGGCATGATCCTCGCGCTCAACCGGCGCCTGCACCGCGCCTGCAATCGCACCCGCGAGGGCGACTTCTCGCTCGACGGGCTGCTCGGCTTCGACCTGGCCGGCAAGACCGTCGGCGTGGTCGGCACCGGGCAGATCGGGCAGGTGTTCGCGCGCATCATGGCCGGCTTCGGCTGCCGGCTGCCGGCTGCTGGCGTTCGATCCGTTTCCGCAGGCGGCACTGGGCGTGACCTACGTGCCGCTGCCGGCCTTGCTGGCGCAGTCCGACATCGTCAGCCTGCACTGCCCGCTCAATGCCGACACGCACCACCTGATCGACGCCAGCGCGCTCGCCAGCATGAAGATGGGCGCCATGCTGATCAACACCAGCCGCGGCGGGCTGATCGACAGCCCCGCGCTGATCGACGCGCTCAAATCCGGCCAGCTCGGCCATCTCGGGCTGGACGTCTATGAGGAAGAGGCCGACCTGTTCTTCGAAGACCGCTCCGCCGACGTGCTGCAGGACGACGTGCTGGCGCGCCTGCTGACCTTTCCCAACGTCATCGTGACCGCGCACCAGGCGTTCTTCACGCGCGAGGCGCTGGCGGGCATCGCCGACACCACGCTCGCCAACGCGGCGGCATGGGCAGCCGGCGCGCCCGCGAATGTGGTGAACGCTTAACGCACGCGCACACGCACACGCACACGCTGAGACGCTCCGATCGCACGGACGGGCCACAAGCCGGGCGAGACGATCGTTAACGATCGAATCCATTTTACTGGAAAATAAATCCATTATGCAGGAATACGCAGAACCCTCCACCGCCGACACCGATGCCGGTGTCAACGAGCGCATCGCTCGCCGCGTGCGCGAATTGCGGGCGGCGCGAGGCTACACGCTCAATGCGCTTGCCACGCGCTGCGGCGTGAGCCGGTCCATGATTTCCCTGATCGAGCGCGGCGCGGCCAGCCCGACGGCGGTCGTGCTGGACAAGCTGGCTGCCGGGCTCGGCGTATCGCTGGCCAGCCTGTTCGGCGGCGAGCGCGAGGGCGTGCCCGCACAGCCGCTGATGCGCCGCGCGCAACAGGCCCAGTGGCGCGACCCCGAGTCCGGCTACGTGCGGCGCAATCTCTCCCCGCCCGACTGGCCATCGCCCATCCAGCTGGTCGAAGTGAACTTCCCGGCCGGCGCGCGCGTGGCCTACGAAACGGGCGGGCGGGAGAACGCCATGCAGCAGCAGGTCTGGGTGATCCAGGGACGCATCGACGTCATGCTCGGCAACCAGCTCCACGAACTTCACCAGGGCGACTGCCTGGCCATGCGGCTGGATCAGCCGCTGATGTTCAGCAACCCCACGTCCCAGGCAGCGCGCTACGTCGTGGCGATCTGCGACGCGCCCGCCCCGGCCGGCGCATAGCGTACCTGATGGACGATGGGGAGCGCCGCACGATGCGTCGCTTCCGTTCCGCGCTTGCGCGACATTTTTCCAGCCAATAGGAAGGAGCCCGAATGAACGCCCCCGAACCGCAAGACGATGTGCGCCTGATCGACTGCACCGAGGCCGAGCATGCCTGCGCCATCCTCGAGATCCTGAACGAGGCCATCGTGAATTCGACGGCCCTGTACGACTACGCGCCGCGCCCCCCGCAGGCCATGGCGACCTGGTTCGCCGCGAAGCGCGCGGGCGGTTTCCCGGTCGTGGGCGCGGTGGATGCCTCGGGCAAGCTGCAGGGCTTTGCCAGCTGGGGCACATTCCGCGCGTTTCCCGCGTACAAGTACACGGTGGAGCACAGCGTCTACGTGCATCACGCGTGCCGTGGCCGCCGACTGGGCGAGCACCTGCTGCGTGAACTGATTCGGCGCGCGCACGAGGCACAGGTGCACGTCCTGGTGGGCTGCATCGACGCGGCCAATTCCGCAAGCATCGGTTTGCACACGCGGCTGGGATTTGTTCACGCCGGGACCATCAGGGAAGCCGGATTCAAGTTCGGCCGCTGGCTGGATGCGGCGTTCTACCAACTCAACCTGGAGATGCCCGCGCAGCCGGTGGACGGCTGATCGCTCTGCTGCCCGGTGCGGCGGACGTGCCTGTCCGCGCTCGGTCAGGCCAGGCTGGCACGCAGCACCCGGACGGGTGGCCGCCTGATCCCGCCGCCTCGTGCCGACGAAAGCGCACAACAGCAGCGTGCACCGTACAACCGGGCCACGCCCACTCGCTAACGCGCCGCGGCGCACCCCACTGTCCGCCATGACACCCATGCTCTCGCCCGACTCGCCCGATGGCCGGCGCCTGGTGCTGCGGCTCGGCCTCGCGCAAACGATCTCGTGGGGCACGCTGTATTTCACCTTCACCGTCTTTCTCGCGCCGATGCACGACACGCTCGGCTGGGCGCAGCCGTTCCTGGCGGGCGGGTTCTCGCTGGGATTGCTGGTGTGGGCGCTGTGCACGTTCCTGGTGGGCCGCGCACTGGACCGCTGGCCGGCGCGCCGGGTGATGGGCGCCGGTTCGGCGCTGGCGGCGGCCAGCCTGCTGGCATGGTCGCGGGTCGGCAACGAGACCGCCTTCCTGCTGCTGTGGCTGCCGATGGGCGTGGCCATGGCGACCACGCTGTACGACCCCGCCTTCGTCGTGCTGCGCCAGACCTTCGGCGATGCCTACCAGCGCCCGATCGTCGGGCTCACGCTGATTGCCGGGTTCGCCAGCACGATCTACATCCCGCTGGCGCAATGGGGCGTGGAGCACATCGGCTGGCGCCACACCCTGCTGGCGTTTTCGCTGCTGCACCTGCTGGTCTGCCTGCCGATCCACGCGCGGCTGCGGGTCCGCCCGCCGGCCCAGGCGGTGGCCGGGTCCGCCGCCGCGACCGCGCCGGTCACGCCGTCGGCGTGGCGCATGGCCCTGCGCATGCCGGTGTTCTGGGCGGTTGTGCTGGCCTTTGTCGCCATCAGCCTGATCTCGGCGATACTGGGCGCGCACCTGATTCCGCTGCTGAGCGAGAAAGGCGTGCCGACCGCCCGGCAGCTGGCGATCGCCGCGCTGATCGGCCCGGCCCAGGTGCTGGGCCGGCTGGCGATGATGCGCCTGCGCTTTGCGCACCCGGTGCGCATCGCGCCGTTCACCTATGCGGCCATGGCGGTGGCGCTGGCGATGCTGGCGCTGTCCAGCGGGCCGCTGCTGCTGGTCTCGGCCGTGCTGTATGGCGCAACCAATGGCATCAACACCATGCTGCGTGCGATCGCCATGCCGGAACTGGTCTCGCGCGCCCAGTACGCCACGCTCAACGGCCTGATGATGACGCCCGTGCTGCTGGTCCAGGCCAGCGGGCCATGGCTGGGCGCGCTGCTGTGGAAAGCCGCCGGCGGCTATGCGGCGGTGGAATGGGCACTGGCGGCAACGGCCCTGGTCGCCCTGGCGGCCTTCACCTATGGTCTGCGGCACGCCCGGACGCGCGCGGCGCACGCGGACGCCGCGCGGCGGCATGTGACGCAGACGCAGTGACGATTGCGCTGCTTTCACCGCAGAAGCCGGCGATTAGGAACCTTTATCGGCGCCGATGTGTCATTGAAACATGAGAGGTGATGTCTCATTCTCATGTCAGAAGCGAATGCCGCGCCGTCGCCCTCTCGGGCGCGTTTCTTGCGACATCGCGAACGGAGGACGCGCCGTGTCACAGGTTCATTCGGAAACCCCGTCGTCAACCGCGCAGTTGCCCTGGACGATGGACGAGATCGCCTACGGCAGCATCGACATCGCGCGCGTGCGCAACCACCGCATGCTGTTCTATCTCGTGACGAGCGCATCGTTCGTCGAGAGCGGGTCCGACCTCTATGCGGGCAATCTGGCCCAGTACTATGCGGACCGTCCCGAGACGGCCCATTGGCTGATCCACCACTGGGAGCGCGAAGAACTCCAGCATGGCCGAGCGCTGCGGCGCTACGTCGAGACCGTCTGGCCCGAGTTCGACTGGGAGCGCGGCTACGCGCGCTTCTTCGAGGAATATTCCGTGACCTGCGCGATCGACCAGTTCGAGCCGACACAGGCGCTGGAAATGGTGGCGCGCTGCGTGGTCGAGACCGGCACCGCCACCTTCTACCGCGCCATCGCCCAGGCCGCGACCGCTGCCGATGAGCCGGTGCTGCACGACCTCGCCAGCCGCATCTCGGCCGACGAAGTGCGGCACTACAAGCACTTCTATCGCTTCTTCCACGAGTGCAACGCGCGCGAAGGCGTGGGCCGGGCGCGCGTGCTCAAGGCACTCGCCTCGCGCCTGCGCGAAATCAAGAACGAGGATGCGGCCATCGCCCTGCGCAACGTGCTGCGCATCGAGCGCAACCAGGAAGACGTGCCCGAGGCCGACGTGCACGCGCTCAACTCACAGGTGAGCGCGCTGGTGCGCGCGCACCTGCCCATCGACATGGCCGCCAAGATGCTGCTCAAGCCACTGCGGCTCAAGCCGGGCATCGAGCGCTCGATCCGGCCGCCGCTGGTGGCGCTGGTGCAACGCGTGATGCTGCACTAGTACCTCAGCACAGAGGTTATGACAGTTTGGGTAGGTTGTAGGACAGGCAAGCAGTTGTGGTCAACGAGCAGCTCGATGCTGCGAGCGATGCCTGCTTGCCGGC
>CAKKOY010000051.1 GCA_919592095.1 Ralstonia syzygii subsp. syzygii | reverse complement strand
GCAACCCTTCCAGCTCTCTCTCCCAGCCACTCACCGTTCCTTGCATCGGACCATGATCGTCTCATCTCACATGGACAACATCATAGGCGATAGGTACGGCTGTAGTACTAAGCCATGGGGGAAAACCGCCAATTTGACCCAAAACAAAGACTTACCGTTCCCGGCCGGATGTGCTAGGCGAACGGCACCGCACTACGAAGAGGCGCCAGAATCACCCGAAGACGGCTGCTGCAGCGCAAGCGGCCCCAGCACGCGGACTTCTCGCTGCGGATAGGGAATCTCGATGCCTGCCGCCTTGAAGCGCCGGTAGATCGCCCGGTTCAGGTCGGACTGCACGCCCAGCTTGCCGTTGTGCGGATCAGCGATCCATACGCCCAGCTCATACTCGATGCCGCTGTCGGCAAAGGCGACCAGAAACGCCGTCGGCGCCGGATCGGCCAGCACGCGCGGAACGCCTTCGGCGCAGGCAGCCAGCAGCGCAAGCACAATCTCAGGATCGGCCGGGTAGGTGGCCTGCACCCGCACGGCCACGCGAACCGTGCCGCGCTCATTGTGGTTCTGCACCGCCTGGGCGACCATCAGTTCGTTCGGCACGAAGGTATCGCCGTCGCCGTTGCGCACCACGGTGTAGCGGGTGCGGATCTGCGTTACGACGCCGGTATATGTGCTGACTGTGATCTGGTCGCCGAGCTTGAGCGAGCGCTCCAACAAGATGATGAAGCCCGACACATAGTTGCTGGCGATCTTCTGCAGGCCAAAGCCAAGTCCGACGCCCAGCGCCCCGCCGAACACCGACAGCACCGTCAGGTCGATGCCCACCAGCGACAGGCTCAGCAACAGCGACACCAGCAGCAGCACCGCCTTGGCCACGCGCGACAGCACCACCTTCAGGTTGGCATCGATCGCGGCGGCGCGCATGATGCGGCCATCGAGCCACGAGCCGAACCACATGGCCACCAGCACCGTCAGCAGAATCCACACCACGGCCATCAGCATGGCCGCCAGGTTCACCTTCTGCTTGCCGCCCACCGAGAACTGGATGCCCTCCAGATAGCTGACGGCGTCGTCGAGCACACCCAGCACGTAGAGCACCATACCGATCCACATCAGTGTGGTCAGCACGCGCTCGACCAGCATCAGCATCCCGTGCAGATCGCCGTTGGCGGACAGCACCCGGCGCAGCACGTAGAACACGAGGTACAGCATCGCCAGGCCGAGCAGCGGCACCGCGGCCAACCGGTACACGCTGACCGGCATGACGGTGGCCAGCGCATAGCGCGCCGCAAGCACCAGCACCCAGCCGAGCAACGGGAACACGGCACGCTCAAGGCTTGCCCAGGCGAAGCGCAGCGCGAAGCTGTCGTTGACATGGCGCGCGTGCAGTCGCCGCACAATCGGCCGTGCCGCCAGCCAGGCCACGCCAAGCAGCAGCACCAGCACCCCCAGTTGCCAAATGAAGCGCGGGCCGCCCAGATCGTTGACGATGTCGCCGATCATGCGGCCCAGCGCGATGTGGTTCAACGGCAATCCATTCATCGGAGCGGTCGGTTAATCAGGCTTGTATGGCAACGCGTCGGCCGCGTGCTTCTGCCAGTTGGCGGCGTAGCGCTGTGCGAGGTCAGCGTCGCCGCGCACGATCAGGACGTTCTCGGCGTTATCGCGCTGCGCCGTCTGCGTGAAGTTGAAGCTGCCGGTCACCAGCACCGGATGCGACCCGCGTGGATCGATCACTATGACCTTGTTGTGCGCGTTCTTGTAGCGCACCTCCAGCGAGACCGGCACGCCGGCGCCGGCCAGTTCCGGCACGCGGCTGCCGCCAGAGCGCATCATCTGCTCACGGTCCGCCAGGACGCGCACGTCGATGCCGCGGCCGTGGGCATCCAGCAGCGCACGGGTTATCACTTTGTTCGACAGCAGATAGGCCTGCACCAGCACCTGCTCGCGTGCCTGGTCGATGGCGTCGGCGAGCAGCCCTTCGGCGTCGTCATCGGGCGTGAAGACGGCCTGCACGGTGCCCTTGGCGGGCAGCACCGGCGGCTCGACGCGGGCCAGCGCGGCCCCGCCGGTGGCGAGCGCCAGCCATGCGGCCAGAGTCAGACCCAGCCGGCGCGTCCTCATGCGCGGCGCTCCAGCACGGCGGCGAAGAAGCCGTCGGTCTGGTACACATGCGGGTACAGCTCGAGGTACGGGCCCATTTCCAGCGGAATCTTCTGGGCCGCGAGCGCCTCCCCGGCAGGCACGAGGACGAAATCCGCATGCTGGGCCAGAAACTGCTCGACCACCTGCTGGTTCTCGCGCGCCAGCACACTGCACGTGGCGTAGACCAGCCGCCCACCCGCCTTCAGCAGCCGCGCCGCCGAGGCCAGGATCGACAACTGCTTGGCCGACATCTCCTCCACTGCCTGACCCGACTGACGCCATTTCAGATCCGGATTGCGGCGCAGCGTACCAAGCCCGCTGCAAGGCGCGTCGACCAGCACGCGGTCGATCTTGCCGGCCAGGCGCTTGACCTTGGCGTCATGCTCGCTGTCGATGCGCGCCGGATGCACGTTGGACAGACCGCTGCGCGCCAGGCGGGGCCCCAGATTGGCCAGTCGCTTCTCCGATACGTCGAAGGCATACAGCCTGCCGGTAGAGCGCATCGCAGCACCGATCGCGAGCGTCTTGCCGCCGGCGCCCGCGCAGAAATCGACCACCATCTCGCCCCGCTTGGGCGCGAGCAGTTGGCACAGGAGCTGGCTGCCTTCGTCCTGCACCTCGACCGTGCCGTTGGTGAAGATGTCGAGCTTGTTCAGTGCCGGCTTGCCCGCAAGGCGGATGCCGACCGGCGACAGCGGTGCCGGCGCGCCCTCGATGCCGGCTTGCACCAGCGTCGCCAGTACGGCGTCGCGCTCGCCCTTCAGGGTATTGACACGCAGATCCAGCGGCGCCGGCGCAAGCCATGCCTGGGCCAGCGCCTCGGTGAAGGCCTGGCCGTGCTGCGCGACCAGCGCGTCGAACAGCCAGTCCGGCAAATTGGCACGCACACGCGGCGCCAGCGCGGTACGGTCGATGGTCGCCCAGCGGTCCAGCCACTCGGCTTCCGGCGGTGTCAGGAACGGCGCGATGGCTTCGCGGCCGGCGGTCTGCAACAGCCCCAGCAGCACCAGGCGCCGGCGCGCCGGGCCAGAGCCGCTCTCGGCAAACTGCCCGAACTCGACCTTGCGCCGCAGGACGGCAAAGGCCGCTTCCGCAATGATGCCCCGCTCGCGATGGCCCAGCGCATGGTGCTCGCGGAAATACTGGCTGACGATCATGTCGGCCGGCGCGGCAAAATGCAGCAGCCGGGCCAGCACCTTGTCGAGATGCTCGAGGTGGCTGGGGTGCACACCAGTACGAGGACGCTGCGCAGCCTGGGGACGCTGCCCTTGCGGAGCGCGGCCCGCCGGACGCTGAGGGCGCCCGTCGCGCGGCTTGCCGGCTGCCGAGCCCCGGCCACCCTGTGAACGTTGACGACCCTGCCCGCTCATACCGCCTCCCGCGTATCGGCGCCGATCACAAGCTGCGACGCCTCCGGCGACACGTGCACCACACCGCGCTCCACGTGCAACCGCCCTTCGATGAACCAGCGCACGGCACGCGGATAGATCACGTGCTCCTGCTCCAGCAGGCGCGCCGCCAGCGAATCCGGGGTATCGCCAGCGCGCACCTCAATGGCGGCCTGCAGCACGATCGGGCCGTGATCCAGCTCGGCGGTCACGAAATGGACCGTTGCGCCATGCACCTTGACGCCCATGGCCAGCGCCTGTTCGTGCGTATGCAGCCCGGGAAAGCAGGGCAGCAGCGACGGATGAATATTGAGCAGGCGCCCCGCGTAGCGCTGCACGAAGCCCGGCGTCAGGATGCGCATGAAACCCGCCAGCACCACCAGATCCGGCACGAACCCGTCGATGGCCTCGGCCAGAGCGGTGTCGAAGCTATCGCGATCGGGGAAGGCCTTGTGGTCGACCACGTCGGTAGCGATGCCGTGCGAAGCCGCAAACCTGAGGCCGGCGGCGTCCGGGCGGTTGGAGATCACGGCGGCGATCCGCCCCGGCCAGCCCTCGGCTTGGCATGCGCGGACGATGGCTTCCATATTCGAGCCGCGTCCGGAAATGACAATGACGATATTTTTCATCGCGGCATTTTATCAAGTGCGCCGCGCTCCCCTGGTAAAACCGTGTGACGCCCGCACGGCGGTGCCCGGCTTGCCTTGGCCGGAGCGTGGTATTTAGCCGACGCGGGCAAGCAAAAACGGCCGCGCGGACGTTGGCGGGCCCTGCCGCGGTCTGATAATCTCGACATCATAACTATCCGCACACCCGGGGTCGGGTGCGCAGCCGGGCAGGCCGAGGCGCCCATCGCCACCGCCGATACCGCGCTGCAACAACATGCGGAACACGACCGTGACAGCCATCGGCGCCAAGCCCGACGGCCACCGCCCACGCCGGGGCAGCACGCGTACAACAACAAGAGGGCACTGCCCTCACCGGGGAATAGAATGACGAGCTCGCTGCACAGCCTGCTGGTGGTCGATGACCACCCTCTCGCCTTATCTGGCACAACCACCTTTCTTGCGCAAGCCCTGCCTGAAATCCAAGTACATGCGGCCATCGGCCGGCGTCAGGCCCTGGCGCTGATCGACGAGGGCATCCGCCCGGACGTAGTCCTGCTGGATGTCTGGCTGTCCGACTGCACGGGTTTCGACGCGATGCGCGAGCTGCGCGGCAAACTGCCCGAGGCGCGTTTCGCCTTCATGTCGGCCGAGAACACGCCGGAAATCGTCGCGAAGGCGCAGGCGCTGGGCGCCATCGGGTTCATCGGCAAGCATGCCGACGCACACGCGTTCTCGAAGGCGGTGGCCGGCATTTTCGGCGGGGCCTCGTCGTTCCCGTCGGAAGACGACCTGGGCATGGCCAACGGCAAGAACGGCGCCTCCCACGGCATCCCCATCACGCCGGCCGAACTGGGCCTGACGCCGCGCCAGGGTTCGGTGCTGGCGTTGCTGCTCGAAGGGCTGCCGAACAAATCCATCGCGCGCCAGCTGGGCCTGACGGAAAACACCGTCAAGGAACACGTCTCGGCGATCCTGCAGCGGCTGGGCGTGCGCACGCGCATCCAGATCATCTCGCGCATGGAGCGCTTCCGCCTGACCGGCTCGGCCTGACGCACACGGCGCCGCGCGCCGCGACGCCATTCACACGTCCGTCCTTCAATAGGCCACTTGCGGCTCGGCGGTGCGGCCGCGCAGCCAGCGCTTGAGCAGCACGCGCAGCATGTTCGGATCCATCGGCTTGGCCAGCAGCAGGTAGCCCGCCTCCTCGGCACGGGCAAGCGCCGCCGAGTTGCGATCGCCGGTCAGCAGCACGGCATGGGCCTCGGGATGACTGACCTGCCAGCGCTCCAGCAGTTGGAGGCCATCTTCCTTGCCGGGCAGGCGCAGGTCGCAGAAGATGATCTGCGGCCGCAGGCCGCGCGCAAGCTGCTGATCGGCCGTCGGGCCGTCCGCCGCTCTGTGCACTTCCACGCCCCACGCTTCGAGCAGCGCGTGCCAGGCCTTGCGGATCTGCGCATCGTCGTCCACCACGAGCACCACGCCGGAGAAGCGCGGCTGATCCAGCACCGCCCGCTTCTGCTCGCTGCGCGGCTGGGCAGCCAGCGGCGCCTTGATATCGGCCGGCACCGGCCGCAGCGCCATCCAGAACATCGAGCCGCGCCCTGGGACTGAGCGCACGCCAAAGGTGCCCCGCAGCAAACGTACGCATTCCTTGTAGATCGCCAGCCCCAGGCCCAGCCCCTGGCTCGGATCGCGCTCGGGGTTCTCGACCTGGTAGTACGACGAGAAAATGTCTTTCTGGTGTTCCGGCGCGATGCCGATGCCGGTGTCCCACACCTCGATGCGCAAGTGCTTCTGCCGCACCCGCAGCGTCACCATCACGCCGCCGTGCGAGGTGTAGCGCAGCGCGTTCTGCAGCAGGTTGAACAGCGCGCGGCGCAGCAGCACCGGCTCGGCCATGCCGAACACCGGCAGCGGCGGAATCCGCTGGGTGAGCGTGAGGCCTTTGGCGCGCGCATCGGGCAGGAATTGCTGCACCACTTCCGTGATCACCTCGCCCAGGTCGACCGGCTCCAGCGTCGGCGAGGTCTTGCGGCTTTCCAGCTTGGAGAGGTCGAGCAGCGAACGGAACAGCAGGTCGATGGTCTGCGCGCCGGATGCGAGCTGCTCCACCAGCGGCGCCAGCGACTCGGACTGGTTGCGCGCCCGCAGTGCCTCCACCAGTAGCACCAGCGCGTGCACCGGCTGGCGCAGATCGTGGCTGGCGGCGGCCAGGAAACGCGACTTCTCTTCCGAGGCCGACAGCGCGCGCTGTTTCTCATCCTGGTAACGGCGGGCCAGCTGGCGGCTCTCGTTCTCGAGCTGGATCTCGCGCACCAGCGTGCTGTGGATGTTGGCGGCATGGCGCGCCAGGAACGCCGCAAAGAACAGCAGCACGCCACGCACATACAGGCCGTGCTCAGGGAAGGCCTGCTCGGCCAGCGCGAAATGGGGCGTCAGGATGCCGGTCCCGAGGATCAGCAGGTTGGACGGTACCGGCGCCTGCGACAGCACCGCCCCCGCCGCCACGCCGATGATGACGATCATCAGCAGGCTGCTGAACTCCAGCGACGGCGAAACCAGATACAGCCCCGCCGAACTGCCCCAGGCCAGCCCGCCCACCGCCGACATGATGCGCATGCCCGTCCACCACTTGCGGGTGTGCGCCGCCAGCGTCATGCGGGTCATGTCGTAGCGGTAGCCGAAATAGAAACGCAGCCCGGAGGCCGTCAGGCACAGCATGATCAGGCACCAGCCCGCCAGCGCGAGGCGGTTGCCGGAGTCCCAGAAGGCGGCCAGCGTCAGGACCGGCAGGACCACCGAGGCCGCGATCCCCATGGGCGCGCCGCGGTGGACGGCGGCCAGCAGCTTGGCGCGCGCATCGAGTTCAAGCGGCGCGCGGCTGGCCAGCCCGAATTTGGTCAAAAGAGGACGCAGCGAGGCGGTCAATGGTGTGCAGTGAATCGGATCGGGAATAACGGATTGTGCCGCAAGCCCGTTCCCTGCGGGGACGCCGTGCGGGCAATTGTGCAACGCTCCGCATCCAACTGGCCACCGGGAAGGATGGCATTACCTTATATAATGTGAGTTTTGCTGGTTTTTTTGCGGGCGACCGTGCGCATCCGGCAACAAAAATATCTTTTTTTCTTCGATCCTCGACGCTCCACGTGAAAGTCTTTCGCGGCCTGCCCAATGCCGAGAGCCGCGCGCCCTGCGCACTGACCATCGGCAACTTCGACGGCGTGCACCGCGGCCACCAGTCCCTGCTGGCCCGCGCGCGCGCGGCGGCCGACGCGCGCGGACTGCCGCTGACGGTCATGACCTTCGAGCCGCATCCGCGTGAATTCTTCATGCCGGACCGCGCCCCCACGCGCATCGCGCTGCTGCGCGACAAGCTGGAAAGCCTGCGCCGCCAGGGCGTCGACCGCGTCGTCGTCGAGCATTTCAATGCGCATTTCGCCGCGCAGACGCCGCAGGAGTTCGTACGCAATGTGCTGGTCGACGGGCTGCACGCGCGCTGGCTGCTGGTCGGCGACGACTTCCGCTTCGGCGCCAAGCGTGCCGGCGACTTCACCTACCTGCAGGCAGCCGGCGCGCAGTTCGGCTTCGAGGTCGAGCAAATGGGCTCGGTATCAGAGAGCGGCATCCGCATCTCCAGCTCCGCGGTGCGCGAAGCGCTGGCCGCCGGCGACCTCGAACACGCCCGGCGCCTGCTCGGCCACGGCTACGCCATCAGCGGCCACGTGGTGCACGGGCAGAAGCTCGGCCGCTCGCTGGGCTTTCCTACGCTGAACCTGCGCATCTCGCACCGCAGGCCAGCCGTATCGGGCATCTTCATCGTGCAGGTGCACGGGCTGGCGGACAAGCCGCTGCCCGCAGTCGCGAGCATCGGCGTGCGCCCGACCGTGGACGATTCCGGGCGCGTGCTGCTGGAGGTACACCTCTTCGATTTCTATGCCAACGTCTACGGCAGGCTCGTGCGCGTCGAATTCATGAAGAAGCTGCGCGACGAGGCCCGCTTCGATTCGCTCGACGCGCTGAAGGATGCAATCGCCAAGGATTGCGTCGATGCACGCCATTTCTTCGGCCTGGCCCTCCCGCCGGCCGGCGAATCGCCCGCGCTGCGGCGCGACTTCGCCACCTCGGCCACCGACCGAATTCAGTAGGCGGCCATCACGCTCGCCGCCCGAACGCCACACGCCGCGCAAGCGCGCCCTGCCCCGCTAGGCGCGCCTGCACCGATCCTGATTGCCTGAATCCGCCCCAGACCACACCATGTCCGATTCCAAGAAGACGCCCGCGCCGGAGAAAAACAAGTACCCGGTCAACCTGCTGGATACGCCCTTCCCCATGCGCGGCGATCTGCCCAAGCGCGAGCCGCAATGGATCAAGCAATGGCAGGAGAAGCAGCTCGACAAAAAGATCCGTGCCGCGCGCAAGGGTGCGAAGAAGTTCATCCTGCACGACGGCCCGCCGTACGCCAACGGCGACCTGCACCTCGGCCATGCCGTCAACAAGATCCTCAAGGACATGGTGATCAAGTCGCGCGGCCTGGCCGGGCTCGACGCGGTCTACGTGCCCGGTTGGGACTGCCACGGCATGCCGATCGAGATCCAGATCGAAAAGCAGTTCGGCAAGGGCCTGCCCGTCAAGGAAGTCCAGGAAAAGGCGCGCGCCTACGCCGCCACCCAGATCGCCCGCCAGAAGGTGGATTTCGAGCGCCTGGGCGTGCTGGGCGACTGGGCCGATCCGTACCTGACCATGAACTTCCGCAACGAGGCCGATGAGGTCCGTGCGCTGGGCAAGATCCTGGAAAAGGGCTACGTGTTCCGTGGCCTGAAGCCGGTCAACTGGTGCTTCGACTGCGGCTCGGCGCTCGCCGAGGCGGAGGTCGAATACGCCGACCGTACCGATCTGTCCATCGACGTCGGCTTCCCGTTCGCCGACATCGACGCACTGGCCAGCGCCTTCCATGTCGGCACGGACGTACTCAAGGCCAAGCCGGGCTGGATCGTGATCTGGACGACCACCCCCTGGACGATCGCGTCGAACCAGGCGCTGAACCTGCATCCGGAGATCGAGTACGCGCTGGTCGATACGCCGCGCGGCTTGGTTGTCGTCGCCAGGGAAAGTGTCGAAGCCTGCCTGCAGAGCTGGGAGCTCGAAGGCACCGTGCTGGGGACCTGCGAAGGCGCGGCGCTGTCGCTGGTGCGTTTCCACCACCCGCTCGCCAAGACGGATGCGGGCTACGACCGCCTGTCGCCGGTGTACCTGGGCAACTACGTGACCACCGACAGCGGCACCGGCATCGTGCACTCCGCGCCGGCCTACGGCGTGGAAGACTTCGAGTCCTGCAAGGCGCACGACATGCCCGACGCCGACATCATCAACCCGGTGATGGGCAACGGCGTGTATGCGTCCACGCTGCCGCTGTTCGGCGGGCTGTCGATCTGGGATGCCTGCCCGAAGATCGTCGAGGTGCTGAAGGAAAGCGGCAACCTGTTCGACGCCCACCAGTACACCCACAGCTACATGCACTGCTGGCGCCACAAGACGCCGATCATCTATCGCGCCACGTCGCAGTGGTTCGCGGGGATGGACGTGCAGCCCAACGACGGCAACGCCACGCTGCGCGAAACCGCGCTGGCCGGCATCGACGCCACCGCGTTCTATCCGGCCTGGGGCAAGCAGCGCCTGCACAACATGATCGCCAACCGCCCGGACTGGACGCTGTCGCGCCAGCGCCAGTGGGGCGTGCCGATGGCCTTCTTCGTGCACAGGGAAACCGGCGCGCTGCACCCGCGCACGCCCGAGCTGCTGGAGCAGGTCGCCCAGCGCATCGAGAAAAGCGGCGTGGAAGCCTGGCAGACGCTGGACCCGCGCGAACTGCTCGGCGATGAAGCGGACATGTACGAGAAGAACCGCGACACGCTGGACGTGTGGTTCGACTCGGGCACCACGCACTGGCACGTCATCCGCGGCTCGCACGCGGCCGACCTGTACGATGCCGCGGCCGAGCTGCCCGAAGGCCGCCTGGCAGACCTGTACCTGGAAGGCTCCGACCAGCACCGCGGCTGGTTCCACTCGTCGCTGCTGACCGCCTCGATGCTGTACGGCAAGCCGCCCTACAAGGCGCTGCTGACGCACGGCTTCACGGTGGACGGCGAGGGCCGCAAGATGTCCAAGTCGATCGGCAACACGATCGCGCCGCAGGAAATCGCGGGCAAGATGGGCGCCGAGATCATCCGCCTGTGGGTGGCCTCGACCGACTACTCGGGCGAGCTGGCCATCTCGGACGAGATCCTCAAGCGCGTGGTGGAAGGCTACCGCCGCATCCGCAACACGCTGCGCTTCCTGCTGGCCAACCTGACCGACTACGACCACGCCAGGCACGCGCTGCCGCCCGAGCAATGGCTGGAGATCGACCGCTACGCCGTGGCCCTGACGAATGCGCTGCAGAAGGAAATCCTGTCGCACTACGACGTGTATGAGTTCCACCCGGTGGTCTCCAAGCTGCAGACCTTCTGCTCGGAAGACCTCGGCGGCTTCTACCTGGACGTGCTGAAGGACCGCCTGTACACCACCGCGCCGGACTCGGTGGCCCGCCGCTCGGCGCAGAACGCGCTGTACCACATCACGCAGGCGATGCTGCACTGGATGGCGCCGTTCCTGTCGTTCACGGCCGAAGAAGCCTGGCAGGTCTTCGCGCACGGCACGCAGCACACCGACACCATCTTCACCAGCACCTACTACGACGCGCCGGTCCCGCAAGGCGCCAGCGCGCTGCTGGAGAAATGGGCGACCATCCGCAATGTGCGCGGCGAGGTGACCAAGCAGCTGGAAGCGCTGCGCATCGACGGCAAGATCGGTTCGTCGCTGCAGGCCGAGGTGACGGTCTCGGCGGGCGACGGCGTGTACAACGCCCTGGCCGGCCTGGGCGATGACCTGCGCTTCGTGCTGATCACATCCGCAGCCAAGCTGGAGCGCGCGCCGGAAGGCGGCGACCTGCTGATCAACGTGGTGCCGTCGGGGCACTCCAAGTGCGAACGCTGCTGGCACTATCGCGCCGACGTCGGCCACGACCCGGCTCACCCCACCCTGTGCAAGCGCTGCACCGACAACCTGTTCGGCGCCGGTGAACAACGGAGCGCAGCGTAATGGCCAAAAGCAACAACGGCAAGAGCAAGACATCGCGCGGTGGCGGTCATGGCGTGGGCCCCTGGTTGGGCCTGGGCGTCATCTGGATCCTGCTGGACCAGTTGACCAAGATCGCCATCCTCAAGACCTTCGCCTACGGTGAATCGCACCCGGTCACCGGGTTCTTCAACCTGGTGCTGGCCTACAACCGGGGCGCGGCGTTCTCGTTCCTGGCGGCGGCGGGCGGCTGGCAGCGCTGGTTCTTCACCGGCCTGGGCATGGCCGCGGCGCTGTTCATCGTGTGGCTGCTCAAGCGCCACAGCGGGCAGAAACTGTTCTGCTTTGCGCTGGCGCTGATCCTGGGCGGCGCGCTCGGCAACGTGATCGACCGTCTCGTCTACGGCCACGTGGTGGACTTCCTCGACTTCCACCTGCACGGCTATCACTGGCCCGCCTTCAACGTCGCCGATTGCGGCATCTGCATCGGCGCAGTGCTGCTGATCATCGACGAACTGCGGCGGGTTCGCCGCTAGGGCACCCGGGCATGGCGGCATGGGCGCGGACGGCGGATCAATACCGCACCGCGTACCACGCCCGCTTGATGTACTCCGCCAGGATCGACCCGCTTTCGTAGATCGGCAATGACTTGGCAAGCGTGTCGCCGGGAAAGACACCGCACGCGCCCCAAGTCACTTCGGGCCAGACCTGGCGGAAGACCTCGAGCGCCCGGCCGGTGTGATACCAGCTCGTGAGCAGCACGGCGCTGCGCACGGGCTGGCCGGTCAGCGCGCGGTGCGTCATCTGCGCGTTTCCCATCGTGCTGCCGGATTCGCATTCGTGGCCGATGCGGTCCGCCGGCACGCCCGCCATCACCAGGCGGCGCAAGATCAGCAGGCAATCTCCCTCGCCGCTGACGAACACGCGCGGCGCCACGCCCGCGTGGTACAGCTCAGCCGCGCCGATCACACGCTGGCCCGACTCCCCGCCCAGCACGACGATCACATCCGCATGGCCGGGAATCGATTCCTCCCGCAGCCACGTTCTGGACCCGCGCACCAGCACGACCCCCACCGCCAGCGCGGCCACGGCACACAGGCCGACCACCGCCAGCACATCACGCACCACAGAACGACGCAAAACCATATCGGGAACAAGCGTTTGAGGAAAAAATCCGTGCGCCGGACGACCGCCGGGCAAGCCGGTATCATCGCCACTGACCGACAGGACGGCCCGGACCGGGGTTGTATCCTGCCCACGCACATTGCGTCAATCGATTTCCGGACTGGCTCCCATGGAACTGCAAGGCAAACATTTCGTGCTCGGCCTGACCGGCGGCATCGCATGCTACAAGTCGGCCGAGCTGGTGCGGCTGCTGACCAAGGCCGGCGCCACCGTGCAGGTGGTGATGACCGACGCCGCCACGCATTTCATTACGCCGGTGACGATGCAGGCGCTGTCCGGGCGGCCGGTGTTCACGTCGCAGTGGGACGACCGCGTCGGCAACAACATGGCGCACATCGATCTGTCGCGCGAGGCGGATGCCATCGTCGTCGCGCCGGCCTCCACGGACTTCCTCGCCAAGCTCGCGCACGGCCTGGCCGACGACCTGCTCTCCACGCTGTGCATCGCGCGCGACTGCCCGCTGCTGGTGGCGCCCGCCATGAACCGCCAGATGTGGGCCCCGCCCGCCACCCAGCGCAACGCCGCCCAGCTGCGCGCCGACGATGTCACCCTGCTCGGCCCGGACGCCGGCGACCAGGCCTGCGGCGAAGTCGGCGACGGCCGCATGCTGGAGCCGGAGGCCATCGTCGAGGCGCTCGTCGGCTTCTTCCAGCCCAAGCTGCTGCGCGGACGCCGCGTGCTGCTGACCGCCGGCCCGACCTTCGAACCGATCGACCCGGTGCGCGGCATCACCAACCTGTCCAGCGGCAAGATGGGCTTTGCGCTGGCACGTGCGGCCGCGCAAGCCGGCGCGGACGTGGCGCTGGTCGCCGGCCCCTGTCACCAGGACACGCCCGCCGGCGTGCTGCGCATCGACGTGCAAACGGCGCAGCAGATGCACGACGCGGTGATGCGCGAGCTGGACACCGCCCGCACCGACATCTTCATCGCGGTCGCCGCCGTGGCCGACTGGCGCGTCGCCCAGGCCGCCGGCAACAAGCTCAAGAAGCAGGGCGATACCGATGTGCCCGCACTGTCGCTCACGCAGAACCCCGACATCCTCGCCGCCGTCGCGCGCCGCGCCGATGCGCCGTTCTGCGTCGGCTTTGCGGCCGAGACCGAGCGGCTCGAGGAGTTCGGCGAGGCCAAGCGCCAGAAGAAGGGCATTCCACTGCTGGTCGGCAATCTCGGCCACAAGACCTTCGGCCGCGACGACAACGAAGTCGCGCTGTTCGACACCGCGGGCATCACCCGCCTGCCGCGCGCCGACAAGCTGACGCTGGCGCGCCAGATCGTCGCCGCCATCGCCGACCGCGTGCAGGGAGCGCGGCCATGAGCCGCGACACAGCCATCCGCCTGTCCGTCCTCGACCAGAGTCCGGTCATCCATGGCCATCGCGCGCGCGATGCCCTCGCCGCCACGGTGGACCTGGCGCAGATGGCCGATGCGCTCGGCTACACGCGCTACTGGTGCGCCGAACACCACGGCCTGCGCGGCGTCAGCAACCCGGCGCCCGAAGTGATGATCGCCCGCGTGGCGAGCGCGACGCAGCACCTGCGCGTGGGCTCCGGCGGGGTGATGCTGCCCTACTACAGCCCGTTCAAGCTGGCCGAGCAGTTCCGCCTGCTGGAGGCGCTGTTCCCCAACCGCATCGACCTGGGCGTCGGCCGCGCGCCCGGCGGCGACATGCGCACCGCGCAGGCCGTCGCCATGGGCGACTACAACCGCGGCGATCACTTTCCACAGCAGGTGCAGGAACTGATCTGGCACCTGAGCGGCACGCTGCCGCCCGATCACCCCGCCCATGGCATGATCCTGCAGCCCGAGATCGACACCCGGCCCGAGCTGTGGATGCTGGGCTCCAGCGACTTCGGCGGCGCACTGGCCGCGCGGCTCGGCATCCGCTTCGCCTTTGCCCATTTCATCAATCCGCACGTCGGTCACATCGTCGCGCAGCAGTACCGCACCGACTTCGCACCCGGCTTCGAGCCGCGCCCGTACAGTGCCGCCGCCATCTTCGTGATAACCGCCGATACGGAAGCGGAGGCACGCCGCTACGAGGCCGCGGTCGACCTGCGCCGCGTGCAGATGGCGCTCGGCGTCAACGGCCCGATTCCGACCATCGAACAGGCCGAAGCGCACACCCATACCGAGCGGGACCAGGCCATCATCGCGCGCGAGCATCCGCGCAGCATCATCGGCACGCCCGAATCCGTGGCCGAGCAGATGCTCAAACTCAAGGACCGCTTCATCGCCGATGAACTGATCGTGCTGACCGTCGCACCGAGCTACCCGGCGCGCATGCGCTCGTACGAACTGCTGGCCCAGGCGTTTGCGCTACCATCTCCGGCTTCCGCCACCCAACCTTCGGCTTGTCCCGCATGAAACTCGACGTCAAGATCCTCGACGCCCGCCTGCACGAACAACTCCCGCAATACGCCACGCCCGGCAGCGCGGGCCTGGACCTGCGCGCCTGCATCGATGCCCCGCTCACCCTCGAGCCCGGCAGCACGCACCTGATCCCGACCGGCATGGCCATCCACCTGGCCGACCCGGGCTATGCGGCGCTGATCCTGCCGCGTTCCGGCATGGGCCACAAGCACGGCATCGTGCTCGGCAACCTGGTCGGCCTGATCGATTCCGATTACCAGGGCCAATTGATGATCAGCACGTGGAACCGCGGCGACAGCGCCTTCGTGCTGAATCCGATGGAGCGGCTGGCGCAACTGGTGATCGTGCCGGTGGTGCAGGCCGAACTGAGCATCGTGGACGCATTCGCCGAAAGCGAGCGCGGTGCGGGTGGCTTCGGCAGCACCGGCCGGCACTGAGCATCGCATCCACGCACAAAAAAACGGCCCGGGATTTCCGGGCCGTTTTGCTTGGGAACCACTGAACCGTCAGGCTTCCGCTTCTTCCTGCGCGGGTGCCGGTGGCGCCTCATTCTCGGAGAACTCCAGCTTGACCGCATCGGCGTCGTCCAGGTCCACCACCACCTTGCCGCCGTTGACCAGTTTGCCGAACAGCAGTTCGTCGGCCAGCGCCTTGCGGATCAGGTCCTGGATCAGACGTTGCATCGGCCGCGCGCCCATCAGCGGGTCGAAGCCCTTCTTCGCCAGGAAGCGGCGCAGCTTCTCGGTGAAGATGGCGTCCACCTTCTTCTCGTGCAGTTGCTCTTCCAGCTGCATCAGGAACTTGTCGACCACGCGCAGGATGATTTCCTCGTCCAGCGAGCGGAAGCTGATGGTCGCATCCAGGCGGTTGCGGAACTCCGGCGTGAACATGCGCTTGATGTCGGCCATCTCGTCGCCCTGCTCGCGCGCCATGGTGAAGCCGATGGTGGCCTTGTTCATCATCTCGGCGCCCGCATTGGTCGTCATGATGATGATCACGTTGCGGAAATCCGCCTTGCGGCCGTTGTTGTCCGTCAACGCACCGTGGTCCATCACCTGCAGCAGGATGTTGAAGATGTCCGGGTGTGCTTTCTCGATCTCGTCGAGCAGCAGCACGCAGTGCGGCTTCTTGGTGATGGCCTCGGTCAGCAGGCCACCCTGGTCGAACCCGACGTAGCCCGGAGGCGCGCCGATCAGCCGGCTTACCGCGTGGCGCTCCATGTACTCCGACATGTCGAAGCGGATCAGCTCGATGCCCAGGATGAACGCCAGCTGCTTGGCGACCTCGGTCTTGCCGACGCCGGTCGGACCGGAGAACAGGAACGAGCCGATCGGCTTGTCGGTCTTGCCCAGCCCGGCGCGCGACATCTTGATGGCCGAAGCCAGCGCGTCGATGGCAGGTTCCTGCCCGAACACGACCGACTTCAGGTCGCGCTCCAGCGTCTGCAGCTTGCTGCGGTCATCCTGCGACACGCTCTGCGGCGGGACACGGGCAATGCGCGAAACGATCTCTTCGATCTCGCCCTTGCCGATGGTCTTCTTCTGCTTGGACTTCGGCAGGATGCGCTGCGCTGCGCCGGCCTCGTCGATCACGTCGATCGCCTTGTCCGGCAGGTGGCGGTCGGTGATGAAGCGCGCCGACAGCTCGGCCGCCGCCGTCAGGGCAGCCGCCGCGTACCTGACGCCGTGGTGCTCTTCGAACCGCGACTTCAGCCCGCGCAGGATCTGCACGGTCTGGTCGACGGACGACTCCACCACGTCGATCTTCTGGAAGCGCCGCGACAGTGCCGCGTCCTTCTCGAAGATGCCCCGGTACTCGGTGAAGGTGGTCGCACCGATGCACTTGAGCGCGCCCGACGACAGCGCCGGCTTGAGCAGGTTGCTCGCGTCCAGCGTGCCGCCCGATGCGGCGCCGGCGCCGATCAGCGTGTGGATTTCGTCGATGAACAGGATTGCGTTCGGGTTGTCCTTGAGCGACTTCAGCACGCCCTTGAGACGCTGTTCGAAGTCGCCGCGGTACTTGGTGCCAGCCAGCAGCGCGCCCATGTCGAGCGAATACACCACCGACCGGGCAAGAATGTCCGGCACCTCGCCCTTGGTGATGCGCCATGCCAGCCCTTCGGCGATCGCCGTCTTGCCGACGCCCGCCTCACCCACCAGCAGCGGATTGTTCTTGCGGCGACGGCACAGCACCTGCACGACCCGCTCGACTTCCTGCTCGCGACCGATCAGCGGATCGATCTTGCCGGCCTTGGCCAGCGCGTTCAGGTTCTGGGTGAACTGCTCCAGCGGGCTTTCCTTGCCATCGCCGGCTTCGCCTTCCGGATTGCTGTCGCCGTGCTTGGCCGGCTCGGCCTGGTCCTTGCGGATGCCGTGACTGATGAAGTTGACGACATCCAGCCGCGTCACGCCCTGTTGCTGCAGGTAGTAGACCGCGTGGGAGTCCTTCTCGCCAAAGATGGCGACCAGCACATTGGCGCCCGTCACCTCCTTCTTGCCGTTGGAGGTCGACTGCACGTGCATGATGGCGCGCTGGATCACGCGCTGGAAGCCCAGCGTCGGCTGCGTGTCCACCTCGTCCGTGCCCGGCACCACCGGGGTGTTGTCGGCGATGAAGTTCTTCAGGTGCGTGCGGAGGTCTTCGATGTTGGCAGCGCAGGCGCGCAGCACTTCCGCCGCCGTCGGATTGTCCAGCAGCGCAAGCAGCAGATGCTCCACCGTGATGAATTCGTGGCGAGCCTGGCGGGCTTCAACAAACGCCATGTGCAGGCTGACTTCCAGTTCTTGCGCGATCATGCTTCCTCCATCACGCACTGCAGCGGGTGGCCCGCCTGCCGTGCATGTGTTGATACCAATTCCACTTTCGTCGCGGCGATATCCCGGGTGTAGATACCGCACACGCCCTTACCTTCCCGATGCACAGTCAGCATGATCTGTGTGGCCGTCTCCCGGTCTTTGCTGAAATACTGCTGCAGAATCATCACGACGAATTCCATCGGGGTGTAGTCGTCGTTGAGCAACAGGACCTTGTACATGGCGGGCGGTTTGAGCGCTTGCTCTTTCCGCTCCAGTACGGTGCCTGCGTCGTGTTGTGGAGTGGTCGCTTGCCGGATTGCCATGGTCTTATTCTAACCACTCCTTTCGAGTTCGCAATTTATGGAAATGACGCCGAGTTCAAGCCCTGCAAACGGTTTGGCCTTGCCGGTGTCCGTTGAGCGGCACCCGCGCGGCAGCATTGTCCCGCCCGCGCGTCCGCAGAAGCGGTTGGCCGTCTTTCCGCAGATGGGGTTGCCCGGGCAAAATTCGAGGGAATACTCGGCAGAACTGACCGTTTTTCACCACAGCCCCATCGTCGGCGGCCTTGACAGGCTGTTGCGTTCCTCGAACAATCGAACGCAGCATGTGCGCTCTACTGCGCCGGGAACACGGCGACGACGGGCCTCATGAAGGGTGAACCGGGGAGGCCTCACTCCAGTCGACAACAGATCGACGCACCGCTTCAGGCTGTGGCACCTGCCACGAAAGACCGATCGCTGACGGCGCGGTTCCGCTCTGCTCTGCCCGACAGGCACCGCATCCCCGCTCGGACTTGTGTATCCACGGAGGGGTTCTATGGCAAACGGTACGGTCAAGTGGTTCAACGACGCCAAGGGTTTTGGCTTCATTTCGCCCGACGAGGGCGACGAAGAACTGTTCGCGCATTTCTCGGCGATCCAGATGGGTGGTTTCAAGACGCTCAAGGAAGGCCAGCGCGTCGTGTTCGAAGTGACGCAGGGCCCGAAGGGCAAGCAGGCCACCAACTTCCAGGCTGCCTGATCCGCGTCGCTGACACCCCGCCGGCCAGGCGAGGGTGATCGACCCGCAAAAAACCCGGCACCATGCCGGGTTTTTTGTTGCCCGTCTCCGCAGGATTCAGGACCTGCCGCCCCCAAGAAGCGACCATGGGGAATTGCAGTCCAGGCACCGCCGCCACATCTGGCACGCCCGCATCCCCCATTCACAACAGCCACGCCCGCCTCTCAATACATCAGGCACCAAACCCATCGTCGCTGCCCGCAACAGATGCTGAAGCGAGGCTTGTCACCCCCCTGCGGAAAGTGACGGAGACGCTATGTCATAGCACGCGCCCGGCATGGCCCGCGCCGCAAAGCAGCACCTCCAGGGCATCCGCGGTGCGCGGAAGATTGTTTAGATTTGCCCCAGAGCCACCGGTTACATTGGCGGCGTCGCGACGAGCGGGAGAGCGACGCTGGCGCGACGACACCCGAAGGAGGTCAACAACCTCCCCCTTCCCTCGCCAAGCGTCCCCCCTCCCGGCGCTTGGCGTTTTCTTGCACGCGGCCCGGTATCACCGCTGCAGCACGCATACCAGGACCGCTCGCGGGAGCGCGTACTACACTGCCTGCATCGGCGCCCGCGTTCCGGGCCGACGGAACCTGCAAGGAGCCTCATGCTGGAAACAGTCGCGCTGGCCGCGGGCTTGTCCTGGACCAGCGGATTCCGCCTCTACCTCACGGTCTTCGCCGCAGGTGCCCTGGCACGCGCCGGATGGCTGCACCTGCCGCCCGGACTGCACGCCCTCGAATCCTGGTGGGTGATTGCGCTGGCCGGCGTATTGGCCATCGCGGAGTTTCTCGCCGACAAGGTACCGGGCTTCGACTCGGTCTGGGACGGCATCCACACCTTCATCCGGATTCCCGCCGGCGCCATCCTGGCGGCCGGCGCATTCGGGCAGCTCGACCCGCAATGGGTGGTCGCCGCCGGACTGGTGGGTGGCACGCTGGCAGGCGCTGCCCATGCCACCAAGGCGAGCACGCGCGCGCTGATCAACGTGTCGCCGGAGCCGTTCTCGAATTGGGTGGCCTCGTTCACCGAGGACATCGCGGCCAGCGGCGGATTGCTGATGGCGTTCTTTTTGCCGGTGGCGTTCCTGGTGGGACTGGGACTTCTGCTGCTGGTGGTGGTGTGGCTGCTGCCCAAGCTGTGGCGAGGCCTGCGGCGACTGCGGGATGCGGTGAGCAGGCGGGCGCCTGAGCACCCGCCCGCACGGCCGACGCGCCCGGCGGATTGACCCGCCGGCTACCGCTCGCTGAGCGGCGCGCAAGGGCACCGGACACCCGCGCCACGACGCGGCGTGCAGCGCGTGCCCACCTCGCATGCCAGGGCACCGGCCGCCGGTGCCGTGTCCCCGCCCGGTACCTGCGACCCGGGGTCTGACGCACGGATAAGGACGATCGCATGGCTGCTCCCTCCCCACTCAGCCGTGGGTATGCGGAAATGCAATGCTCAGCATCAGGCCGAGGAATTCGTAGGCCAGCAGCGCCGTCAACGGCACCGCCGCGATCGCCAGCCCGACTTCCCAATGCAACGCGGTAATCGCCAGTTCGCGCCCGGCCCGCTCGCGCGAGGCTTTCGCGAGCCAGCGTTCCGGCGCCCCGTAACTTGCGATGATTTCCGTGTCGTCTAGCATGGTCCGCCCCTCGGTGGCACAGCACACAGCAACGCGGCGGATTCTGGCGTTCCCAGGACCGGCCTCTCGTAGAACAGGCAAGTCCAATCTAGCTTTGCGGCCTGGGGTAACCGTAAATCTTTGTCAACGCCGGCGCGGCCTCGCGCGGCAGGCCGGCCAACAAAAAAACCCCGGTGATCGTTGATCTACCGGGGTTCTCTGAGTCACAGCGAGACGCCGTGAGACGAGCTTACATATTGTCGATCATCACCTGACCAAAGCCCGAGCACGACACCTGCGTCGCGCCTTCCAGCAAGCGGGCGAAGTCATACGTGACCTTCTTCGACAGGATCGACTTCTCGATCGACGAGATGATCAGGTCAGCGGCTTCCGTCCAGCCCATGTGGCGCAGCATCATTTCGGCCGACAGGATTTCCGACCCCGGGTTCACGTAGTCCTTGCCAGCGTACTTCGGCGCCGTGCCGTGGGTGGCTTCAAACATGGCCACCGAATCCGACAGGTTGGCACCCGGAGCGATACCGATACCGCCGACTTGTGCAGCCAGGGCGTCGGAGATGTAGTCGCCGTTCAGATTCAGCGTCGCCACCACCGAGTACTCGGCCGGACGCAGCAGGATCTGCTGCAGGAAGGCGTCGGCAATCGCGTCCTTGACGATGATGTCCTTGCCCGTCTTCGGGTTCTTGAACTTGCACCACGGACCGCCGTCGATCAGCTCGGCGCCGAATTCCTTCTGGGCCAGCTCGTAGCCCCAGTCACGGAAGCCGCCTTCCGTGAACTTCATGATGTTGCCTTTGTGCACGATCGTGACCGACGGCTTGTCGTTGTCGATCGCGTACTGGATGGCCTTGCGCACCAGGCGCTGCGTGCCTTCCTTGGAGACCGGCTTGATGCCGATACCCGAGGTTTCCGGGAAACGGATCTTCTTCACGCCCATCTCGTTGCGCAGGAAGGCGATGACCTTCTTGGCCTGCTCGCTCTCGGCGGCCCACTCGATGCCGGCGTAGATGTCTTCCGAGTTCTCGCGGAAGATGACCATGTCGGTCTTCTCCGGCTCGCGCACCGGCGAAGGCACGCCCTTGAAGTAGCGCACCGGGCGCAGGCAGACGTACAGGTCCAGCTCCTGGCGCAACGCCACGTTCAGCGAACGGATGCCGCCGCCCACCGGCGTCGTCAGCGGACCCTTGATCGAGACCACGTAGTCCTTGAGGACCTGCAGGGTTTCTTCCGGCAGCCACACGTCCGGGCCGTACACCTTGGTCGACTTCTCGCCGGCGTAGATTTCCATCCAGGAAATCTTGCGCTTGCCGGCGTAGGCCTTGGCCACGGCCGCGTCCACCACCTTGATCATCACCGGGGTGATGTCGAAGCCGGTGCCGTCGCCCTCGATGTAAGGAATGATGGGGTTATCGGGGACGTTCAGGGAGAAGTCTTGGTTGACGGTGATCTTCTCTCCGGCCGGGACCTTGATGTGTTGGTACATGACGACTCCAGTGCAAACCGCGGGTGCGCGGATGGACGGTGGGGTTGGTTTGACAGCACAGCGCGCCGAGCCGGGCTGGCCGGCACGCTGCAATGAACTGGCGATTCTAGCGGGCGACGATGACGCTCTCACGATGCATCGCACAATCCGCAACTCTTATATAAGACACAAGAGTGAATTTTACATTATGCCGGAAATTTTCACGATCCGCCATACTCGGGGCGGGAGGCCGGGCGGTGTCTCGGCGATCCGACATCGGCGTGGGTGCGGGACGGGCGCCCTGCCACGGCCGGCGGCCCCACTGCGGATTGGGCGGTCGACAGGGAAATCCGCGGCAAGGCGAGCGCGCACGCTCCGAAGACGACCGACAGGCGAATCGAGGCAACGCTGCGGCCCGACGTCGCCCGGCCCGATCCGGGCGACGTGCCGCGGGCATCTTTTTTGCGCGATGCAACATCCGTCACCCGCGGTTAGTACTACAACCGTAGCTCAAAATGGCGGAGCACATCCCCGCGCCCGGTAGTGACACTGCTGAGCGCGCCACTGATGCGCGCGCCGCCATCGCGACCATGCCAGCACCTGCTCGATTGACT
>CAKKOY010000050.1 GCA_919592095.1 Ralstonia syzygii subsp. syzygii | reverse complement strand
GCCGGCAAGCAGGCATCGCTCGCAGCATTGAGCTGCTCGTTGACCACAACTGCTTGCCTGTCCTACAACCTACCCAAACTGTCATAACCTCTGTGCTGAGGTACTAGTGTGCCCGCGTCAGGACCAGCTGCTGCGTCCCATGGATGCTGCGCGCCGCTCTATCGGTGCCCGCCAGGCCTACGCCGCCGTTTCCTACTATTGATACCGATGCCGGCGATACCGGCGCGGTCGTCCCTTCACTGCCCAGGCTTCAGTTCGCCCCATGTCACCAGCACGCGCTGGATGCTGCGCGCATAGGCATCGCGCTGCGCGGGTGTTTCGGAGTGGTAGGCGCCGATGGCGCGCCACGTGTTGCCGTGCTTCACCATCTTCTGCTTGAGCAGCCATGCGGCCACGTAGATGTTGACGCAGGCATCGGTCAGCGCGTGCCGCGGCACGCCGTAGCGCGCCAGCGTGCCGAAGTGGATCGAATTGATCTGCGCCTGGCCGATGTCGACCGACCCGTCGGCATTGCGATGCACGGCGCGCGGGTCGCCCTTTGACTCGAACCATGCGATCGCGCGCAGCACGGTCGGATTGACGCCCTGGTAGGCCCCGGCCTGCTCGAAACAATCATCCGCCGCCTGGGCAGCCAGGCTCGACAGGCACAACGCCAGCGCCGCACCCGCGTGGATCCAGCGTAGGCCCGGAGACCTGTGTCCGTCCGGGCGGACGCGTCGGACAGGCTGAACGAGTGTGGGGCCGGCCATGATCGCGCTCCGTTAGGGGGGGCATTTCTGCAAGGCCTGCTCGAGCTGATGCTCGATACTGGCCAGGTAGGCATGCGATGCGTCGGAGACCACCATGCGAGGCGTCGGCTCGGGGCTCTTGCGGAGCTTGATGGCGGCCACCTTCCTGCGGCTGGTCGTGGCTGGCGCCGGTTCGCTGCCGGCGGCCGGCGGCGGTAGCATCGCCAGTGTCGGCAGGGGCGGATAGACCTTGTCGGGCGCCGCCATTGCGGCGGGGGACGGGGTGTCGGCCGGACCGGCAAACGACGGCATGGCCGCCAGCAGACCGAAGCCGAACAGGAAAAGGCGGATGCGCATGCTGTTCCCCTCAGTCTGTCTTGATGGTCAAGGTGTACGGCTGGCTCGCGCCGACCGTCAGGTTTTCCAGGTGGACATGGCTCGCGCGCGGCGCGGGCACGCCATTCCAGATGGCCTGGTTGAGATAGCGGAAGTCCTGCGCCAGCGCCGTCACGAGGATTGTGGTCGGCTGTCTCTGCGCGGCGGCCAGTGCGCCCGCCTTGGTCAGCACGGCCGTCAACTGCGGGTCGTGCGCGCCCAGCGCGTCCGGCGGGATCGCGAACGTCATGATCTCGACGGCCGGCCCACGGCTGGCTTGCGGCGCGCTGCTCTGGCGGGGCGAAGGCAACTGCGCACAGCCGACCAGCGCGAGGATTACCGCACCGCTGGTCAAGCGCTGGAGAGAGTGCGCTTTGAACATGGCATCAGGAAGAGTCGGTGGATCGGACCTGCAATGTATCGGGGCAGCGCCGGGTTCAAAACGCCGAACTGCCCCGCTTTTATCGGCCATCCCCGGGGATGGCTTGAGCCCTTTGCGCCTGTGTGAAAATGGCGTCACTCCATGGTTGTGCGGGAGATTTCACCTGCGGTGCAAAGGGATGCGCCGCACCCGACTTCAGGCGCGTGCACGTGACCGTTACGCCATGCGGAGCGCGCGTGGCCGGCATGGGTCGGTCCGAGCGCACTTTGCGTCGCCGCAAGGCCGGACTACCCCCCGCCGCTATAATCGGCCCACCATGAATACACCCGCGTTTTCCTCCTCCGCCGGCGCGCCGGCTTTCCACGTCGCGGTGGTGGGCGGCGGCATTGTCGGGCGCGCGTGCGCGTTGCGGCTGGCGCAGATCGGCTTGCGCGTCGCCCACGTGGCGCCCGTCGCATCGCCCGCGCCATCGTTGGCGCCGGCCGGGCCGGATGCCTGGGACGCCCGCGTCTACGCGTTCTCGTCCAGCTCGCAGGCGTTGCTCGAGCAGTTGCGTATCTGGCCGGCGCTGGACATGTCGCGCGTGCAGCCGGTGCAGGACATGCGCGTCTTCGGCGACGAGGCAGCCGCGCGCGGCGAACACGCTCACGCCGACCTGCATTTCTCCGCGTATGCGGCCGGTGCGCCGCAACTGGCGTGGATTGCCGAGTCGTCCCTGGTCGAGCGCGCGCTGGAAACCGCGCTGCGGTTCGCCCATACCGTACAGACCTTCGCCCACGCCGCCACCGGCCTCGAGATGGAGGCCGATGCCGTGTGCCTGACGCTGGCCGACGGGCAGGCGATCCGCGCCGAATGCGTGGTCGGCGCCGACGGCAAGCAGTCGTGGGTGCGCCAGCAGGCGGGTATCCGCGCCGACGCGAAGCCTTATCGCCAGTTGGGCGTGGTCGCCAACTTCCAGGCCGAGCACTGGCACCAGGACACCGCCTGGCAGTGGTTCCTCGGCGCCGCGGCCAATGGCGCGCGCGCGCCGGGCGACAAGACCCCCGCGCTCGGCGAGATACTCGCCATGCTGCCGCTGCCGGACCGCCGTGTGTCGATGGTGTGGTCCGCCGACGAGGACCATGCACGCGACCTGCTGGCGCGGTCGCCGGATGCGCTGTGCCGCGCGGTCGAGGCGGCGGCGGGCGGCGCGGTGGCGGCGCGCTTCGGGCGGCTGTCGTGCCTCTCGCCGGCGCAGGGGTTCCCGTTGGTGCTGCAGCATGCCGAGCGGCTGGTCGCGCCGCGTGTCGCGCTGGTCGGCGACGCCGCGCATGTGATCCATCCGCTGGCCGGCCAGGGCATGAACCTGGGCCTGCGCGATGTCGCTGAGTTGGGCCGGGTGATGGCGGAACGCGAAACCATGCGCGATCATGGCGATCTGACGCTGTTGCGCCGCTATGAGCGCGCCCGCCGCGAAGACCTGTTGTCGCTGACGGCCGCCACCGACGGACTGCATACGCTGTTTGCCCTGCCGGGCGCATTGCCCCGCGTGGTCCGCAACGCGGGCATGCGCGTGGTGGGCCTGACGCCATTCATCAAACGCCTGCTGGTCAGGCATGCGCTCGGCTAGCCGTCTGTCGGCTGCCGGGTTCCAGGAGTTGTCATGTCGTTTCGTATTCGGGTGGCGGCCATCGCCTCGGCGGTGCTGGTCGCCGCCATGGGCGCGGGTTACGCGCTGACGGCCGGTGCCGCCGAGCCCGCGCTGGACAAGGTCAAGGCATCGGTGCAGAAGGCGCTGGGGCCGAACGTCGAGATCAAGGGCGTGGCCAAGTCGCCGCTGCCGTGGCTGTACGAGGTGAATCTCGGCAGCCAGGTTGTCTACATGGATGCCACCGGCCGCTATGTGCTCAACGGCGATCTGCTCGATACGCAGACCGCCACCAACCTCACGCAGGAGCGCATGGCCGGGATTAACCGCATCAAATGGTCCGACCTGCCGCTGGACCGCGCGGTGAAGTGGGTCAAGGGCAATGGCGCGCGCAAGATCGCCGTGTTCTCCGACCCGAACTGCCCGTACTGCCACAAGCTGGAGCAGATGTTCTCGCAGGTCGACAACATCACGGTCTACACTTTCCTGCTCCCGATCCTGTCCGAGGATTCCAGCACCAAGGCCAAGCAGATCTGGTGCTCGGCCGACCGCGCCAAGGCCTGGCGTGACTGGATGGTGTCCAAGAACGCCCCGGCCGGCGCCGGCAATTGCGAGACGCCGCTGGAGGACAACCTGAAGCTGGGTCGCGCGCTCAACGTCAACGGCACCCCGGCCATCATCTTCATGGACGGCTCGCGGGCACCGGGCCTGATCGATGCGGCCACGCTGGAACGCAAGTTCGCGTCGCTGAAGAAGTCGTGATCCAGAGCGCCGGTTTTCCCCGGCGCTTTTTCTTTGCCCGCACCGACCCGAAACCCGCTACCCGGAGAGCTCTCATGCCGTTTCGCGCGCTGATGCTTGAAAAACAGGAGGGCGGGACCCTGGCCCGGGTGACGGACCTGGACGATGCCGCGCTGTCCTCGCCCGAGGCGCTTGCCGATGCGCTGACCGCCGGCGATGTACTGGTCCGCATCGACTGGTCGACCATCAACTACAAGGACGGCCTGGCCATCACCGGCCGTGGCCCGGTGGTGCGCAAGTGGCCGATGGTGGCCGGCATCGACGGTGCGGCCACGGTCATCGAATCGTCGCACCCGGACTGGCAGGCGGGCGATGCGGTGGTGCTCAACGGCTGGGGCGTCGGCGAGGCGCACTGGGGCTGCCTGGCTCAGCGGGCGCGGCTGTCGGGCGACTGGCTGGTGGCGCTGCCGGCTGGGCTCGACACGCGCAGTGCCATGGCGATCGGCACGGCCGGCAATACGGCGATGCTGTCGGTGCTGGCGCTCGAGCGCAGCGGCGTGAAGCCGGGCGACGGCGAGGTGCTGGTGACCGGCGCGTCCGGCGGCGTCGGTTCGATTGCCACCGCGGTGCTGGGCAAGCTCGGCTATCGCGTGGTGGCCTCGACCGGCAAGCTCGCCGAAGCCGACTTTCTGCGTAGGCTGGGCGCCGCCGAGGTGATCGACCGCGCCGAGCTGTCGGCGCCCGGCAAGCCGCTGCAGAAGGAGCGCTGGGCGGCGGTGGTTGATTCGGTCGGCTCGCATACGCTGGCCAATGCCTGCGCGCAGGTGCGCCACGGCGGTACGGTCACCGCCTGCGGGCTGGCGCAGGGCATGGATTTCCCGGCGACGGTCGCGCCGTTCATCCTGCGCGGTGTGACGCTGCACGGCATCGACAGCGTGACCGCGCCGCGCGCGTTGCGGCAGACCGCCTGGCAGCGCCTGGCGGCGGACCTGGCGCCGGACCGCTTGGCCGCCATCACGCGCGAGATTGCGCTGGGCGAGGCCATCGACGCGGCGCACGACATCCTGGCCGGCAAGATGCGCGGGCGGGTGGTGGTGTACGTCAACCGATAGGCGGAGATCGGGGGATCCGGCATCGGCGCCATGGGACGGCAACGCTACAATGTCCGCACCATGAAGCCGATCCGCTACACCATCGCCCCCGCTGCGCCCGAGGCGCATCTGTTCACCGTCACCGTCACGGTCGACGCGCCCGACCCGCAGGGCCAGCGCTTCTCGCTGCCGGCGTGGATTCCGGGCAGCTACATGATCCGCGAGTTCGCCCGCAACATCGTGCGCATCGAGGCGGTGTCCGGCGAGCGCGCGGTGCGCCTGGCCAAGCTCGACAAGCACACCTGGCAGGCGGCGCCGTGCAGCGGTCCGCTGACCGTGTCGTACGACGTGTACGCATGGGACCTGTCGGTGCGGGCCGCGCACCTCGACGCCACGCACGGCTTCTTCAACGGCACCTCGGTGTTCCTGCGCGTGGAGGGGGCCGGGCATGTCCGCTGCCTGGTCGACATCCAGCCGCCCGTGGGCGACGCCTGCCGTGGCTGGCGCGTCGCCACCGCATTGCGCGAGGCGAGCGGCCGCGTGCAGGGCAGGGCGGGCGCCAAGCGCTACGGCTTCGGCTGGTACGAGGCCGCCGACTATGACGAGCTGATCGATCATCCGGTCGAGATGGGCACCTTCGCGCTGGTCTCGTTCGAGGCCTGCGGCGCGCAGCACGACGCGGTGTTCACCGGCCGCGTGCCGAACCTGGACCTGGAGCGCATCGCCCGCGACTTCAAGCGCATCTGCGAGGCGCAGATCTGCCTGTTCGAGCCGCACACCACCGCCGCGCCTTTCCTCGACAGCAACCGTCGCTACGTCTTCATGACGATGGTGACGTCCGACGGCTACGGCGGTCTGGAGCACCGCGCCAGCACCGCGCTGATATGCACGCGCAACGATCTGCCCGTGACCGGCCGCGACGAGACCACCGAGGGCTACTGCACCTTCCTCGGCCTGGTCAGCCACGAGTATTTCCATACCTGGAACGTCAAGCGCATCAAGCCGGCCGTCTTCGTGCCGTACGCGCTGGACCGCGAGGTGCACACGCCGCTGCTGTGGCTGTTCGAGGGCTTCACCAGCTACTACGACGACCTGATGCTGGTGCGTTCGGGGCTCATCTCGGAAGCCCAGTACCTGGAGATGATCGCCAAGACCTGGAACGGCGTGCTGCGCGGCAGCGGGCGCCTGAAGCAGAGCGTGGCGGAAAGCTCGTTCGATGCCTGGACCAAGTACTACCGCCAGGACGAGAACGCCCCCAATGCCATCGTCAGCTACTACACCAAGGGCTCGCTGGTGGCGCTGGCGCTGGATCTGACCCTCCGTACGCAGACCGGCGGCGAGCGTTCGCTCGACGACGTGATGCGCGCGCTGTGGGCCGTCTACGGCCGCGACTTCTACGCGTCCGGCCAGCCCCAGCGCGGCGTCACCGAAGCCGAGCTGATCGCCTTGATGGAAGAGACCACCGGCCTGCGCCTGCGGACGCTGGTGCGCCAGCTGGCCGAGGGCCGGGACGATCCGCCGCTGCCCGCGCTGTTCAAGGCGATCGGCGTGACGGCCACGCGCAAGCCGGCCGAGACCGCGCTGGGCCTGGGCGCCAAGATCGGCGCGGAGAACGGCTTCGTCAAGCTGCAGCAGGTGTTCGACGACGGACCGGCGCAGCGCGGTGGCCTGTCCGCGGGCGACCTGGTCGTCGCGGTGGATGGCCTGCGTGTGCAGGCCGGCCAGCTCGACAAGGTCCTGGCGCGCCACCGTGCCGGCGATACCGTACCCGTGCATGTGTTCCGCCGGGACGAGCTGATGCAACTGGGCGTGACCCTGGCCGTGGACGCCGCGCCGCAGTTCACGCTGGCGCTGTCGGCCGAGCCGTCGCCGCTGCGCTCGGCGTGGCTGGGCAAGCGCACCACGGCCCGTGGCGCCCGCCCGGCAAAGTCCAGGTCGGCTGCCTGATACGCACCGCCCGATGGACTACGTACACGATCCGCGCACCTTTCTCTACAGCCATTACGTTTCGCGCGGCGTCCGGACCGCCACCGGCGTGATCGGCCTGACACTGCTCGCCCTGCTGGTGATGGACCTGCAGGGCGCCATGGTGGTGTCGATCGGCGCGCTGTGCACCAGCCAGATGGACCTGCCCAGCCCGCTGCGGCACAAGTTCAACGAGCTGCTGGCGTGCGTGCTGCTGACCACGCTGGTGACCTTTATCGTGGCGGTGGCGACGCCGTATGCGATCCTGCCGGCGGTGATCGTGGTGGTCAGCTTCCTGGCGGGGCTGATGGCGGTGTACGGCAACAAGACGCTGTCGCTCCAGTTCGCGGCGCTGTTCGTGATGACGCTCACCTTCACCGAGGAGTTCGTCTTCCGCGAGGCGCTGGAGCATACCGCCCAGTTCTTCCTCGGCGCGGCCGGCTACATGGCCTTTGCGATGGCGGTGGCGTGGGGCCAGCGGCGTCGCATCAAGGAGCAGGTGCTGGCCGAATGCCTGTACGAGCTGGCCATCTATGTCGAACGCAAGGCCGATTTCTACGACACTTCGCTCGACTTCGACGCGCAGTTCAACGCGCTGGTGCGCCAGCAGATCTCGGTGGCCGACAAGCAGCAGGTCGCGCGCGATTTCGTCTTCCGCGATAACCGCGGCGCCGGCAACGGTCGCCTGGTGCAGATCCACATGCGCATGCTGGACCTGTACGAATACCTGCTGTCGACCAACACCGATTACCCGCTGCTGCGCCAGTGGCTGGCCGATGCCGAGATCATGCGGCTGATGCGCGACATCATCGAGCGGATGCGGCTGGACCTCGAAGCGCTGGCCTACGCTGTCGGCCGTGACCGGCCGTCGCCCACGCCGATGTCGTACGACAAGGAAATGGCCGCCATCGACGCCGCGCTGGACGAACTGCAGCACGGCCACCACGCGATTCCGCTGGAGGCCATCGCCGCGGTGGAAGAGTCGGTCGCGACCGTGCGCGGCGCGATCCGCCTGATGGCGCAGCTGCACGCCGCCACCGCCACGCAGGTGGAACTGTCCGCCGTCCTGCTGCGGCCGGACATGACGCCCTTTCTGACGCGGCAGCAATATGAGCTGCGCCTGGTGCTGGAAGCGTTCAACTGGCGCTCGCCGGTCTTGCGCTTCGCCTTGCGCACGGCCATGGCGGTGGCCGCCGGGCTGTGGATCGACGATCACCTGCCGTACGCCTCGCACGGCTACTGGGTGCTGCTGACCATCGTGGTGATCCTCAAGCCGACCTTCAGCATGACACGCCAGCGCAATGTCGACCGGGTGCTGGGCACGCTGATCGGCTGCGTGATCGCCGCCGTGCTGCTGCGCTACGTGCACTCGACGTGGATCCTGATGGCCGTGCTGTACCTGTCGACGGCCGCCAGCGCCGCCTTCGTCACCGTTCGCTACCGCTACACGGCAGCGGCCGCGGCGGTGCAGGTGCTCATCCAGATCAACCTGCTGCTGCCGGGCAGCAAGGGCGCCATCGGCGAACGGCTGGTCGATACACTGATCGGCGCGGCCATCGCCACCGCCTTCAGCTACGTGCTGCCGGCCTGGGAATACCGCAATCTGCCCAAGCTGGTGGACGACGTGCTGCGCACCAATCGGCGCTTCATCGAATCCGCGCGCGATCTGCTGCTCGGCTCGCTCAAGGACGACTTCGCCTACCGCGTGCAGCGCAAGCAGTTCATGGATGCGTTGACCGGGCTGATCGCCGCTTTCGCCCGCATGCTGAACGAGCCCAAGAGCCGGCACCGGGCGGTTGACAACCTGAACCGCTTCATCGTGCAGAACTACCTGGTCGCCGCGCATGTGGCGGCGGTGCGCATCCTGGTGAGCCAGCGGACGCAGGAATTGGACGAAGCCGACACGCACGCTCTGATTGAACAGACCGTCGAGGCCGCGCTGCAGAGCCTGGAGCGCGCCAAGGAACGCTTTGACCAGGCCGTCCACGAAGGCGGCTGGGGCGTACGCCCGCGCGACACCCAGGAACTGGGCGCGGCCGAATTCGCTGATCAGTCGGCGCGCTCGCGCATGATCGATGCCGCCACGCACCCCGATTCGCTGTCGGCCATGCACCTGCTGGAGCGGCGCCTGCAGGCGCTGCGCGCGGACACCGCGAAGATCGCGCTGCGCTGCGGCGCGCTGGGGCGGGCGCTGCGTCTGGCGGATTGAGCGCGGATTCGTCTGATGGGCCCGGTTGCTTCACGTGCCGCCGTGTGCTGAGCGCGAGCCACGCGGCCGCCGATGTGGCGATGCAGCCAGGCACCGGACCGGCCCATAAACGTACATTCGATCCTGTCAGCCCCTCGCGCCCATGGAGAAAGAACGGTGCCGCTGACATGCCGGGAATGCCGTGAACCGCCACCCGTCCGGTGGCTGTCTTCCGCTTCAGCCCGCCTGCGGCCTCAGCCAGTCGATCGTCGGCTGTCGCTGCTCGGTCAGCCAGTCGTTGGCCGCCTTGAAATGCCCACACCCGAGAAAGCCGCGATGCGCCGACAGCGGCGACGGGTGCGGCGCTTCCAGTACCAGATGCCCCTGCGGCAGCAGGGCGCGCTTGGCCTGGGCGTGGCTGCCCCACAGCATGAACACGCGCTGGTGGCCGACGCGCGCCAGGTGTTCCAGTAGGCAGTCGGTGATGCGTTCCCAGCCGCGCCTGGCGTGGCTGGCGGCCTGGCCCTGTTCGACGGTCAGCACCGTGTTGAGCAGCAGCACGCCTTGTTGCGCCCAGCCTTCCAGGTTGCCCGAGCCGGCGGGCAGCTTGCGATCGTATTCCGCCTCGATTTCCTTGTAGATGTTGCGCAGGCTCGGCGGCACGCGCACGCCGGCGGGCACCGAGAACGCCAGCCCGTGCGCTTGCGGCACCTCGCGGCCGTCGACCGTGCCGGTGCCGTGGTATGGATCCTGGCCGAGGATGACCACGCGCACATCGTCGACCGGCGTCAGGTGCAGGGCGTGGAAGACCTCGGTCGGGAAGATCGGCTTGCCGGCCGCGCGTTCGCCGTCGACGAACGCGCACAGTGCCGGCCAGTCGGTTCGCGCCAGGCAAGGCTCGAGCAGCGCTTTCCAGTCGGCGGGCAGTGCATCGAACTGGTGGGCCAGGGGGATGAAGCCGCCCGTGGCCATCGGCACGCCGGCGGGTTCGTCGAAGAGCGTGGCCTGGGCCGGATCGGCGCGGCGCGTCACGCCCGGGCTCCGGTCGCCTTCGCGCGCAGCAGGTAACCGCGCAGGGCCTTGCTGGCGTCGAGCGGTGCGAGGCCCGGCACGGCGGTGCGCAGGGTTTGCGTCCACGCGCGCAGACGCTCGGCGATCGCCGATTCGTCCAGGGTGCAGCCGGCGGCGGGCTTCCATTCCACTTCCAGCTCGTCGATCGCTTCGCGCGCGTCGGTGCCGGGAACGAGGATGGCGCCGGCATCCAGCGTGATCTCGATCTCGCCGCCGTCCGCCGCGGCGTGCCACAGCCGGCGCGTGAAATCGGTGCGGAACAGCGGCACCAGCCGGTCGGCGTGCGGGCGGACGAAGTCGGCCGCCTCGGCGGCATCCGGCGCGGCGAAGGCCTCGACCGATAGCGCATCGCTGTCCAGCTGCACCTCCCATTCGTGGCGGGCCGACAGGCCGGCGTGCTCACCCCGGCCACTGTCACCGGCCGTCTTCAGCGTCTGCAGCCACTGGTTGCCATGGCGGCGCACGCGCAGGGCCGCGCGCCGGCTCGCCAGGGTCTGCTCGGGGGTGTCGTAGTACACGTTGGCCAGTGCCACGGCGCCGGCCGGCTGGGCATGCGCATCCAGCCAGCCGGCCAGCGCGTCGTGCGTGCCGGCAGGTACCGCCAGCTTCAGTTCGATCTCGCGGGCCATGCGTCAGGCGAACAGGCGGGCCAGTTCGGCACCCGGGTCGTCGGCGCGCATGAAGGCTTCGCCGACCAGGAAGGCGTTGACGTCGGCCGCGCGCATCTTGTGCACGTCGTCGGGCTTGAGGATGCCCGATTCGGTCACGACGACGCGGTCGCCCGGCATGTGCTTGAGCAGGCCGAGCGTGGTGTCGAGCGTGGTCTCGAAGGTGTGCAGGTTGCGGTTGTTGACGCCCACCAGCGCCGTCGACAGGCGCAGCGCGCGCTCCAGCTCATGGCCGTCGTGCACTTCCACCAGCACGTCCATGCCGAGTTCGTGCGCGCAGGCTTCCAGCTCGACCATCAGCCCCTGGTCCAGGGCGGCGACGATCAGCAGGATGCAGTCCGCGCCCCACGAGCGGGCCTCGTACACCTGGTACAGATCGACCATGAAGTCCTTGCGCAGCACGGGCAGCGCGCAGGCGGCGCGGGCCTCGCGCAGGTAGTCGGCGTGGCCCTGGAAGAACTGCTCGTCGGTCAGCACCGACAGGCAGGCCGCGCCGTGTTCGGCATAACTGCCGGCAATCTCGGCGGGCTTGAAGTCCGGGCGCAGCACGCCCTTGGACGGCGACGCCTTCTTGACCTCGGCGATCACGGCCGCCTGACCCGCGCCGATCTTGTCGCGCATGGCCTGCGCAAAGCCGCGCGGGCCCAGGGCGCTGTCGTGGCGGTTGGCCTCGGCCTCGGTGCGCACGCTCGGCAGGTCGCGGTGCTTGCGCGCCGCGGCCACTTCTTCGGCCTTCACGGCCAGGATTTTCTGCAGGATGTCGGACATATTCACTTCTTGAATTGGTTGGTCACGCGCACCAGCTCGTCCAGTTTGGCGCGCGCCGCGCCGGACGCGATCGCCTCGCGCGCCAGCTTCATGCCGTCGCCGATTGAGCCGGCCAGGTTGGCCGCGTACAGTGCCGCGCCCGCATTGAGCGTAACGATCTCGCGCGGCGTGCCGGGCACGTTCTCCAGGGCGCCGATCAGCATCGTCTTGGATTCCTCCGCGTCTGCCACCTTCAGGCCCCGGTTGGAGACCATCTGCAGGCCGTAGTCCTCCGGATGGATCTCGTACTCGCGCACTTCGCCGTCCTTGAGCTCGCCGACCAGCGTGGCGGCGCCCAGCGATACTTCGTCCATCCCGTCTTTACCATAGACCACCACCGCATGCTTGGCGCCGAGGCGCTGCATCACGCGCACCTGGATGCCGACCAGGTCCGGATGGAACACGCCCATCAGGATGTTCGGCGCGCCGGCCGGATTGGTCAGCGGCCCCAGGATGTTGAAGATGGTGCGCACGCCCAGCTCCTTGCGGATCGGCGCGACGTTCTTCATCGCCGGATGGTGATTGGGCGCGAACATGAAGCCGATGCCCACCGTCGCGATGCTTTCCGCCACCTGCTCGGGCGTCAGCATGATGTTGACGCCCAGCGCCTCCAGCACGTCGGCGCTGCCCGACTTGGAGCTCACGCCGCGCCCGCCGTGCTTGGCGACGCGCGCGCCGGCCGCGGCGGCCACGAACATCGACGCGGTGGAGATATTGAAGGTGTTGGCGCCGTCACCGCCGGTGCCGACGATGTCGACAAAGTGATCCGACACCGCCGCCGGCACCTCCACCTTGGTGGCGAACTCGCGCATCACGGTGGCCGCGGCAGCGATTTCGCCAATCGTTTCCTTCTTGACGCGCAGCCCCATGATGAGCGCAGTGGCGATCACCGGCGACATCTCGCCGCGCATGATCAGCCGCATCAGATGCAGCATTTCGTCGTGAAAGATCTCGCGATGCTCTATGCAGCGGGTCAGCGCGTCCTGCGGAGAAATGGTCATGATGGTCCTGGGATTCGGTTAGGGTTTCGCCGGTGCCGTCGCCGGGGAAGCCGGGTACGTGACCTCGCGCAGGGCGCCGATGCGCTCGCGCGAGAGGTCGGCCTCGCACGCGGCTTCGGCCAGGTCGGCATCGGCGGTATTGCGGGCCAGACGGCGGGACAGGTCGCATTCGGCCTGCCGGTACAGCTGGTGGGCGCGCACGGTGCTGTCGAAGGCCATCGCGGCGCCGCGGTCGACGGTGGCATCGCGCGCGGCGATGCGTTCGCGCAGGGCGTGGCGGCGCGCAGATTCGGCCGCCACCAGCTCCGCCAGCGCCGACTTGCGCGCGGCCTGCACGCAGCGGGCCACGTCGCCGGCGTTGGGCTGGGCGGTACGGCAGGCCTCTAGCGTGCCGGCCTGGGCAATCGGCGCGGCCAGCGCGATCAACGCCGCCGCCATGCGCGCGCGGGCGCGCATCAGGCGCGTTCCTTCAGGAAATTGGCCAGCAGGGCGTGGCCGTGCTCCGACAGGATCGATTCGGGGTGGAATTGCACGCCTTCGACCGGCAGCGTCTTGTGGCGCACGCCCATGATCTCGCCGTCGTCGGTCCAGGCGGTCACCTCTAGGCAATCGGGCAGCGTCTCGCGCTCGATCGCGAGCGAGTGATAGCGCGTTACCTTGAAATGGCACGGCAGGTTGGCGAACACGCCCGCGCCGGTGTTCTCGATGGTGCTGACCTTGCCGTGCATCACCTTCTGCGCGCGGATCACCCGTCCGCCGAACGCATCCCCGATGGCCTGGTGCCCCAGGCACACGCCGAGGATGGGCATGCGGCCCGCGAAGCGCTCCAGCAGCGGCACCGAGATGCCCGCCTCCTTCGGCGTGCATGGCCCCGGCGAGATGCAGATGCGGGCCGGGTTCAGTGTCTCGATGTCGTCGAGCGTGATCTCGTCGTTGCGGTAGGTGCGCACGTCCTCGCCGAGCTCGCCGAAGTACTGGACGAGGTTGTAGGTGAAGGAGTCGTAGTTGTCGATCATCAGCAGCATGTTGGGCTCCTTACCTGTTAGAAATCGGCGTCCAGGCCGTCTTGCACCTGCTCGGCGGCGCGCAGCACGGCGCGCGCCTTGTGTTCGGTCTCGCGCCATTCGGCGTCGGGATCGGAATCGGCCACCACGCCGGCGGCGGCCTGCACGTACAGGTTGCCGTCCTTGATGATGCCGGTGCGGATGGCGATCGCCAGGTCCATCTCGCCCGAGAACGACAGATAGCCCACCGCGCCGCCGTAGATGCCGCGCTTGACCGGCTCCAGCTCGTCGATGATCTCCATCGCACGGACCTTGGGCGCGCCTGACAGCGTGCCTGCGGGGAAGGTGGCGCGCAGCACGTCCATGTTGGTCATGCCGGGCTTCAGGCGCCCCTCGACCGAGCTGACGATGTGCTGCACGTGCGAATACTTCTCGATGACCATCTGGTCGGTCACCTTGACCGAACCGACTTCAGCGATGCGGCCGATGTCGTTGCGCGCCAGGTCGATCAGCATCACGTGCTCGGCGATCTCCTTCGGGTCGTTGAGCAGCTCGGTGGCCAGTTCCGCATCGTGCTCGGGCGTGTTGCCGCGCGGGCGGGTGCCCGCGAGCGGGCGGATCGTCACGATGCGGGCGGATTCGTCCGCGCCGTTGCCGGCATGCGTGCCCGCCGGCACGCGGCGCTCTTCCTGCCGCACCAGGATCTCCGGCGAGGCCCCGACGATCTGCATGTCGCCGAAGTTGTAGAAGTACATGTACGGCGACGGGTTCAGCGAGCGCAGCGCACGGTACAGCGACAGCGGCGCGTCGCGGAACGGCTTGACCAGGCGCTGGCCGACCTGCACCTGCATCATGTCGCCCGCCGCGATGTACTCCTTGGCCTTGAGCACCGCGGTGATGTAGTCCGTCTTGTCGAATTCCCGCACGATGTCCGTGCGCACCGACGGCGAGGTCACCGGCACGTCCACCGGATGCCGCAGCTTGGCGCGCAGTTCGCGCAGGCGCTGCTTGGCGCGCGGATAGGCCTCGGGCTTGGACGGATCGGCATAGACGATCAGGTAGAGCTTGCCCGACAGGTTGTCGATCACGGCCAGCTCTTCGCACAGCATCAGTTGGATGTCGGGCAACTGCAGGTCATCGGGCGGCGCGGTGTCGGCCAGGCGCGGCTCGATGTAGCGCACGGCGTCGTAGCCGAAATAGCCGGCCAGGCCGCCGCAGAAGCGCGGCAGGCCCGGGCGCAGCGCGACCTTGTGGCGTTGCTCGAAGGCGGCGATGAACTCCAGCGCGTTGCCTTCGTGCGTTTCCACCACGCTGCCGTCGGTGATGACCTCGGTGCGGTTGCCGGTGGTGCGCAGCAGCGTACGCGCGTGCAGGCCGATGAAGGAGTAGCGCCCGAAGCGCTCGCCGCCCACCACGGATTCCAGCAGAAAGGTGTGCGTGCCGCGGTCGTGCGACTGCGCCAGCTTCAGGTACAGCGACAGCGGCGTCTCCAGGTCGGCCAGCGCCTCGGCGATCAGCGGGATGCGGTTGTAGCCCTGGTCGGCCAGCGATTTGAATTCGAGTTCGGTCATGAGCGGTCAGGTCGGTTCGCCGGACGGGCGGGAAGCGTCGGCCGGCATGCGTTTCGCTCCACGGCGAACGCGGTTGCGCCGACGGAACGTTAGCAGAACATCAAGGGTGGGAACGCGAAAACGGTGCGATCCCGCGAAAGTCGTCCGGGAGCTGCGGTCAACCGGCGGGCGGTCAGCGCTGGGGGCAGGAGATGAAGGCGGCTCAGGCTGGCACACCGAGGGTGCGCCGGATGCCGGAAACCGGAATGGAACGATCAGCAGCCGTGCAAACGCTTACGCCCGGGCGAGGGCATGCCAGCGTCGCCAGGGCCAGGCCCCCCGGTCACTACCAGCGAAGATGCGTTTGCGGTTCAGGAACATGGATCGTCAGTTGGAGGCGGCAGACATGGCGCGGTGCATGGTGTGGCCCGGTGTGGCATGGAGCCGGATCAGCTGCGCTGCCGCAAAAAGCGAGTTGACTATAGCATCGGCTCCAACTGCTTGTACAGGCTGGCCGTGGTTGTAGCCATATGGCACCGCCAGCACGCGCATGCCCGCAGCGCGGGCGGCGCGGGCATCGTTCTCCGAGTCGCCGATGGCGACGACGTCCGCCGCGCGCACGCCGAAGGCCTCCGCCACGCGCAGCATGGGGTACGGATCGGGCTTGCGATAAGGGAAGGCATCGCCCGGATAGACGAGGTCGAAATAGGGGGCCAGGCCCAGTTGCGCCAGCAGCGGCTGGGTGAAATCGTGCGGCTTGTTGGTCACGCAGGCCAGCGCGAGCCCCATGCCGCGCAGCGTGTCCAGGCCCTCGCGCACGCCGTCATAGACATTCACGTACCGGCCGTTGATGGCGATGTAGGCGCGCTGATACGCGTCGAGCGCCTCGGCGAAGCGGCTGTTGGCCTGGGCCGGCGGCAGGCGCGCGTCGAGCACGCGGCGCACCAGGTTTTCCGAGCCCTTGCCCACATACCCGACGATTTCCTGCGCCGACATGTCCGGCGTGGCGCCCAGCGCCTCCAGCATCGCGTTGATGGCGGCGTGGAAGTCGCCCGCCGTGTCCACCATCGTCCCGTCCAGATCTATGATGACGGCGCGCACGGACGGGTCCGGCCGGCAGCACGCCCGTCATGCCGCGACGCCCTCGAGCGCGCTGCGCAGCGCGCCCACCGTGCCGCGATAGCCGCCGTCCGCATCCGGCTTGCCGAACACGGCCGAGCCAGCGACGAAGGTGTCGGCGCCCGCGCGGGCGATCTCGGCAATGTTGTCGGCCTTCACCCCGCCGTCGATCTCCAGCAGGATCCGGCGGCCGGTCCTTTCCGCGTAGGCATCCAGCTTCTGGCGCACCGCGCGCAGCTTGTTGAGCGCCTCCGGAATGAACGACTGCCCGCCGAAGCCCGGGTTGACCGACATGATCAGCACCATGTCCAGGCGATCCATCACGTGGTCCAGGTAGTGCAGCGGCGTGGCCGGGTTGAACACCAGGCCGGCCTTGCAGCCCTGCTCGCGAATCAGTGCCAGCGACCGGTCGATGTGCTCGGACGCCTCCGGGTGGAAGGTGATCAGATCGGCGCCGGCCTTCGCAAAGTCGGGGATGATGCGGTCGACCGGGCGCACCATCAGGTGCACATCGATCGGCACCGGCTTGCCGTCGCGCTGGGCATGCGGGCGGATCGCCTCGCAGACCAGCGGGCCGACCGTCAGGTTCGGCACGTAATGGTTGTCCATCACATCGAAGTGGGTCCAGTCGGCGCCGGCCTCGATCACGCGGCGTACTTCCTCGCCCAGGCGGGCAAAGTCGGCGGACAGGATGGATGGGGCGATGCGGAAACCGGACGGATCGATGGCTGCGGACATGATGGGAACCAGAAAAGGCGCGCAGATGCGCGAAGACGGGCGCTATTTTAGCCGGATCGGCGGTCCGGTCGCCGCGCCTTGCCGGTACTACGGCCTTGCCGCACAATGGGCGCCACTTGCCATTGTGGATCGTTATGTCCCGCTACGAACTCACCGTCCAGATCCGGACGCGCTACCTGCCGGAGCAATCCGAGCCCTCGCAGGGCCAGTACGCCTTTGCCTACACCATCACCATCCGCAATACAGGCGAGGTGCCGAGCCAACTGATCTCGCGGCACTGGATCATCACCGATGCGGAGAGCCACGTGCAGGAGGTCGCCGGCCTTGGCGTGGTCGGCCACCAGCCGCTGCTGCCGCCGGGCGAATCGTTCGAGTACACCAGCTGGGCGACCATCAAGACGCCGGTGGGCACCATGCGCGGCGAATACTTCTGCGTGGCCGAGGACGGCCACCGCTTCGAGGCGCCGATCCCCGAGTTTGCGCTGGCGATGCCGCGCATGCTGCACTGATCAGGAGGCGTCAGGCTTGGGCGGCTGTGAATCTTTTGGCGCCGTGCCGGTCGATCTGGAGCCCTCGGCGCGCTTGGTTTCCTTGGCGCCCTCGCCCTGGCGCGACGGATGGTCGGGCGGGGCACGCAGCGGGCGCGGATGCTTTTTGGCGCCCGACATCGTCCAGATGACGATGAAGATCAGCAGGAACAGCGCCACGCCGGCCTCCAGGCCGAACAGCATAATCGGATGGTCTTCGAAGAATTGGCTCATGATCGACGGCGGAAAGCGCGGAGCAGGCATTGTAGCCAAGCGCGCCGGCCGGCCGCAGGAGATGGAACACGCATGACAGCAGCAACGTTGGAAGCATCGACTCGAGCGCACGCCGTCCGCCGGCGCGGATGGGGTGGCCTGGCCGCCGCACTGGTCGCCGCCCTGCTGGCGGCCTGCACCAGCGGCCCGCCGCCGCGCGTTGAAACGCCACAGGCGCCGACCGCCACGCTGGGCGGCAGCCTGCAGCCCGCCACCTGGGCCGACGTGGCCGGCTGGTCCACCGACGATCTCGCCTCCGCTTGGCCCGCGCTGCAATCGAACTGCCAGGCGATGAAGCGCCGCGCCGACTGGGCGCGCGTCTGCGCCGCCGGTCTGATGGTCGACGCCGGCGACCCGATCGCCATGCGCACCTTCTTCGAAGACAACTTCACGCCCTACCGCGTGGTCAAGGACGACGGCACCGACAGCGGCCTGATCACCGGCTACTACGAGCCGCTGCTGCGGGGCTCGCGCACGCGGCACGGCGTGTACCAGACCCCGCTGTACCGCATGCCCGCCGCCTGGCGCGGCAAGACCCTGCCGGCGCGCGCCCAACTGGTCCGCAGCCCGGCGCTGGCAGGCAATGAGGTCGTCTGGGTGGACGATCCCGTCGACGCGGCCTTCCTGCAGATCCAGGGCTCCGGCCAGGTCCAGCTGGAAGAGGGCGGCATCATGCGCCTGGGCTTGGGCGGCACCAATAACCAGCCGTTCCGCTCATTCGCGCGCTGGCTGCTCGACCAGGGCGAAATCACTCCTGTGCAGGCCACCATGCAGGGCATCAAGGCGTGGACATGCGCCAACCCCGGCCGCGTCGACGAGATGCTCAACATCAACCCGCGCTACGTATTCTTCAACGAGAACCCGGGCAACAACGACGGTCCGATCGGCAAGCTGGGCGTGCCGCTCACGGCTGAACGCTCGATCGCGGTGGACCCGTCCTACATCCCGCTCGGCGCGCCGGTGTTCCTGTCGACCACCAAACCGCTGTCGACCGAGCCGATCCAGAAGCTGGTCTTCGCGCAGGATGTGGGCTCGGCCATCCGTGGCGCCGTGCGCGCCGACTATTACTTCGGCCACGGCGACGCGGCGGGCGACCTGGCCGGCCGCATGAAGCAGGCCGGCCGGCTGTGGGTGCTGGCGCCGAAGGGCAGCCCTGTCGGCGTGGCCGCGCGCTAGCAGCTACGACTGGCCGCGCCGCAGATCCACCACGCGGCGCGCCTTTCCGACCGAGCGCTCGATTCCGCCGACGGCCAGCAGCTCGATCGCGGCCGTCACGCCGATCATCGCCTTGATGTCGTGCGCCAGCTGCCCGCGAGCTGCATCCGCCACCTCGGCCGGTGTCCCGAATGCCGCCTCCACCCGCACCGTCAGCGTATCGAGCGGGCCCTCCTTGGCCAGTACGCACTGATAGTGCGGCGACAGCGCCGCGTGCTTCAGGATCAGCTCCTCGATCTGCGACGGGAACACATTCACGCCCCGCACGATCATCATGTCGTCGCAGCGGCCCGTGATCTTCTCCATGCGGCGGAAGGCCGGCCGCGCCGTGCCCGGCAGCAGGCGCGTCAGGTCGCGCGTGCGATAGCGGACCACCGGCATCGCCTCCTTGGTAAGCGACGTGAAGACCAGTTCGCCGAACGCGCCGTCGGGCAGCACGGCGCCGGTCTCCGGGTCGATGATCTCCGGGTAGAAATGGTCTTCCCAGATGGTCGGGCCGTCCTTGGTCTCGGCACATTCGCTGGCCACGCCCGGGCCCATCACCTCCGACAGGCCGTAGATATCCACCGCCGACAACCCCATGCGTGCCTCGATCGCCGTGCGCATCTCGGGCGTCCACGGCTCCGCGCCGAAGATGCCGATCTGCAGGCCGGACTCGGCCGGGTCCAGACCCTGGCGTGCGAATTCGTCGGCGATGGCCAGCATGTAGCTGGGCGTCACCATGATGATCTGCGGCTGGAAATCGCGGATCAGCTGCACCTGCCGCTCCGTCTGTCCGCCACCGAACGGGATCACCGTCAGCCCCGCGCGCTCCGCACCGTAATGCGCGCCCAGGCCGCCGGTGAAGAGCCCATAGCCGTAGCTGACGTGGACCTTGTCGCCGCGCCGCGCTCCCGCCGCGCGGATCGAGCGCGCCACCAGCCCCGCCCAGGTGTCGATATCGGCCAGCGTATAGCCCACCACCGTCGGCTTGCCGGTCGTCCCCGATGACGCATGGATGCGCGCGATGCGCTCCTGCGGCACGGCGAACATGCCGAACGGATAGTTCTCCCGCAGATCCGCCTTGGTCGTGAACGGAAATTTCGCCAGATCATCGAACGAGCGCAGGTCCGACGGATGCATGCCCGCTGCATCGAACTTGGCGCGGTACGCCGGCACGTTCGCGTACGCATGGGCCAGGCTGTGCCGGAGCCGCTCCAACTGCAGCGCTAGGATCGCATCGCGGCTGGCAGTTTCAATCGGATCGAGCGGCAGGTCGGTCGAGCGGGGGCGCATGCAGGTCTCCTTGGGCACCATCGGGCGGGCCCATGTCGTGGCAGCTTCTATAGAGGGTGGATCAGTGCTCGCTACTGTCCGGAACGGGAATGATGTGGCCGCGGATCTGTGCCGATTTCCCCCGGAACATGGCGACCACCTCGCCGGCCTGGTTGGTCACGCATACGTCATAGATCCCGTGGCGGCCGGACAGGGTTTGCTCCGCGGCTTCGGCGGTCAGCACATCGCCGTCGTGCGCTGGCCGCAGGAATTCGACGCTGCAGCCGGCCGCGACCGTGTTGTGGTTGTGGCTGTTGCAGGCAAACGCGAAGGCCGAATCGGCCAGCGTGAAAATCAGCCCGTCATGGCAGGTGCGGTGCCCGTTGAGGAATTCGGGCCGTACGGCCATGGATAGGCGTGCGTAGCCGGGGCCGACCGCCTCCACGCGCATGCCGAGCCAGCGCGAGCAGGCATCGGTATCGGCCATGCTCCGGCAGGCGGCTTCGGCCAGCGCCTGCGCGTCGGGGAGGGTGGTCTGGGCCACGGTCATTCGCCGGTGAAGTGGGCCACGCGCTTGTGGAGGAACGCGTCGACCCCCTCGGCGTAATCGCGGGAGTGGCCGAGTTCGCGCTGAAGGTCACGTTCCAGGTCGAGCTGTGCGTCGAGCGACTGCGTCGGCGCCGCATGCATGGCGCGCTTGATGGCGGCCAGCGCTCGGGTGGGCTGCCTGGACAGATGGTCGGCCATCGCCTGCACTTCGGTCATCAGGATTTTGGCATCGTGATAGACACCCCAGATCAGCCCCCAGGCCAGCGCGGTCTTGGCGTCGAGTTTCTCGCCCAGCATCGCCAGCCCCATTGTCCGCGCCACGCCGATACGCTGTGGCATGAACCACGTGCCGCCCGAATCCGGCAGCAACCCGATCTTGACGAAGGCCTGCAGGAAGCAGGCGTTCTCTGCTGCCAGCACGATGTCGCAGGCCAGTGCCAGGTTGGCGCCCGCGCCGGCCGCCACGCCGTTGACCGCGGCGATCACCGGCAGCGGCAGGGCGCGCAGTCGTCGCACCAGCGGATTGAATTGTTCGTCGATGAGCGTGCCCAGGTCCGTCATCTGCCCGGGCGTCACATTGAGTTCGGAGAGATCTTGCCCTGCGCAGAAGCCGCGCCCGGCGCCGGTCAGGATCAGCGCGCGGGCCCGCTCTCGTTCCACCTTGTCCAGCGCCTCGCACAGTTCGCGGTGCATGCCAGAGGTGAAACTATTGAGCTGGTCGGGACGGTTCAGCGTGATGGTGGCCACGCGGTCATGCCAGTCGAGCAGAATGGTCGGGCTGGTCATCTTGTCTCCTCCTCGGTCGCAGGTTGATTAGCCGACCGGTTGGTCGGCTAATGTTACATCGATTCCAACTGGAGTTCCCATGTCCTACCAACACATTCTGGCCGAAACGCGTGGTCGCGTCGGTCTTGTTACGCTCAACCGCCCGAAGGCGCTCAACGCGCTCAACGAGGCGCTGATGGACGAACTCGGCGCCGCGCTGCTTGCCTTCGATGCCGCTGAGGGGATCGGTGCGATGCTCATCACCGGTAGCGAGAAGGCATTTGCGGCCGGCGCGGACATCGGCGCCATGGCCGACTACGACTTCGCCACCGTCTATAAGAATCAATACATCACGCGCAACTGGGAAACCATCCGCCGCATCCGCAAGCCGGTGATCGCCGCCGTGGCGGGCTACGCGCTGGGCGGTGGCTGCGAACTGGCGATGATGTGCGACATCATCCTGGCGGCCGATACCGCCAAGTTTGGCCAGCCGGAGATCAAGCTCGGCACCATGCCAGGCGCGGGCGGCACCCAGCGCCTGCCGCGCGCCGTCTCCAAGGCCAAGGCCATGGACTTGTGCCTGACCGCGCGCATGATGGGCGCCGAAGAGGCTGAACGCGCCGGTCTGGTTTCACGCGTGATCCCCGCTGACAAGCTTCTGGATGAAGCCGTTGCTGCCGCCGAGACCATCGCTGGCTTCTCCCTGCCGACCGTCATGATGATCAAGGAATCGATCAACGCGGCGTACGAAACCACGCTGAGCGAAGGCGTGCATCTGGAACGCCGCCTGTTCCATTCCACATTCGCCACGGAAGACCAGAAAGAGGGGATGCGCGCCTTCCTGGAGAAGCGGCAGCCAGCTTTCAAACACCGCTAACAAGTGCTGAAGCGGGCGCTTTTGAATGCCAGAGTATTTGACTCAAGTATCTTCGGCGTCATTTCTTGATCGATTTTCACCTGTAGAAGTAGGCCCAGACTGGGCTCACGGGCATTCCCCCGCGGGTTGTCATCAGGTCGTCACAACGAAGGTGTTGCCAAGTCGCGGAAACATCCCTAATATTCGCCCCTCGCTGCACGACACAGCGCCGAAGCGAAAGCGAAGGCGGGGTGTTCGAGGTGGTGGAGAAGCAGTATTGATGGGGGTTTCCGGTCGACGGGAGGTAAGAGTC
>CAKKOY010000049.1 GCA_919592095.1 Ralstonia syzygii subsp. syzygii | reverse complement strand
CGGCCAATTGCCAGCCATTCTTGCGCTCCACCGGGCTCAGAAGCCCACGCAGGTAGGCCAAGGCCCGCTGCCGCGGCTCCGGACGCTTGAACAGCATCCCCAGCCGTTCGTTCAACCCTTCCAGCTCTCTCCCCCAGCCCCTCACCGTTCCTTGCATCGGACCATGATCGTCTCATCTCACATGGACAACATCATAGGCGATAGGTACGGCTGTAGTACTAGGCGGCGGGCGCTGCCAGTTGCCTGCAATAGAACGTCGTGCCGCAGAATGCGCCGTCGGGCATCAGCGCGTAGTTGGGCACGGTGCCCACGCGCTGCCAGCCGGTGCGCTGGTACAGCCGCTCGGCGTCGCCGCCGGTGACCGTGTCGAGGACCAGCACGCTCTTGCCCTCAGCGCGCGCCACGGCGTCCACCTCGGCCATTAGCCGCTGGGCGATGCCGCGCCGGCGCGCTCGCCGATGCACCAGCATCTTGGCGACGTCGGCGCGATGCGGCTGGTTCTCGGGCTGGGCCAGGATGAGTTGCACGGTGCCGAGGATGGCGCCTGCCCCGTCTTCGGCAATCAGCAGGGCGCGTTCGCCGCGGGCCACGCCGTCGGCCACGCTGTGCCAGAACGCCAGCGCCTTCTCGCGCGGCAGCGGCAGCATGAAGCTGACCGACGCGCCGCCTTCCACGCAATCGATCAGCACGTCGGCCAGCGCCTCCACGCAGGCGGCCGCTTCGTTGGGGCCGACGCGGCGCACCGTGGTGAGGTCATCGGCAAGGCTCATGCGGTCCTCCGGGCAGGGGCGATCGGCAGGATGGACAGCGCCACCAGATAGCGCGCCGGCCGGCCGGTCGGGTTGTGAAATGCGAGCGGGCTGTCCAGTCGCATGGCCAGGCAGTCGCCGGTCTCCAGGCGCCACGGCGTATCGCCCACGGTGATGTTCATGGTGCCGTCGATCATCCAGACCTGCTGGTGGATGTCCGCATCGCGCGGCCCGGTGTCGTAGGCAACGCGCCCGCCGGGCGGGAATACGACTTCGACAAGCTGGATCGGCGAGCGCGCGGCGGGCGACAGGTTGCGGCGCACGTAGCCGGAGGCGGGGTCGATCCACACCGGCTGGTCGGCCGCGTGCGACAGGGGGGATGGGGCTTCGGGCGGCGCGGCGTCTTCGAACAGCGAGGCGAGCGTCACGCCCAGCGCCGAGCTCAGTTTGTCGAGCACGGCGGCGGTCGGGCTGCTCTCCCCGCGTTCGATCAGGCAGATGGTCGAGCGGCCGACGCGGCTGCGTTCGGCCAGCGCGTCGAGCGACAGGCCGCGGGCGTCGCGCAAGGCGCGCAGGCGGAGGGCGAGGCGTTGGTTGATGTCCATTTATCCAGTTGAACGGAAATTCTTGTCCGGTAAACTGGATTTCGATGGATCAGATTCGCGCTATTCCTGCCGTTGCACGGCGGGCGGCAGCCACGAGCGGTCCAGCGCGGCTTCCTTGGGCCACGTCAGTGTCATGCGTACGATGAACGGGCCGGTCGGCACGGGCAGCCAGTTGGCGCGGCGGCTCTTGGGCGGCGGGTCGCGCTGGAGGCAGATGTCCAGCGAGCCGTCGCGGTTCAGGCGCGGATGGTCAGCCTCGCTCAGCAGGTCGCGGTGTCCGGCGGGCGCTGGGGTACGGCGCGTTGTGCCCACGGCGGCCAGCGCCCATCCGGCGTTCTCGTGAGGCAACTGGTCGTGGTCGAAATGCAGAACGTAGCGGTGCTTGCCGTCGAGCGGCATGCCGTCCGCGTCCGTGCTGGTGCGCGCGATGAGCGCGTCCTGCGGCAGGTCGGTGCCGGCGCCGTCCCAGGCGACGATGGCGCGCTGTTCATAGTCGAGCCCGTAGACACCGATGTTGCGCGGGATGAACCAGCCGTTCTGCGTCGTCGGCGGCTGCCTGACGGCGATGGCCAGGCGGTCGCGCGCGGCCATGGCGCCCCGTTCGATGGCCTGGGCGCTGGCCGTGGCGTTGCGCGTGCTGTCGAACGGCATGCCGGGCATGATGCCCAGCGCCCGCACGTTTTCCAGCATGGTCGAATCGGCGGGGTGCGGCGGGTTGTCCTTGAGCAGGGCGGCAAAGCGCGTGAAATACGCGTTGGCATCCAGTGCCGTCACGTGCTGCCGGGCCGCGTCCAGGGCGACGCCGGCATCGGGCTTGTCCATCTCGGGCGCCTCGCGTGCCGGTGGCTGGTTGAAGTCTTCCAGCGGTGTCAGCCGGAAACGGTCCTGCAGCCGCCGCGCGGCCGCTTCGTCGTGCGGGCCGCTGACCTGCTCGCGGGCGACCACCCACACCAGCGACGTCGGCGCGGCGATGGCTCGCACGCCGGCCGGCAGGGCACCTGTCCAGCCTGGCGGTGTGATGGCGACCTGCTGGGCGCGCGCACCGGTGGTACGGCTGCCCAGGGTGTCGAAGATGTCGGTCCAGGCGTCGTACAGCGATACCCATCCATGGCGCCGGCCGAGATCCGGCACGCTGAGCACGATGGGGCCGTCGCGCAGGTCCAGGAAGGCGCTGCTGGCCAGCGTGTCCGCGCGGGCGCGCACGGCGGGCGGCAGCGCATCGTCGTCCAGGCTGCGCTGATGCAGGAAACGGCCGGCCGGTACCGGTGCCGAGGCGGCCCGCTGCAGCGCATCCGTCATCATCAGCGGAAAGGCGTAGACATAGACGGATTGGGTCAGTGTTTCCAGCGCTTGCGGGTTGCGCGGCTCGGCGGCCGCGGCTGCGGCCACGACGGAGGCGGGGGGCGGGGTGGAGCAGCCGGCCAGGACAAGCGCGGCCACGCCCAGCGCCAGGGCGGCCAGCCTCGTGAGCCGGCGCGCGGGCGCATGGCGATGCGTCATCGTGTTCTCCTCATTGTCGGTGCGCGGCAACAGGGAACCAGACGCCTGTCGTACATCCCCCCAAGGATGCTTGCGCTTCTCGTTGCGCGGTCGCCAATCCTCAACGCCGCACGATTGTTGTTGAACTTTTGACTGTAGGAGCGCGTTCGGAACAAGTCAAACAATGTGCTTCATGGTTCGCTTTGTGGCGAGCCCGTTCACGCTTCACAAGCGCAGATGCAGGGCCAGCCGCAGCTTGGCGGCCTCGTATTCGGCCTTCAGGCGTGTCACGATCTCGCCGGCCGGCGGCAGGTCCGATATCTGCCCGACCCCCTGGCCCGCGCCCCAGATGTCCTTCCATGCCTTGGCCTTGGCGCTGCCGTCGCCGAAGCTCATCTTCGATTTGTCGGCCTCGGGCAGGGCCTCCGGGTCCAGTCCGGCCAGTTCGATGCTCTCGCGGATGTAGTTGCCGTGCACGCCGGTGAAGATGTTGGTGTAGACGATGTCGGAGGCCGCCGCGCGCAGGATGGCCTCTTTGTACGTGTTGGCGGCATGCGCCTCCTGGCTGGCGATGAAGCGCGTGCCGATGTAGGCGAGGTCCGAGCCCATGGCCTGCGCCGCGAGGATGGCGTCGCCCGTGGCGATGGCGCCCGACAGCGCGATCGGTCCGTTGAAGATGCGTCGCACCTCGCCCACCAGCGCGAACGGCGACAGCGTGCCGGCATGGCCGCCCGCGCCGGCGGCTACCAGGATTAGCCAGTCGACGCCGGCCTCCAGCGCCTTCTCGGCGTGGCGCAGGTTGATCACGTCATGCAGCACGATGCCGCCGTAGCTGTGCACCGCATCGAGGATATCCTTGACCGGCGCGCGCAGCGAGGTGATGAAGATCGGCACCTTGTGCTTGACGCAGGTGGCCACGTCCTGCTCCAGCCGCGCGTTGGAGACATGCACGATCTGGTTGACCGCCAGCGGCCCCACCACGGCGTGCGGATGCGCGGCGCGGTGGGCGGCGAGGTCGGCGTTGATCTGCGTGAGCCAGTCGTCCAGCACCTCGGCCGGGCGCGCGTTGAGCGCCGGAAACGCGCCCACGATGCCGGCCTTGCACTGCGCCAGCACCAGTTCCGGATAGCTGACGATGAACATCGGCGAACCGATCACCGGCAGTGTCAGGTGTTGCAGCGCGCCAGGCAGGTGCTTGGCGGCGGGCATGGTGTCTCCTGGGGGGCGGACTGCGTGGTCCGCTTCCGATTATAGGAACGATCCCGCACCCCGCCGCGCGCAAGGCTCCGGTGCCGTGCCAGGTGTTCGAGCCGGGTCATCATGGCGTGCTCCAGGCGGTTGGACGGAATCCGCCGGGCCGCAACGCGCGCGCCGGCTCTGCGCTAGCATGCGGACGATCCGTCGTATCGCCGCTCCTCATCCGCCGGGAGACCCGCATGACCGCATCGCCCACCCTCGCCGCCGCCATCGCCGGCGCCGACCATGCCCTGTTTCCCGGCTTTCGCCCGTTCAGGCAGGCGGCCAACGGCGTGGAGATCGCCGGGGTCATCGGCGGGAGCGGTCCGCCGCTGCTGTTGCTGCACGGGCATCCGCAGAGCCATGTGATCTGGCACAAGCTGGCTGGCGAACTGGCACGCGGGTACACCGTCGTCGCCACCGACCTGCGTGGCTACGGTGCCTCGTCCAAGCCGGCCGGCAGCGCTACGCACGTCGAGTACAGCAAGCGTGCGATGGCGCAGGATCAGGCGGACGTGATGCGTGCGCTCGGTTTCGAGCGCTTTCGCCTGTGCGCCCACGACCGTGGGGCGCGCGTCGCGCATCGGTTGTGCATCGATCATGCCGGTCGCGTCGAGCGTGCGATGCTGCTCGACATCGCCCCCACGCTGGCGATGTACGAACAGACCGACATGGCTTTCGCCTCCGCCTACTGGCACTGGTTCTTCCTGATCCAGCCGGCGCCGTTTCCCGAGACGCTCATCAACGCCACGCCCGACTTCTATATCAACAAGCTGATGGGGCTGCGCCACGCCGGCCTCGAGCCCTTCGCACCGCAGGCCATGGCCGCCTATGCCGCCGCCATGCGCGAACCGGCCTGCGTGCACGCCATGTGCGAGGACTACCGTGCCGCCGCTACCATCGACCTGGAGCATGATCGCGCCGACCGCGCGGCCGGCCGGCGCATCACGGTGCCGCTGCGCGTGCTGTGGGGGCAGCATGGCGTGATCCAGCGGTGCTTCGAGCCCCTGGCGCTGTGGCGCGCGGTGGCCGACGACGTCAGCGGCGGCACCGTGCCGTGCGGGCACTATGTGCCGGAGGAGGCCCCGCAGGCATTGCTGGCGGAGATGCGGGCGTTTTTCGGCTGAGGCGGCGGACCTGGTTGGCGGCGCTGCGTTCGGCGCACCATCCTTTCGCGGAGGGCGGGGCGGTTCGGGTGTCCGCCATGGGACCATTGGGGCGCCATTTGCGCTTGGCGAAAGAAGGCGGACGTTCCGTGCTGCGGTCTGCGTGAAAGGATCGTCGTGGCCGGTAGTCGGCTCCGAAAGCGCTGATCCCTATTCCGTTTCGACTCCCGTGGACATTCATTGCTCTCTCCCTTCCCCGCTGCAGATCACCCCGTCACGTATGCTCCAGGCGACGCGGACCGACGCCGACGGGCCGCCTCCCTCGACCGGCAACACCCCTCGCAAGGCAAGCGGCCCCCTGTCCGGCCTGACCAAGGGCGCCAAGGCGCAGCTTCAGGACGATTCGGACAACACCCCGCAGAAACAGGCCTGCGCCACGGCCGAGCTGGCATTGGAGATGCTGGCGGCTCAGGAGACATTCGAAACCCTGGAAATGTTCGAAGCGATCGAAGCCCGCGAGGCCGAGGAAGCGGAAGAGGCCGAAGAGGAAGAGGCTGAGGAGGCGGAGGAGGAAGCGGCTGCGGAAGCGCGGGCGCAGGCAGAGGCGCGGGCCCAGTCGGAGCGCCAGAAGACGAAGCTCAAGGCGAGCCTTGCCGAGCACGACAAGGCCGAGGAAGGTGTCGATCGCTCGTCGGAGCGGGCACGGACACGATAGGTCCAGGCTGTGCGCTGCTGGGCACGTGGCCGGATCTGCCGTCCCACCAGGACGAGGCGTGCAAGGCCGAGGGCCTATGCCTGTCTCGTACCGATCCGGGTTGTCAGGAGCGGCCGCGTCAGCCGCGGTTGAGGATACGTGAGCCCTCGACGGTGGCCGCCCCCGCCTTGACCAGCGCCGCGAGGGTCGCATCCAGCAGCGCCGGCAGCGGCGTCGCGGCAAAGAAGCGCGCCTGCAGGCGCGGAATCAGCCAGGCCTGGGCAAACCAGGCGGCCAGCGCCTCACGTGTGATGGTCTGCTGCTCCAGCAGCTTGAACTTCACCAGCACGCGGACGGCGTGCAGGGCGTTGCGTTCCGGATCGGCGCGCAGATACGCGAGCCGGCCCAGTGCCGCGTCGATGGCCGCATTCACCTCTGCGAACGGCCGGCCATGGCCCGGCACCACCACGCGCGCACCGAGCTGCGCGATGCGCGCCAGGATCGCCTCCTGCTCGGCAAAGCCGCTCTCGCCTTCCAGCTCCGGAAAAATCACGCCGAAGCCGCGTTCCCACAGCGCATCGGCGGAGAGCAGCACGCGCGTGTCGGGGTGGTACAGGATGACGGCGTGCGGGTCGTGTCCCGGCGCACTGATCACCTGCCAGTCGAGGCCGCCCAGGCGCAGCGTCATGCCGTCGGCCAGGCCGGCTTCGGCGGCATCGCCGTCGGGCAGCGTGAAACGCTCGCATTGCTGGCCGGTGGGACGGTAGCTGAGCGCGTCGGTATCCCAGCGGCGCACCTCGCCGATCTGCGCGGCGGGCACGCGGATGCGGCAGCCGTAGGCGGCCTGCAGTGCCGCGTTGCCGCCGCAGTGGTCGGCGTGCAGGTGGGTGTTCAGCAGCCGGCGCAGCGGGCGGCCCTGCAGCGCATGCCGCACCAGCGCCACGGTCTGCGGGGCGTGCGTCAGGTAGCCGGAGTCGACCAGCGCGCAGCCACCGTGTGCATCGTCGTCGAAGAACAGGATGTTGTTGGACGATAGCCAGCCGCGCTCGAACACGCGCATCGTGTCGGGCAGGGTGGCGGTGCCGTGGCCGGCCATCACGTGCGGGCGGTGTCTTCGAGCCACGCGCGGGCGCGCTCGGGCAGCTGCCGCCAGATGGCGACGCGCTCGGCATCGGGCAGCGTGGACCATGCCGCAATCTCGTCGATTGAGCGCATGCAGCCGATGCACAGGCCGCGCGTCCCGTCCATCTTGCACACGTTGATACAGGGTGAGGCGACCGGCCGCGCCCGCTCGGCTTGCCCGCGGTGGCGGCGCAGTTTGCCGAGCGCGAACTTGAGTTGCGTGCGCGTGCAGGCGTCCATGGTCGGGCGGCGCTGGGAACTGTCAGCCTCGCTGGGCGATGTCCGCCACCGGGGCACCGGTCATCGCCGCCAGTTCGGCGGGCGTCAGGTTGAAGACCGCGTGCGGATGGCCGGCGGCGGCCCACACGCTGTCGAAGCGGAACAGGTCCTCGTCGAGCAGCATCACCGGCTTGACGGCATGGCCGACGGGGCACACGCCGCCGATGGCGTAGCCGGTCTTCTCGCGCACGAATCTGGCGTCGGCCTTGGCCAGTGCGCCCACGCGCGCCGACACCTTGGCCTCGTCGACACGGTTGGTGCCGCTGGCGATCACCAGCACCGGCGCATCGTCCTCCGCCCGCCGGAAGAGGATCGACTTGGCGATCTCCGCCACCGAGCAGCCCAGCCCGGCGGCGGCCTCGGCGGAGGTCTTGCCGGTGGCCGGCAGCATCACGATGGTCTTGTCGTAGCCAAGCGTGCGCAGGTGGTCGGCCACGCGCTGGGCGGATTCGGGCAGGGGGGCGTTGGCGTCGGCTGCGGTCGTCATCGTCATCGTCATCTTCAATCGTCAGCGTTGGAGGCTCAGATGCAGGCTTGGGCGATCTGGTCCTGCAGCTTGAGCAGCAGGGCGCGGCCGGCGCGCGAGGCGGTCGGCTGGCCGATGGCCTGGGAGATGAGGTCGCCGGCCAGCACCACCTTGTCCAGGTCGATGCCGGTGCGGATGCCCAGTCCGTGCAGCAGGTACAGCACGTCTTCGGTGGCGACGTTGCCGGTCGCGCCGCGGGCGTACGGGCAGCCGTCCAGCCCCGCCACCGACGCGTGGAAGATGGCGATGCCAACTTCGAGGCTCGCCAGGATGTTGGCCAGCGCCTGGCCGTACGTGTCGTGGAAGTGGCCCGACAGCCGGTCGAGCGGGAAGGCCGTGGCGGCGGCTTCCATCACGGCCTTGACGCGGCCGGCGGTGCCCACGCCGATGGTGTCCGCGATGTCGATCTCGTCGCAGCCGAGATCCGCCAGCCGCTTGACCACATCGACGACCGACGCCACCGGCACCTCGCCCTGGTACGGACAGCCCAGCGCGCACGAGATCGACCCGCGCAGCCGGATGCCCGCATCCTTGGCGGCCTGGGCCACCGGCACGAAACGCTCGATCGACTCGGCGATCGAGCAGTTGATGTTCTTCTGCGAGAACGCCTCGCTGGCCGCGCTGAAGATCACCACTTCATCGGCACCCGCGGCGGCGGCGGCCTCGAAGCACTTCATGTTGGGCGTCAGCGTGGAATACAGCGTGCCGGGCCGGCGCTGGATGCGCGCCATCACGTCGGCGCCGTCGGCCATCTGCGGCACCCACCTGGGCGACACGAACGACGCGGCCTCCACGTTGACGAAGCCGGCGTCGGACAGGCGGTCCACCAGCTCCACCTTGGTCTCGGTGGACACCGGCGACTTCTCGTTCTGCAGGCCGTCGCGCGGGCCGACCTCGACCACCTTCACAAAATGCGGGAACGTCATCTCAGTAACCTCGTTGCAGATCGACGATGCCGGCGATCGGCTCGCCGGCTTCCAGCGCGCGGATCTTGCGCGCGATCTGGGCAATGCTGACCTCGCGCAGCGTCAGCGCCGAGATGTGTGGCGTGATGCGGATGCGCGGTTCGGTCCAGAAGGGATGATCGGCAGGCAGCGGCTCGGTGCGGAATACGTCGAGCGCCGCGCCGGCGATCTGCCCGCGCGCGACGGCCGCGAGCAGATCGGCCTCGACCAGGTGCCTGCCGCGCGCCACGTTGACGAGATACGCACCGGCGTCGAGCCGGTCGAACAGCGCGGCATCGAGCACGTTCTCGGTATCGGCCGTCAGCGGCAGCACGTTGATCAGCACGCGCGTGCCGGCCAGGAAGCCGGGCAGGGCGTCGGCCCCCGCGCGGCAGTCGATGCCTTCCACCGACTTGGCCGAGCGGCTCCACCCGCGCACCGGAAAGCCGAAGCCCGCCAGCGTGCGCGCGATATGCGTGCCGAGCACGCCCAGGCCCAGCACGCCCACGACGAATGCGTCGCGCTCGAACGGCTTCAGGAAGCGCCACATCCTGGCCTGCTGCAGGCGCTCGTACTCGTCCAGCCGGCGGAAGAAGCGCAGCACGGCATGGGTGACGTATTCGCTCATCTGCGCGGCCATGCCGGCGTCGTCCAGGCGCACGATCGGCAGGTCTTCGGGCAGCGCATCGGGTGACTGCTGGCGCAGGCCGAGGATGGCATCGACACCGGCCCCCAGGTTGAACACCGCCCGCAGGTCCGTGCGGCCGCGCAGCATGTCGGCGGGCGGTTGCCAGACCACGGCGTAGTCGGCGTTTTGCGCCGCGCCGTGTTCCCAGACGGACAGACGCGCTTCGGGCAGGGCCTGCGCGAAACCGTCCAGCCAGGGCTGGGGCTCGCCGTCGGGGGTATAGATCTGGATGTGCATGGGGCGCCGCGTGGTAATTGACGTATACGTCAAGGAGTGTAGCAGGGGGCGCTGATGCGCGCGGTGGTGGGTTTCAGTGCGGTCCGGGCCAGAGGTGCGCGAAATCGAAGGACAACTGCCGGTGGTGCCGGATCGATAGCAGGTAGATCGTGTCGTCGATGTGGGCGGACAAGACCAGGTAATCCGGAAGGAGGTATTCGCGAAGCTCGCCCGAGGTGAAACGCGCGAGTTGATCCCGCAGTTGGCCCTGCTTGGACACGGCTTCCACCGAGGTCGCCGCGCGCGACAGGAGCGGTGCGCCCATCGTCGGGAACTGTGCCAGGTTTGGGATGACGGTCTCGGCCAGGTCGTCCAGCAAGCGGTCATAGCCTGCGGGAAATTCACGCTCGGACCAGAATGCCTCGATCGTTTCGAGATTGCGTTCGAAGTGCTCCGTCAGCTTGACGGGCAGGTGTTGCTTGCGTGCCATCTGCGGGCTACGCCTGACTGCTGCTGCGTCGCCGCTTCAATGCCCCGAGTGTCTGCCGGGCGTCTTTGACGCGCCCGGCTTCCACATCGGCCAATCCCTTGGACGCCTCGTCCAGCACGAGCAGGTGAATGCGTGCTCGTTCAAGCTGGTGGTAGTAGTCGAGTCGTTGTGCGTCGATCAGGGCGATGTAGCTCTCCCCGTTCTTCGTGACGATCTTTTCCGCGCCCGCCTTCACTTGCTCGGCCAGCTCCGAGAGGTTGGCGCGGGCCTGGGACAGCGGGATGACGTCGCGTGCCGAAAATGCCATGGCGGTCTCCTGACAAAATCAGTACAGAATTCTGTACATCATACACGCATGTATCACGCCGCCGGCTTGAACGCCAGCAACTGCACCCCTTCGGCCACCTGATCCCCCACGCCGTACAGCACCGACTCGACCACGCCGTCGGCCGGGGCGGTGAGCGTGTGCTTCATCTTCATCGCTTCCATGACCACCAGCGGCGCGCCTTTGGCGACACTCTGGCCCGGTGCGGCGAGGACGGCGATGACCTTGCCGGGCATCGGCGCGGTCAGCTTGCCGCCTTCGTCGTCGGCCTCGCCGGCGTGGGTGAGCAGGTCGTCGCGCTCCAGTGACCAGTGCGTGCCGCCGGTGAAGACGTGGAAGGCTTCGCTGTCGATGTGCACCTGGCCCGCCGCCTTGTGCGAGCCGAGCGCGACGGTGAAGGTGTCGCCGTGGCGCTGCGTGGTGAAGGGGGTTTCCTGGCCGTCGATGCGCAGGCGCGTGCCGTCGCGGCCGTAGATCAGGCGCGCTTCGATGGCCTGGTCGCCCTGCGAAAAGCGCAGCGTGCGTTCGGCCTCGCCGTTCAGGCGCCAGCCGCTGCCGCGCGCCCAGGGGGAATGCGGGTCGCGCGTGTCGGTACGCAGGCTGCGCGCCTCGCGGGCCAGCAGCGCGGCGGCGGCCAGCGCGACCGCTTCCCGCGGCACCGGCGGCGCGGCCGTGAACAGCGCGTCGTGGTGACGCGCGATCAGGCCGGTATCCAGGTCCGCCGCGGCAAACGGCTGCGACGCCACCAGCCGCCGCAGGAAGGCCACATTGGACGACAGTCCGACCAGATGGAAGTCGCCCAGCGCCTGCTGCATGCGCGCCAGCGCCGCCTCGCGGTCGCGGCCCCAGACGATCAGCTTGGCGATCATCGGGTCGTAATACTGGCTGATGGCATCGCCCTCGCGCACGCCCGAGTCGATGCGCACCGCCGCCGGCTCGCCGCTGGCCTGGGCGCCGACGGAGAACTCCACCGCCGCCGCCGGCGTGCGCAGCACCTTCAGCGTGCCGATCGAGGGCAGGAAGTCGCGTTCGGGGTTCTCGGCGTAGATGCGGGCCTCCAGCGCGTGGCCGTGGATGCGCAGCGCGTCCTGCGCGCGCGGCAGTGGCCCGCCGCAGGCCACGCGCAGTTGCCATTCGACGAGGTCCTCGCCGGTGATCATCTCGGTGACGGGGTGCTCGACCTGCAGGCGCGTGTTCATCTCCATGAAGTAGAAGGTGCCGTCCTCGTCGACGATGAACTCGACCGTGCCGGCGCCCACGTAGCCGACCGCACGCGCCGCGGCCACGGCGGCCTCGCCCATGGCGCGGCGGCGGTTCAGCGTCATGCCCGGCGCGGGCGCTTCCTCCAGCACCTTCTGGTGGCGGCGCTGCACCGAGCAGTCGCGCTCGAACAGGTAGACCGCGTTGCCGAAGCTGTCGGCGAACACCTGGATCTCGATATGGCGCGGGCGCGTCAGGTACTTCTCGATCAGCACGCGGTCATCGCCGAAGCTGCTCGACGCCTCGCGCTTGACCGAGGCCAGCGCGGCTTCGAACGTCTCGCCTGCCTCCACCACGCGCATGCCCTTGCCGCCGCCGCCCGCGCTGGCCTTGATCAGCACCGGGTAGCCGATGCGATCGGCCTGCGCGCGCAGAAAGGCGGCATCCTGGTTGTCGCCGTGGTAGCCGGGCACCAGCGGCACGCCGGCCGTCTCCATCAGCGCCTTGGCCGCGCTCTTGCTGCCCATCGCCTCGATGGCCGAGGCCGGCGGCCCGACGAAGACCAGGCCGGCCTCCGCGCAGGCCCGCGCAAAGATCTCGTTCTCCGACAGGAAGCCATAGCCCGGGTGGATGGCCTGGGCGCCCGTCGCGCGCGCGGCTTCGAGGATGCGGTCGGCGCGCAGGTAGCTGTCGCGGGCAGCCGGCTCACCGATGTGGATGGCCTCATCGCACACGGCGACGTGGCGCGCATTGACATCGGCATCCGAATACACCGCAACAGTGCGGATGCCCAGGCGGCGGCAGGTCGCGGCGACCCGGCAGGCGATTTCGCCTCGGTTGGCGATGAGCAGCTTGGTGAACATTGGGTTTGTCTCCTTGTGCTTTTTCTTTCTCGGCATGGTTTGCACTGGTGGTGTATGTCCTGTTTTGGCTTCCGCCAGGGCTGGACACTTGTGGTGCAACCCTTGTTTCATCCCCTGCCGGGGCTGACCTACTTTCTTTGGCAAGACAAAGAAAGTGAGTCGGCCCCGGCAGGGGACGAAACCCGGGATGAACCACCAACACATCACCCAGATCCACCCCCGCCCATCAACATCAGTCAGCCGGCGTAATGTCGATATGACAATGCGAAGAATGCGAATGCTGTGCGCCTTCAGCCTGATGCAGATGATCCTGCACCTCCACCCGCATCCCCAGCCGCGCCAGCAGCTTGCGATCCGCATCGGCTTCCGGGTTATCGGTCGTCAGCAGCTTCTCGCCATAGAAGATCGAGTTGGCCCCCGCCATGAAGCACAGCGCCTGCAGCGCGTCGTCCATCGCTTCGCGGCCGGCGGAGAGCCGCACCATGGCTTTGGGCATGGTGATCCGCGCCACCGCGATGGTGCGCACGAATTCGAACGGGTCGAGTGCTTCGTTGCCCGACAGCGGCGTGCCTTCGACCTTGACGAGGTTGTTGATCGGCACCGAATCCGGATACGGCTCCATGTTGGCCAGCTCGGCGATCAGCCCCGCGCGCTCGTGGCGCGATTCGCCCAGGCCGACGATGCCGCCGCAGCACACGTTGATGCCGGCATCGCGCACATGTTCGAGGGTGTCGAGGCGGTCCTGGTAGGTGCGCGTGGTGATGATCTCGCCGTAGAACTCGGGCGCGGTGTCGAGGTTGTGGTTGTAGTAGTCGAGGCCGGCGTCCTTCAGTTGCTGGGCCTGCTCTTGCTTGAGCATGCCGAGCGTGACACAGGTCTCCAGGCCCATCGCCTTGACCCCGCGCACCATGTCGGCCACGGCATCGAGCTGGTGTGGCTTGGGGTTGCGCCATGCCGCGCCCATGCAGAAGCGGCTGGCGCCGTTCTGCCTGGCGCGGGCGGCGGCTTCGAGCACGGTGTCGATCGGCATCAGCTTTTCGGCCTCGACGCCGGTGTCGTAGCGGGCCGACTGCGGGCAGTAGGCGCAATCCTCCGGGCAGCCGCCGGTCTTGATCGACAGCAGCGTCGAGAGCTGCACCGCGTTGGCGTCGAAGTGGGCGCGGTGCACCTGCTGTGCCTGGAACAGCAGGTCGTTGAACGGCAGCGCGAACAGCGCTTCGATGGCCTCGCGGCTCCAGCGCGCGTTCGGGTTCTGGCCGGGCGTGGGCGGCACCTTGGCGGCATCGGCAACGAAGTTGAGCGGGGCGTGTTGCATGGGGACTTCCTTGAAACGAAAAAATTGAATCGGGGTCAGGCCGGCAGCAGCCAGTTTGGCTTGCGCTTGCCCAGGAAACTCTGCACGCCTTCGCGGCCCTCATCGGAGGCTCGGATGGCGGCGATGCGGTTGGCGGTGTCGGCCAGCAGCGCATCGCCGATCGGCGCGCCGGCGACCTCGCGCACCAGCCGCTTGCTTTCCCGCACCGCGTTGGGGCTGTTGGCCACCAGCGCGGCGGTGAGCGCGTCCACCTGGGCGTCCAGCGCCTCGGCGCCCGCCAGTTCATGGACGAGGCCCAGGCGATGCGCCTCGGCCGCGGTGAAGCGCTCGGCGGTGATGAAGTAGCGGCGCGAGGCCTGTTCGCCCAGCGCGCGGATCACGTAGGGGCTGATGGTAGCCGGAATCAGGCCGAGCCTGGCCTCGGACAGGCAGAAGTGTGCGGTATCGGCCGCTACGACGATGTCGCAGGCCGACACCGCCCGCATAGGTGTCGCCGTGCACGCGCGCGACCACGGGTTTCGGGCAGGCGTGGATGGCGCGCAGCATCTCGGCCAGGCGCAGGGCATCGGCGCGGTTCTCGTCGTCGGAGTAGCCGGCCATCTTCTCCATCCAGTTCAGGTCCGCGCCGGCGCAGAAGGCCGGGCCGTGGCCGGCCAGCACGATGGCGCGCACGCTGTCTTCCTTTGCCAGGGCATGGAACGCGCCGGTCAGTTCGGCGATGACGGTCTCGTTGAAGGCGTTGCGCACGTCCGGCCGGTTGAGCGTGACCGTGGCCACGGCGCCGCGCTGTGCGAAGGCGAGGGTCTCGAAGGCGTTCATGGCGTGTCCTTGTTGGCATCGGCCGACGCGCTGGCCGGTGTGGAGGCGGAGACGGGGCCGCTCGGCAGGCCGAGCTCGCGCAGGAAGGCGTCGACCTCCGGCAGCCAGAGGCCCAGGCCGGCGCGGCTGCTGAACATGCCGTGCGAATCGCTCTGGAAGTTGCCGACGTCGACCAGGCGGGCCTTGCCGCCCGCGCCCGTGTAGGCGGCGAACAGTTTCTCCGGCAGCGGCCTGGGCCAGTAGCTGTCGTTGTCGCCGTAGAACCACAGCGACGGGTAGCGCGACTGCTTGCCGTAGTTGCCGAAGGCGCGCACCAGGTTGTCTTCCCAGGCGACGCAGGTGTCGTTGCGCAGGCCGCCCGCGAAATTGACCAGGCCGCGCACGCCGGGGTAGGCGAGCGTACCGAACGCCAGCGTCGTCAGCCCGCCGTGCGACTGGCCCATGATGACGATGCGGTTGCGGTCCACGTACGGCTGCTGCGTCAGGTAGTCGAGCGTGGCGACCACGTCCTCGGCCTGCACGATACCGTTGGACTCCACGTTGCAGCCGCCGCCGATATAGGCGCCGCCCGACTTGGAGAACCCCTGGCGCATCGGCAGCGCCACCACGTAGCCGCGCGCCACCAGCGCGGCGGCCTGCGCGCTGTAGCGGGCCCGGGCCTGGAAGGCCGGGTTGCCGTGCGCCTTGCCGTGGTTGAGCACGATCAGCGGAAAGGGGCCGTCGCCGGCCGGCTTGAAGATGGTGGTCTCCAGCTTGACGGTGAAGATGCCGGCCGGCTTGGGCACTTCCACCACCTGCTCGGTGGCGCCGGCCGGCAGCGGGTCGTCAGCGTGTGCGGCGGTGGCGAGCAGCATGGCGAAGCCGAGGGCGGCCCATGCGCGGCGCCATCCCGACCGATGCTCGTGGTTCACGTCGTTCTCCGTTCCAATGCGATGGCGGTCCGCCTACATGCGGAACACGCCGAAGTTCATGTCGCCGATCGGCGCGTTCAGGCTGGCCGATAGCCCCAGGCCCAGCACGCTGCGCGTATCGGCCTGATCGATCACGCCGTCGTCCCACAGGCGCGCGCTGGCGTAGTACGGATGGCCCTGGCGCTCGTACTGCTCGCGGATCGGCGCCTTGAAGGCGGCTTCCTCATCGGCGCTCCATTGGCCGCCCTTGGCTTCGATACCGTCGCGGCGCACGGTGGCGAGCACGCTCGCGGCCTGCTCGCCGCCCATCACCGAGATGCGCGCGTTCGGCCACATCCACAGGAAGCGCGGCGAATACGCGCGCCCGCACATGCCGTAGTTGCCCGCCCCGAACGAGCCGCCGATGATGACGGTGAACTTGGGCACCTGCGCCGTCGCCACCGCCGTCACCATCTTGGCGCCGTTCTTGGCGATGCCCTCGTTCTCGTACTTGCGCCCGACCATGAAGCCGGTGATGTTCTGCAGGAACACCAGCGGGATCTTGCGCTGGCAGCACAGTTCGATGAAGTGCGCGCCCTTGAGTGCCGCCTCCGAGAACAGGATGCCGTTGTTGGCGATGATGCCGACCGGGTAGCCCCAGATGCGGGCAAAGCCGCACACCAGCGTGGTGCCGTAGCGCGCCTTGAATTCGTCGAAGGCCGAATCGTCGACGATGCGGGCGATCACCTCGCGCACGTCGAACGGCTTGCGCGTGTCGGTCGGGATGATGCCGTACAGCTCCTCGGCCGCGTGGCGCGGCTCGACCGGCGCATGGATCTGCACCTGCTCGGGCTTGCGGCGGTTCAGGTGGGCGACGATGCCGCGGGCCTGGGCCAGCGCGTGCGCGTCGTTGTTGGCGAAGTAGTCGGCCACGCCCGACAGGCGCGTGTGCACGTCGGCGCCGCCCAGGTCTTCGGCGCTCACCACCTCGCCGGTGGCGGCCTTCACCAGCGGCGGGCCGGCCAGGAAGATGGTGCCGTGTTCCTTGACGATGATCGACTCGTCGCTCATCGCCGGCACATACGCGCCGCCGGCCGTGCACGAGCCCATCACCACCGCGATCTGCGGGATGCCCTTGGACGACAGGTTGGCCTGGTTGTAGAAGATGCGGCCGAAGTGGTCGCGGTCGGGGAAGACGTCGTCCTGGTTGGGCAGGTTGGCGCCGCCCGAGTCGACCAGGTAGACGCAGGGCAGATGGTTCTGCTCGGCGATCTCCTGCGCGCGCAGGTGCTTCTTCACCGTTATCGGGTAATAGGTGCCGCCCTTGACGGTGGCGTCGTTGCAGACGATCACGCATTCCTGCCCCGAGATGCGGCCGATGCCGGTGATGATGCCGGCGCCGGGCGCGGCGTCGTCGTACATGCCGTAGGCCGCCAGCTGCGAGAACTCCAGGAACGGCGTGCCGGGGTCGAGCAGCTGCTGCACGCGCTAGCGCGGCAGCAGCTTGCCGCGCGCGAGGTGCTTGGCGCGCGCGTCATCCCCGCCGCCCTGGGTGATGCGGGCGACCTTGTCGCGCAGATCGGCCACCAGTGCGCGCATGGCGTCGGCGTTGGCCTTGAAGTCGTCGGCACGTGGGGTCAGCTTGGTCTCGAGTGTCGGCATGGCTGCGATCGGGTCAGGGTCAGGTCAGGTCGCCGTCGACGTACAGCCAGCGGCCTTGCGGGGATTCGGCACCGCTGGCGTCCAGGCGGACGAAGCGGCTGGTCTCGTGCAGGCGGTGGGCGCGTCCGCCTACCTTGTAGCGCGCGACGAACTCCACCGTCGCGTGGGTCGGGTCCTGCTGCGCGTGGCGCTTGACGTCCAGGCCGAGCCAGCGCGTGGCGGGGGCATCGGCTTCGCTGCGCTCCAGGTCGGTCGGGCAGGTGGACGGATGCCACGTGCGGCGCAGGTAGGCCGTGTCGTGCAGCACATAGGCGCTGTAGCGCGAGCGCATCAGTTGCTCGGCCGTGGCCGGCACCGCGTCGCCCGCATGGAACGGGCCGCAGCACCGGTCGTAGGCGCCGGCGCCGCACGGGCAGGCCCCGGTCGGGGTCGGGGCGGGCACGGCGCGCGTCACGCCAGCAGCGCCGGCAGGTGGCGCATGTCGGTGAAGGTGCGCGTGGCGCCGGCGGCAATCAGCGGGCCGGGCGCGTTGCGGCCGGCATAGGCCAGCACCGTCATGCCGGCCGTATGGCCGGCGGTGACACCGGTGGGGCTGTCTTCGATCACCACGCAGCGCGACGGCGCCACGCCCAGCCGGCGCGCGGCCAGCAGGTAGACATCGGGCGCGGGCTTGCTGCGCTCGACCTCGGTGGCGGAAAAAATGCGCGCGTCAGTGGGCTGGAAGCGCCGGATCAGGCCGGTGCGGTTGAGCTGCAGCTCAACCTTCATGCGGTCGGCACCGGAGGCCACCGCCATCGGCAGGCCCAGGGCGGACAGCGCTTCGATGGCATCCGCTACATGGGGCACCGCCTGCACTTCGGCTTCCAGCAGCGCATTGCGGCGCGCGTGGAAGGTGGACAGCCAGTTGGGCGGCAGCGGCGCGCCGCGCATCGCGGCAATTGCATCCAGCTCTTCGCGGATGGCCTTGCCGAGGAAGCGCTTGGTGGAGTCCTCCAGGCTGATGTCGATGCCGAGTTCGTTCAGCATCTGCCAGATCAGCCGGTTGACGAGGGGTTCGCTGTCGACCAGCACGCCGTCGCAATCGAACAGGATGGCGTCGAAGCCGCGGCCGGCGGGGGTGGAGTGGGAAACTTCAGTCATGCTTTCTTCGTTGGTTTTTCATAAGCGGCGACCGGTGCGCCGGCCGCCTTCCAGGCGGTGAAGCCGCCCGCGATATGCGCCACGCGCGGCAGGCCCATGTCCTGCACGGTCTTGGTGGCCAGCGCGCTGCGCCAGCCGGCCGCGCAGAAGAAGACGAAGGTCTTGTCCTGCGCAAAGGCCGGCTTGTGATACGGGGAGTCCGGATCGACCCAGAACTCCAGCATGCCGCGCGGCGCATGCAGCGCGTGCGGGATCACGCCCTCGCGCTCCAGCTCGCGGATGTCGCGCACGTCGACGAACTGCACCCGCGGGTCATCGAGCATCGCGCGGGCCTCGTCCACCGACAGCGTGCGGACTTCGGCCATGGCTTCGTCGACCAGGGCGCGGAATCCTTTCTTCATCGGCATGCGGATCTCCTTGGCGGTTGGGCGTTACACGCGTCCATCGCGCAGCAGGGCTTCGATCTGGTCGAAGCGGTCGAAGCCCCAGAACGGCTCGCCGTCGACGATCACGTAGGGCGAGCCGAACACCCCGCGCGACATGGCCAGGTCGATCTCGGCCTTGAGCTGGTCCTTGATCTGCTGGCTGCCCGCGCCGGCATTGAGCACGTTGCCGTCGATGCCCAGCGCGTCGGCGATCTTCATCACCTCGGCCGGTTCGCCGATGTTGACGTCATCCACGAACAGCGCGCGGTAGACGGCCTGCGCGAAGTCGATCGCGCGGTCGCCGCCGTGGTGGTCGTGCACCCACAGCGTGGCGCGCGCCGCGTATTGCGTCGGCAGCGGGAAGTGGGTCGGCTTGCGGTACTCGATGCCGTGGAAGCGCGCGGTGCGCTCGAAGTCGCGCCAGGCATAGTCGCCCTTGAGCGGCTGCTGCGGCAGGGGCGCGCTGCCGGTGGTCTTGAACACCACCCCCAGCAGGATCGGGTGCCATGCCGTCGCGCGGTTGTATTGCTTGGCGAGTGCCTCCACGCGCGTGCTGGCGAAATAGCCGTACGGCGATGAAAAGTCGAAGTAGAAATCGATGGCCCCGTTCATGATGCACTCCCCTTGGTTGCTTGGTTGTGTTGCCGCTTCCCCAAAAACGCCTACGCGAACGCGCGGGCGATCAAGATTTTCTGGATATCGCTGGTGCCTTCGTAGATCTGGCAGACGCGCACGTCGCGGTAGATGCGCTCCACCGGGAAGTCGCTCACGTAGCCGTAGCCGCCGAAGACCTGGATGGCATCCGAGCACACGCGCTCGGCCATCTCGCTGGCGTTGAGCTTGGCCATGGCCGCTTCCTTCAGGCACGGCCGGCCTGCGTCCTTCAGGCTGGCGGCGTGCCAGACCATCTGCCGCGCCACGTCGATGCGCGTGGCCATCTCGGCCAGGCGGAACTGCACCGCCTGGTGCGCGAACAGCGGCTGGCCGAAGCTCTCGCGCTCCTTGGAATAGGCCAGCGCCGCCTCGAAGGCCGCGCGCGCCATCCCCACGCTCTGCGCGGCGATGCCGATGCGCCCGCCCTCCAGCACGGACAGCGCCATCCGGTAGCCCTCGCCTTCGGCGCCGAGCAGGCAAGCGGCGGGGATGCGGCAATCCTCGAACACGATCTGCGCCGTGTCGGACGAGTGCTGGCCGAGCTTGTCCTCCAGCCGCGCGACGATGTAGCCGGGCGTGGACGTCGGCACCAGGAAGGCGCTGATGCCGCGCTTGGCCGCCGCCTTGTCGGTCACCGCCATCACGATCGCCACGTCCGCATGCTTGCCGCTGGTGATGAACTGCTTCACGCCGTTGAGCACCCAGTGGTCGCCGTCGCGCGTGGCGGTGGTGCGCAGCGCGGACGCGTCCGAGCCGACGTGCGGCTCGGTCAGGCAGAACGCCCCCAGCATCGTGCCGCGCGCCAGCGGCACCAGCCAGCGCTGCTTCTGGGCTTCGTCGGCATAGGCCATCAGCATGCTGCACACCGGGCAGTTGTTGACGCTGACGACGGTGGAGGTGCCGCCGTCGCCCGCGGCGATCTCCTCCAGGATCAGCGCCAGCGACAGGTAGTCCAGCCCGGCGCCGCCATAGGCCTCCGGCACCGCCACGCCGTATGCGCCCAGCTCGCCGAGCTGGCGGTGCACGTCCTTCGGGAAGGTGGCGTCGCGGTCCCATGCGGCCGCATGCGGCACGATCGCCTCGCGCACGAAGGTGCGGATGGCGTCGCGGATCATCTCGTGTTCGGGCGTCAGGAGCATCGTGCCGGCCTCACCACTGGATGCCGCTGCCGTCGTAATTGCGGAACGCGCCGTTGTCCCCGCGCGTGGCGGCCGCGATCACACGGCGCATGCCCGCCACGCTCTCGGCCGGCGTGATGGCCGCGCCGGCGCCGCCCATGTCGGTCTGCACCCAGCCCGGATGGAAGGTGAGGCAGATGGCATTGCGCGCATCGAACGACAGCGCGCGCAGCACCGCATTGACCGCCGCCTTGCTGGCGCGATACAGCCAGCCTCCATTGCTTTCCATGCCGCCGATGCTGCCCATGCGGCTGGAGACCACGGCCAGCACGCCGCCCGTTTCGCCCGCACCGTTGCGGCCGGCCTCGACCATCGGCAGCACGGCCGGCAGCACGCCCATCGGGCCCCACACGTTGGTCTGCATCACGGCATCGAAGTCGGCGCGGCTGACCGGCTCGGCGCGCTCCGTGCGCGGGCCGTAGATGCCCGCCACGTAGATCGCCACGTCCAGTGCCTCGCCGCCCAGCTTCCGGGCCAGGCCAGTGACGGCGCCGGCGTCGGTCAGGTCCAGCACGTGGGTCTCGGCCCCCTGCGCCTGCAACGCCTGCGCGGCTTCCTGGGTGCGCACGGTGGCGATCACACGCCAGCCATCGGCCAGGTATTGCCTGACCGTTTCCAGGCCGATGCCGCGCGATGCGCCCAGGACGAGGGCGGTACGGGGGCGGGAAGATGCGTTCGTCATCGCGCGGGCCTCACAGGAGTTCGATGCCGACGGCGGTGGCCTCGCCGCCGCCGATGCACAGGCTGGCCACGCCGCGCTTGCCGCCGCGGTGGCGTAGTGCGCCCAGCAGCGTGGCGATCAGGCGCGCGCCCGACGCGCCGATGGGGTGGCCCAGCGCGCAGGCTCCGCCGTTCACGTTCGCCTTCTCGTGCGGGATGTGCAGGTCGTGCATCGCCGCCATCGGCACCACGGCAAAGGCCTCGTTGATCTCGAACAGGTCCACGTTGTCGGCGTTCCAGCCGAGCTTCTTGAACAGCTTGTCGATCGCCGTGACCGGCGCGGTGGTGAACCAGCTTGGCGCCTGCGCGTACGTGGTGTGGCCCAGCATGACCGCCAGCGGCGTGATGCCGAGCTGTCTGGCGGTCGATTCGCGCATCATCTCCAGCGCGGCGGCACCGTCGTTGATCGACGAGGACGATGCGGCCGTCACCGTGCCGTCCTTCTTGAACGCGGGCTTGAGCGAGGGAATCTTGTCGACCTTGATGCGGCGCGGGCCTTCATCGGTGTCGACCACGGTGTCGCCGGCCTTGCCCGGCACGGTGACCGGCGCAATCTCCCAGCGGAATGCGCCCGATTCGGTCGCCGCCTGTGCGCGCCGCACCGAGGCCATCGCGAAGGCATCCTGCGCCTCGCGCGTGAAGCCGTACTTCTCGGCGCAGTCCTCGCCGAAGGTGCCCATGGCGCGGCCCTTGTCATAGGCGTCTTCCAGGCCGTCGAGCATCATGTGGTCATAGATCATGCCGTGGCCGATGCGGTAGCCGCCGCGGCCCTTCGGGATCAGGTAGGGCGCGTTGGTCATGCTCTCCATGCCACCGGCCACCACCACGTCGACCGACCCCGCCAGCAGCGCATCGTAGGCGTTCATCGCCGCGCGCATGCCCGAGCCGCACATCTTGTTGACCGTCGTGCAGCCCACCGACAGCGGCAGGCCCGCGCCCAGCGCCGCCTGTCGCGCCGGTGCCTGGCCCTGGCCGGCCGGCAGCACGCAGCCCATGATGACCTCTTCGATCTGCTCGGGCTTCAGGCCCGCGCGTTCCACCGCCGCGCGGATGGCGGTCGCACCCAGCTGCGGCGCGGTCAGGCTGGCGAGCTCGCCCTGGAAGGCGCCCATGGGGGTGCGGGCGGCGGAGGCGATGATGATGCGGTCGGACATGGGTGATAGGTCTCCGGTTTTTCCGCTAGCGTTCAGCACTTTTGGTGCATTTCCTGTATTGGCTTCTGCCGGGGCTGGGCACTTGTGGTGCACCCCTTGTTTCATCCCCTGCCGGGGCTGACCTACTTTCTTTGTCTTGCCAAAGAAAGTAGGCAAAGAAAGGCGCGCCCGAGATGGCGACATCCCCTTGAATTTTTGATACCGGGCGGGGAAGGGGGCAAACTCGCTGCGCTCAGACAGCCCCCTTCCTTTTTCCGCCCGGTATCAAAAATTCAAGGCGCCATCTAGTACCTCAGCACAGAGGTTATGACAGTTTGGGTAGGTTGTAGGACAGGCAAGCAGTTGTGGTCAACGAGCAGCTCGATGCTGCGAGCGATGCCTGCTTGCCGGCGGAG
>CAKKOY010000048.1 GCA_919592095.1 Ralstonia syzygii subsp. syzygii | reverse complement strand
CGCATCAACTGGATGTTCTCTACTGAAACGGCCCGCAAAAAATTGGCCAAAGCCTACCCTGTACCCACCTCTGACAAACCGTCATAACCCCTGTGCAGAGGTACTAGTCCGGACCTTTGCGCCATTCCTCATGCGGCACTGCACAGATCCCGACGTAGGACAGTTCCGGACAGAACTTTGTAGGAAAATAGCCGACAAATATGAATCACAAACTTTCGTTGCGGCAGCCGCTCAACGGCTGCCCGGCGAATCCACCAGGACCCGCCTTGCCCTATCCGCCCTCCGCGCCTGGGGACGTGCCCGAACCGCGCTGGTCGCACTGATCGTGCTGCTGGCAGTGGCTGCGCTGCTGCTTGCCATTCCGCGCGTGATCCTGCCGTGGGCGCAGCCGTCCGCCTCACCGCATTTCGATCCCGCGCTGTGGGCCGACTACGCCGGCCCGTACGACGTCGCCGCCGCCGTCGTGGCAGTCAGCGCGATCGTCATCTATCTGGTCCGGCGCCGGTAGCGGCACCGGCTCAGCGCGCCAGAGCGCGCACGCACTCGGCCACCAGGCCCGGGCCGCGGTAGATCAGCCCCGTGTACAGCTGCACCAACTGCGCACCGGCATCGATCTTCTCCCGGGCATGCTCTCCAGCCAGGATGCCGCCCACGCCGATGATCGGTACCGCATCGCCCAGCAGGCCGCGCAGCGCCCGAATGACGCGTGTCGAGCCCTCCCGCACGGGCTGCCCCGACAGCCCGCCCGCCTCCTCCGCATGCGGCAGACCGGACACGGCTTCGCGGCGGATCGTGGTGTTGGTGGCAATCACACCGTCCATCTGGTGGCGCAGCAGTGCGTCAGCAATATTGGCGATCTGGTCATCGTCCAGGTCCGGCGCGATCTTCAGCACCACCGGCACGTAGCGCTTGTGCTGGTCGGCCAGCCGCTGCTGCGCGCCGCGCAGCGTGCCGAGCAGGCTGTCCAGCTCACTCGCGCCTTGCAGCTGGCGCAGGTTCTTGGTGTTCGGCGACGAGATGTTGACCGTCACATAGCTGGCGTACGGGTAGACGCGCTCCAGGCAATGCAGGTAATCGTCGACGGCACGCTCGATCGGCGTATCGGCGTTCTTGCCGATATTCAGGCCCAGCACGCCGCCGGCCTCGCGCCACTTCGACGCCTGCACGTTGCGCACGAACGCATCGACACCGCCATTGTTGAAGCCCATGCGATTGATCAGCGCATTCGCCGCCGGCAGCCGGAACATGCGCGGCCGCGGATTGCCCTGCTGCGCGCGCGGCGTCACGGTGCCCACTTCGATGAAGCCGAAGCCCAGCGCGCCCAGCGCATCGATATAGGCGCCGTCCTTGTCCAGCCCCGCCGCCAGCCCGACGGGGTTCGGGAACGTGACGCCCATCACCGTGCGGGGCTGCGACGCCACGCGCGCGCCGATGCAGCCCGACAGCCCCAGCGCATGCGCCCGCTTGAGCTGATTCAGCGTGAAGTGGTGCGCGTCTTCGGGATCCATCGAAAACAGCAGCGGGCGGGCATGCGGATACAGGGCGTTGAGCACGATCGTGAAGACGTAGGAAGGCGAAAGGCGGCATTGTAGACGGACGGCGTCGCCAAACGGGCGCGCGCACCCGACAGCGCACCCGAACATCGTGGACACCGGCTAGTCTAAGAATCAGGTGCAGTCTGCCCTCACAGGAAGCATCGGCCACACGTCCCGCACCATCGTGAAGCGGGATAAATCAAAAAGGTGTTGCATCGCTACAAGGATTCCGATATAGTCTCTTCTTCGACGGACGCGGGGTGGAGCAGTCTGGCAGCTCGTCGGGCTCATAACCCGAAGGTCGCAGGTTCAAATCCTGCCCCCGCAACCACAAACCAGTCGAACGGCTCGCTCCAAGACCTGAGCCATCAGCAAACAAAGCCCGCGCAAGCGGGCTTTTTGCTTTTCTGCGCCCGCCCGGCACCGGATGCGCCAGAGCCCGGAACCGGGTCGGCTCGGTGATACACTGAAGCATTCCATCTGCGGATGCGCCCATGAAATTCTGTTCCAACTGCGGTCAGCCGGTCGTCTCCCGCGTTCCCGCCGGAGACAACCGTCTGCGCGATGTCTGCGACCACTGCAACACGATTCACTACGTGAATCCGCGCAACGTGGTCGGCACCGTGCCCGTATGGAACGATCAGATCCTGCTGTGCAAGCGCGCCATCGAGCCACGCTACGGCTTCTGGACGCTGCCCGCTGGCTTCATGGAGATCGGCGAAACCACCTCCCAGGCCGCCTCGCGCGAGACGCTGGAGGAAGCCGGTGCCCGCGTCGAGATCGGCGAACTCTTTTCGGTACTCAATGTGCCGCACGTTCACCAGGTCCACCTGTTCTACCTGGCCAGGCTGACCAATCCCGACTTTGCGCCCGGCGAGGAAAGCCTGGAGGTCGCGCTGTTCAACGAAGCAGACATTCCCTGGGACGACCTCGCCTTCCCGACCGTCATCCACACGCTGCGCTGCTTCTTCACCGACCGCGCCGCCGGCCGCCTGGCCGACAGCAGCTTCCGCCTGCATACGCTGGACATCTACAAACCGATGCGCTCGGTCGCGATCGACTCACCCGCGACAACGCCCTGAGCCGCCCTCCTGAATCGGACTATCGCGCGCACCATGATCGCCTGGTTGGATCCACACGATCCCTTCCCGCCTGTCGATCGCGCGCTCGGCCCTGAATCGGAGGCGCCGGGCCTGCTGGCCGCGAGCGCGGACCTCTCGCCGCAGCGGCTGCTGATCGCGTACCGGCAAGGCATCTTTCCGTGGTATGCCCAGGGCCAGCCGGTGCTGTGGTGGAGCACCGACCCACGCATGGTGCTGCGGCCGGAGGACTTCCGCGTCTCGACCACGTTCCGCAAGACGCTGCGGCGCGTGCTCGACAATCCGGCCTGGGAGATCCGCATCGATCACGCCTTTCGCGACGTGATGGTCGACTGCGCCACCACCGCCCGCCCCGGCCAGCACGGTACCTGGATCACCGAAGACGTCATCCAGGCCTATACCGCCCTGCACCGCCGCGGCTACGCGCACAGCGTGGAAACCTGGTACGCGGGCAAGCGTGTCGGCGGCCTGTACGGCGTTGCGCTGGGCCACATGTTCTACGGCGAATCGATGTTCGCGCACTACACTGACGCCTCGAAGATCGCGCTGGCGGCGCTGTGCGCCTTCCTCGGCAGCCGGGACGTCGCGATGATAGACTGCCAGCAGGAAACCGAGCACCTGGCATCGCTGGGTGGTGCGCCGGTGACGCGTGCGGTGTTTCTCGCCCATGTGCGCGAAGCGGCCAACGCACCGGCCATCGTGCCATGGCACTTCGACAAATCCGTGCTTCGCCGTTGGACTGCCCGCAATGAGCAAGCTTAAGGAACTCCCACTCTCGGCACTGCAGTTCTATGCCACCGCGCCGTACGCGTGCAGCTACCTCGAAGGACGGCTGGCGCGTTCCCAGGTCGCTACGCCCGCGCACCTGATCAATGCCGACGTCTATTCCAAGCTCGTGCGGGCCGGTTTCCGGCGCAGCGGCATCTTCACCTACCGCCCGCATTGCGACGACTGCCATGCCTGCACGCCGTGCCGCGTAGTCGTCGACCAGTTCATCCCATCGCGCGCCCAGCGCCGCGCCGCTGAGCGGCACCAGTCACTCGAAGCCCTGGTGGCCCCACTGACCTACGTCGAAGAGCACTACCAGCTCTACCTGCTCTACCAGTCCGTGCGCCACGCGGGCGGTGGCATGGACCACGACAGCCGCGACCAGTACGAACAGTTTCTGCTGCAGAGCCGCGTGAATTCGCGGCTGGTGGAATTCCGCGAGCCGTCCGAGTCGGAATCGGCTGGACGGCTGCGGATGGTCAGCATGATCGACGTGCTGGAGGACGGCCTGTCGTCGGTCTACACCTTCTATGACCCGCTCGAACGCAAGGTCAGTTACGGCACCTACAACGTGCTGTGGCAGATCGCCCAGGCGCAGGCACTGGAACTGCCCTACGTCTACCTCGGCTACTGGATCGAGCAGAGCCGCAAGATGGCCTACAAAGCGCTGTTCCAGCCGCTTGAGCTGCTGGAGAACGGAGAATGGCGGCGCTTCGAGGACGTGGCGCCGGCTGCTGCCAAACCGGCGGAATAAGTAGCGGAACCGGCGTCAGCGCGAGGTGCGCTCCACGCCGACATCGACCACACCGTAGGTGCTGATGCCGGAACTCTGGCTGTAGGCATCGCGCGAAGTCGTGCAGCCCGTCAGGCCTGCGCCGGCACAGGCCAGGCCCACCACCCACAACGCGGCTCGCGCGCACCATTGCTTCAAGCGCATGGCATCAGGGCTCCGATCAAGAGGCTACCGACAGCCGCTCGGCAAGCATCGTGTTGTATGCACGGATCATGCCGGGGACCAGAAACAGGTCCACCACCACCCACAGCCCGCCGAGCACGGCAAGCACCCAACCCGCCGTATTGCCGGTATCCCGGACCACCAGCCATGTACCGCCGACATTGGCGACGGCCTGGGCGATGGCGCTCCCGACCCGGTTCACATAGAAGCGGTGCGCCCCCAGGAACCCCAGGAGGAACCACCACAGGTACGCGACACCCGCGCTCTTCTTGCGGGCGTCGTAGAGCATGATTTCGCGAGCGGTTTCGTTCATGGCAGGGTGGCACAGGTCAATGTGCATCAGACTGCGGTGCAGCGGGCACGTTCCATGTCTTGCATCGATGACATCCGGCTGAGCGCCGCCTCGGCCTTGTCGAGCCACAGCCGCAGCTCAGCAAGAAGCGGGGCGGGCGAAAAGGAGCAGCTCTCTTCGCCGAACGCCGCGGCCATGTCGAGCCGTTGCAGCAGTGTGCGGCGCACCTGATCGTAGGCCGGCGGCAGCACAGCGAGCGGTGCCAGCGTGGCATCGTCGCGCCAATGCCAGAGCAGGCGCGGCAGGTCGGGCGACTGCGCATGCTGCCCGACCGCCTCGCGCAGGACTTGCAGGGATTCGGCGGCCGTCATGCGCGAGCCCGCTTCTCGCGATACAGCTCGCGAAAGGTCTTGCCGGCAGGGGCCGGCATGTCGCGCGTATCGGTCCAGCCCTTGCCGACGGGCAGCGAGCGGATCAGCTTCCTGTCGCCGCCCATCCAGCGCAGCACACGTGCAGCCAGCCGGGTCCCGGCCGCATACAGCGCCGGCCGCCGGGCCATGAAGCCCCACAGGCGCAGGCCGAAGCGCTCGGACGGCGGACGCAGTTCGCGCTCCATCTGCTTCTCCCGCAGCGTGCGCAGCAGGTCCGACAGCGGAATCGACGCCGGGCAGACCCGGTTGCATTCGCCGCACAGCGTGGCGGCCTGCGGCAGGTCGAGCGCATTGGACAGGCCAACGTAGCTCGGCGTCAGCACGCTGCCCATCGGCCCGGGATACACCCAGCCGTAAGCGTGCCCGCCGATCTTCTGGTACACCGGGCAATGGTTCATGCAGGCGCCGCAGCGGATGCAGCGCAGCATCTCCTGGAATTCGCCACCGATCAGCCCGCTGCGGCCGCCATCGACGATCACGAAGTACATGTGCTCGGGGCCATCCTGCTCGCCCGCGGCGCGCGGCCCCGTCAGCAGCGAGAAGTAGTTCGAGATCGCCTGCCCGGTCGCCGATCGCGGCAACAGGCGCATCACGGTGGCCAGATCCTCGAGCGTGGGCAGCACCTTCTCGATGCCCGTCACGGCCACATGCACGCGCGGCATCACGGTGCACATGCCCTCGTTGCCCTCGTTGGTGACGAGCGCCACCGACCCCGTCTCGGCAATGATGAAGTTGCCGCCCGTCACGCCCATGTCGGCGGACAGGAATTCCGGGCGCAGCACTTCGCGCGCCTCGCGGGTCATCTGCGGGATGTCGGTCAGGCGCGGCTTGTTGTGCGTCCTGGCGAAGAGGTCGGCGATCTCTTCCTTGTCCTTGTGCACCACCGGCGCGATGATGTGCGACGGCGGTTCGCTGTCGTTGATCTGCAGGATGTATTCGCCGAGATCGGTCTCGATGCTCTGCACGCCCATCTCGCCGAGCACCTGGTTCAGGCGCATCTCCTCGGTCACCATCGACTTGCTCTTGATGACCTTCCTGACGCCGTGCCGGCGGGCGATCTCGGCCACCAGCCGTGCGGCATCCGCCGTGGTTTCCGCAAACAGCACCTCGGCGCCCCGCCGCGTCGCTTCGGCTTCGAAAGTCGCCAGCCAGACGTCGAGATTCTCCAGCGCGCGGTCGCGGCACGCCTTGAGCGCCTCGCGCGTGGCCGCGAAGTCGATCTCCTGGATGGCCGCGGCGCGCGCGGTGACGAACTTGGTCGAGAGCTTGGTGAGGTTCTGCTGCAGGCGCTTGTCGGCAAGCGTCTGCCCGGCGCGCGCCTTGAATTCCATGCTGTGCACTTGCATGCGGTTGCGTCTCCGTCGTGTTCCGTGAAGCGCGGCGGGTCAGGCGTCGCCGGCCAGGACCTGTGCGATGTGCAGCACGCGCGTCTGCGTGTCGCCGATGCGGCGCAGACGGCCTTCGATATTGAGCATGCAGCCCAGGTCGCCGAGCACGACGGCATCGGCGCCGCTGGCCTTGATGTTGGCGCATTTCTCGTCGGCGATGGCGGTGGAGATATCGCCATACTTGATCGAGAACGTCCCGCCGAAGCCGCAGCATACCTCGCAGGCCGGCATCTCGGTCAGCCTGACGCCCGGCAGCTTGCCGAGCAGGTCGCGCGGTTGTGTCTTCACGCCCTGTTCGCGCAGGCCCGAACAGGCATCGTGGTACGTCACATGCCCTTGGAATCCGGAATCGAGCGATGCGATGCCCACCACGTTGACGAGAAAGTCGGTCAATTCGTACACGCGCGGCGCCAGGCGCTCGTAGCGCCCGGCAAGCTCGGGATCGTCGCGGAAGAGATCGGCGTAGTGCTTGCGGATCATGCCGCCGCACGAGCCCGATGGGACGACGACATAGTCGAACTGTTCGAACTCCTTGAGCGTCTTCTCGGCCAGATCGCGCGCCAGCGGGCGGTCGCCCGAGTTGTAGGCCGGCTGGCCACAGCACGTCTGGGCCGGCGGCACCACCACCTCGCAACCGGCCTTCTCCAGCAGCTTGAGCACCGATAAACCGATATCGGGCCGCATCAGATCAACGAGGCAAGTCACGAAGAGGCCAACGCGCATGGGGAGTCTCTTATGGTTCTCGTAAAGCCGCCATTATGCGCCGGATGGCCGCCCACCGCGGCTTTCGCGGCACGGAACGTCTTCATGCCACCAGTGCGTGCGCTTCACGATGCCGCGCCCGTCCTCGCGAAACCGGACCGAGCGCGCCTTCGAAAAGGCCGGGAATCATGCATCAGGAGGGTGCGCATTTTCACATCGTGGGATAAAATTTTGCATCGCACCCCACCCCCTGCACCCATGGCAGAAGCAGACAAGGAGCCCGGCAAGACGTCCATCCAGGTCATCGAGCGCATGATGCTGCTGCTCGACGCGCTGGCGGGCCATGCCGACCCCGTCAGCCTGAAGGCATTGTCCGCCAGCACCGGCCTACACCCGTCCACGACCCACCGCATTCTCAACGACATGGTGGCCTGTCGCTTCGTCGATCGCTCCGACCCCGGCAGCTATCGCCTCGGCATGCGCCTGCTGGAACTCGGCAACCTGGTCAAGGCACGGCTGTCCGTGCGCGAAGCCGCGCTGGCGCCGATGCGCGCCCTGCACCGCCTCACCGGCCAGACCGTCAACCTGTCGGTACGCCAGGGCGACGAAATCGTCTATATCGAACGCGCCTACAGTGAACGCTCGGGCATGCAGGTGGTGCGCGCCATCGGCGGCCGCGCGCCATTGCACCTGACGTCGGTCGGCAAGCTGTTCCTGGCCGCGGACGAGATTGGCCGCGTGCGGGCGTATGCCACGCGCACCGGCCTGTCCGGCCACACCCGCACGTCGATCACCGACCTGTCCAAGCTGGAGCGTGAACTGAGCTGGGTCCGCACCAACGGTTACGCGCGCGACAACGAAGAGCTGGAGCTGGGCGTGCGCTGCATCGCCGCCGGCATCTATGACGACTCGCGCCGGCTGGTGGCGGGGCTGTCGCTATCGGCACCGGCGGACCGGCTACAGGACAGTTGGCTCGAAAACCTGAAAGACACCGCCCTGCAGATATCCAAGGGCATGGGATTCATCCCCGAGGAACAGCCGGTGCTGCGCGCAGAATAATCCATCGCACGCATCGCCCAACAAAAAAGCGCGTCATGAACGCGCTTTTTTGTTGGGGCCCGACCGACGCCGACGATCAGGTACCGTGCGTCTGCTCGGAAGCCAGCACCGTCGCCGGCTGCGACACCGGCACGTTACGCAGCGGCGCCGCAGCCTGCGTCGGCGCCTCGACATGCGGGGTAGGCTCAAGCCAGTTACGCACGCGCGCGGCATCGGCAAAGCGCGTCAGGTTGCCCGCCGAATCCAGGAACACCATGACCACGTTGCGGCCATGCACATTGGCCTGCATCACCAAGCAGCGGCCGGCTTCGTTGATGAAGCCGGTCTTCTGCAGGCCAATGTCCCACTCGCCACCGCGCACGAGGCGGTTCGTGTTGACATAGTGCAGTGTGCGGCCGTTGGCGTTGACGGTGCGCTCGGCGGTGGTGGTGAACTGGCGGATCAGGGGTACCTTGTAGGCGGCCATGACGATCTTGGCCAGGTCCGTCGCGCTGGAGACATTGCTGCTCGACAGGCCATTCGAATCGACATAGTGCGTGTCGTTCATGCCGAGTTCGTGCGCCTTGCGGTTCATCGCGGCGACGAATGCGGGACGGCCGCCCGGATAGTTGCGGCCCAGTGCCGAGGCAGCACGGTTTTCCGACGACATCAGTGCCAGCAGCAGCAAGTCTTCGCGCGTGAGCATCGTGCCGTAGCGCAGGCGCGAGCCGGTGTTGCGCTCGTAGTCCCGGTCATCTTCGGTGATCTCCAGCAGCTCGTCCATCGGCTGGTGGGTGTCCGTCACGACCAGCGCGGTCATCAGCTTGGTAATCGAAGCGATCGGCAGCACGGCCGAGGCATTCTTCTGGAACAGGACATCACCCGAGCCCTGGTCCATCACCAGCGCCACCGACGAGCGCAGCGCCAGCGCATCCGGCGTGGCACGCAGGCCCATCGCCTCGCCGAGCGTTGGCGCGGCGGGCACGTACGCGGCGCGCATCGCGCGGGCACCGCGCTCGACCAGAATCACGCGGCGCTTGCCCTTGACGGTCACGACCTTGCGGACCTTGGCGCTGGCACCGTCATCGCCGACGGCAGCCTGCATCGAGGCCTTGTGGATATTGCTCTTGGACTTGCCGGATTTCTTGGCGGAAGCAGAAGCCTTGTCGGCCGCAACGGCATGGGACGAGGCAACGGAGGCGGCGGTGAACGCGACGGTCATCAGCGAAACGAGGCCGATGCGCCGGAAAAATGAAGAAACAGACCGTGACATGATTCGATCACCCGCGCGTGAGATGGCGCAAGTGTAGGCAAAAACAAAATTCTTAGCAAGATGAAGGACTTAGCTCACAGCCTTAAAGTTTGACCTTGGGAGCCTTATCATTCGGACATTATTTCGACGCAATTCTCTGCTACCGGAAGGCGCGAATCACTGAAAAAGTTGCGCAAAAAGCACTTTCAAAGAAGGCGCCGGAGGACAACGTTAACGCTCCGTCCGGGGCGCATTGCCGGCCACTCGGGCCAAGCATCGATGGCGAACACCATGCTTGCCATGCGCCGGAACACTTCCTCGTCGTGCCGTCAATCAGACAAGTTGACCGCTTGATGTCAGTCTAACGACGCAAAGCGGATTCTGTTGACATATCTCAATAACTTTTCCTACTCAATTCGGGCTTTCGAGCCGACGTGCGCGCGCGAAACCTCATTCGAGAAAGCGTGTGAACTCGGCGACAGGCGCACGCTCGGTGACGAGTGTGTTCTCGACCGCATCCGGGTCCGCATAGCCCATCGACATGCCGCACACGACAATCTCTTCCGGCGGCATCGATAAGTGCTCGGCAATGATGCGGTGGAATTGCGTGAAGGCCGCCTGCGGGCAGGTGTCGATGCCGCGGGCCCGTACCGCCACCATCACGGCTTCGAGGAACATGCCGTAGTCGAGCCAACTGCCCTGCTCCATCACGCGGTCGATAGAGAAGATGAGGCCGACCGGCGCATCGAAGAAGCGGAAGTTGCGCGCATGCTGGGCACGCATGCGCGCCTTCTCTGCGCGGCCGATGCCGAGCAGGCTGTAGAGATCCCACCCTACCTTGCGGCGACGGCCCTGGTAAGGATCGACCCAGGTGCGCGGGTAGTACGGATATTCCTCGCGGTGCAGCGTGTCCACATCCGGATGGTCGTAGGCATCGTCGATGGCCTCGGACAGGCGCGCCCTGGATTCGCCGGTCAGCACGTAGACCCGCCACGGCTGCGTATTGCTGCCCGATGGCGCGCGCCGCGCCACATCGAGGATCGCTTCGATGTCCACACGGGCCACCGGTGTCGGCAGGAACGCGCGGATGGAACGACGCGAAGTGATGGCACGGTCGACCCGCTCGACTTCGTCCGGGCTCGGATGGCGATCGTTCATGGCTGGGCACTCAGGCGGCAACGTTGGCGACGAGCGGCTTGAGCGCGGCGCGCAGCGCAGGCGGCACCGGCACCGGCCGGCGCGTCCGCCGGTCCACATACACGTGGATGAAGTGGCCCTGCGCGGCCGCCTCGTGCGCCTCGCCGCCGAACAGGCCGACCTCGTAGCGCACGCTGGTATTGCCCAGCCGCGCCACGCGCAGGCCCGCGGTGACCGGATCGGGAAACGACAGCGGCGCGAAGTAGCTGCACTGGGTTTCGACCACCAGGCCAATCGTCTCGCTGGCCGCCGGATCCAGCATACCCTGCCCGATCAGATAGGCATTCACCACGGTGTCGAAGTCGCTGTAATAGACAACATTGTTGACATGGCCGTAGACGTCGTTGTCCATCCAGCGGGTGGTGATCGAGTGGAAATGGCGGTAGTCGTCGCGCGTCTGTCGGGGCGTGCTCATGCTGGCGTGCGAACCGTTGGCGGCGTTGGAAAGCTACGAGGATACGCCAGCCCGCGCGCGGCCGGTCACCTGCGGATGACGAGCGCCACACCACATGCGGCGATCACCATGCCCAGCGCCGCCAGCGGCGGAAAGCGCTCGCCGAACAGCGCCCAGGCCATCACGGCGGTCGGCGGCGGCGTCAGGTACAGCAGCGAAGTCACTTTGGTCGCGGCACCCTGGCGGATCAGCATGAACAGCAACGAGATCGCGCCGATCGACAAGGCCAGCACCGACCACACCAGCGCGCCGATCATCGGGCCGGTCCACTGCACCTCGCGCGTCTCGAAGGCGAACATGAAAGGCAGGCACAGCAGCGCCGACGCGCCGAACTGGATGCACGCGCCCATCCGCAGGTCGAACACCGGACAGAAGCGCTTCTGGTACAGCGTGCCCGCCGTGATCGACAGCAGCGCTCCCACGCTGAAGCCCAGCGTCGTCACGTTGACGCCTGCCAGGTGCAGCTTGTTGACCACCACCAGCCCGACCCCGGCGATGCCGAACAGCAGGCCCAGCCATTGGCGCGGCGACACACGCTCGCCGCGCATCGAAACGTAGAGCGCTGTCAGGATCGGCTGCATGCCGACGATCAACGCGCTCATGCCGGCCGGCATGCCAAGCTTGATCGCCACCCATACGCCACCGAGGTAGCCCCATTGCATCAGCGCACCCGCCACGGCCAGGTGGCCGATGGTCCGCCAGTCGACCTCGTCCGTGCCGGCGCGACGCGGCAGCGGCACACGGGCGGCCCACACCAGCGGCAGCAGGCACACCAGTACACCGGCAAACCGCAGGAACAGGAAGGTGATCGGCTCGGCATATGGCATGCCGAACTTGGCCACGATGAAGCCCGTGCTCCAGATCAGCACGAACAGCCACGGCATGGCGGCCACGAACAGGGCATCACGGGCCGGCATGCGTGCGGCCGAATACGCTTGGGTCATGCGGAAAGCGGCAGAGGAGATGAAGAGACCGGTGTGGCAGCCCGCTCCCGGGCAGCCCAGTGCGCGGCATGCCGGGCAGCCAGCGCGATGGTCTGCGCGTGGACGGCCACGGTATCGTCGAGGTTGTTGCCGTAGCCGCCCGCCATGGTAACGGCAATCGGAATCCGCCGCAGGAGGGCGAAATCGAAGACCTGCTGGTCACGCCGGGCCAGGCCTTCCATGGTCAGCTTGAGGCGGCCGAGACGGTCGCCTTCATGCGGATCGGCGCCGGTGAGATAGATGATCAGGCGCGGTGCGAAACGCGCGGCCAGGGTGTCGAGCGCGCCCGCCAGCGCCTCCAGGTAAGCCTCGTCGCCGCAGCCGTCCGGCAGGCCGACATCCAGGTCGGAAGCTTCTTTGCGAAACGGGTAGTTCTTTTCACCGTGCACCGACAGCGTAAACACCGAAGCATCGTCGCGCAGGATCGACGCGGTACCGTTGCCCTGATGCACGTCCAGGTCGACGATGGCGACGGGGAAACCGTCCGGTGTCCGGCCCGGCCGGCGCTGGATCCAGCGCGAGGCGATGGCCGCGTCATTGAAGACACAAAAGCCGCCGCCTTTGTCCGCATAAGCGTGATGCGTGCCGCCGGCCAGGTTGACCGCGATGCCATCGATCATGGCCGCCTCGCACGCCGCCATGGTCGCCCCTGCGGAACGGCGACTGCGCTCCACCATCGCCAGCGACCACGGAAAACCGATCTCACGCTGCCTCGCCGGATCCAGCCTGCCGGCGCCGACGGCACTGACATAGTCGGGCGCATGGACCAGCAGCAGCGCGTCGTCCCCGGCGCGCGGCGCTTCGTGCATGACGAGCCCGGGCACATCGGCCATGACGCGTTCGCGCAGCAGACTGTACTTGCGCATCGGAAACCGGTGACCCGGCGGCAGCGGAAGAACGAAGTGATCGGTATAGAAGGCCTGCATGAGCATGCTCGATCGCACCGCAGCGAAAAATTGGCGGACGGCAGAATCGTAACCTAGCCTATTGCCAGCGCTTTTCTGCGATCGGTCCTGCCTGCGATCGGTCCTGCCTGAAAACGACACTCGGGTCGAAGACCGCACCAGAACGGCGCACGCATTGGCTACAAAAGCTGCGCCAAACGGTTTGCGGCGCAATTCTTGGGCACGAAAAGCCTGCGAATTTTGATTTTTGTGCGATGCACAAAAACGGCTTGACACTCCCTTAACATTCAACAACAATGAAATTGTTGCGATGCACCATCCCAAGCATCGCAATGTCGCCTGGAAGGCTCGACGCTGACCGTCATGCTTTGTACATCCGGGCGAATTAAATTTTTGATTCCCCGTTCACCCTTGATTGGATTGGAGAGACAACATGCTGACTCAGGAACAGATCGCTGCGGCGCAGAAGGCCAACCTCGAGACCTTTTTCGGTCTGACCAACAAGGCGTTTGAAGGCGTCGAAAAGCTGGTCGAACTGAACCTGCAAGTCGTCAAAGCGACCCTGGCAGAAAACGTCGAGCACAGCAAGAAGGCGTTGTCCGCCAAGGACGCGCAAGAACTGCTGGCCGTGCACACCGCCGCCGTGCAGCCGCTGGCCGAGAAGGTCCTGGCCTACAACCGCCACCTGTACGAAATCTTCTCGGATACCCAAACCGAATTCGGCAAGGTCGCCGAGACCCAGATCGCCGAGGGCGGCCGCAAGCTGCAAGCGCTGATCGACAATGTCTCGAAGAACGCACCGGCTGGCTCCGAGTCCGCCGTGGCGCTGGTGAAGTCGGCCCTGTCGGCCGCCAACAACGCCTACGATTCGGTGCAGAAGGCCACCAAGCAAGCGGTCGAGCTGGCGGAAAGCAACTTCCACGCTGCCGCCAACGCCGCCAGCAAGGCAACTGCCCAGGCTGCCGCCCAAGCGCGCGCCGCCACCAACAAGAAGAGCACGACCACCGCCGCTTAATCGGCGCCGGTTTCTCGGTTTCTTGCTGTTCCAGCGGGCCTCCTTCGGGAGGCCCGTTTTCGTTGGATGGCCGCCGCCTGGGTGGCCCCGCTTCCCCGAAGCCGGACTTCAAATGTGTGGTTTGCGCATATTGGCGGGAACCGAAAGGCAGGTCGTCGGGTCCATTTCACCGGATATGCAAGGTTGTCTCCCCGGTACCGCGAAGAAAACCTGTCCTCAGTGGTGATCAGTGAGTACCTTTTGAACCCGGCTTCGGCCGGGTTTTTTGTGCGCGTGTGCCACCGCGCCTGCCACATTGTGAACTTTTGCGAGGACGGAACGCTCCATCCTGTATTGCGGCATGCCGCACCCGGACCGATCCCGATGTCCCGCGAATCCATGGCCAGACGCAGCCTGATCGTCCTGGCCGCCTTGATCCTGCTGTTCGAAGAGTGGATATGGAACGCCATGCTCCGCGCCACTGCGCGACTCATGGCGCATCCGTGGATCCAGGCGGCCGAGCGGCGCCTGGCGGAACTGGAGCCAATCGAAGCGCTCTGCGCCTTCGTGCTGCCGATGCTGGCATTGCTACCCTTCAAGCTCGCGGCCATTTATGTGCTGGCGCGCGGCCACCTCCTTGCGGGGACCGCGGTGCTGATGCTGGCGAAGGTCGTCAGTACAACGCTGGGCGCGCGCAGTTGCAGCGGATCGGCTGGTATGCGCACCTGGAATCGCGCTTCCTGGCCTGGAAGCGCCGTCTGGTCGCCGCACTGCGCGCCACGCCAACCTGGCAGGCGCTGCAAGCCTGGCTCGCGGTCTGGCGTGTGCAGCGCCGCGGCCTGCTGCGTCAGGGGTGGCGCCGACTGGTGGCCGTGCTGCGCCTGATGCGCCGGCATCGCACCGCCAATCCACCGCACTGATCATCCGCCAATGAAAAGAACCGCTCCATGAGAGCGGCTCTTGCCTTGTCAGCCAGGCTTCAAGATGCGTCCGAAAACACGGCGGTTAATTGCATTTCAGCGCTTACGAGCCGGCGGCACGTCCGTACAGACGCCCTCGTAGATTTCCGCCGCCATACCAACCGACTCGCCCAGCGTCGGGTGCGGGTGGATGGTCTTGCCGATGTCGATCGCGTCCGCGCCCATCTCGATCGCCAGGCAGATTTGGCTGATCAGGTCGCCTGCGTGCGTGCCGACGATGCCGCCGCCGATGATCCGGTGCGTCTCCTCGTCGAAGATGACCTTGGTGAAGCCCTCGTCGCGACCGTTGGCGATGGCGCGGCCCGAAGCGGCCCACGGGAACACGCCCTTGCCGTACTTGATGCCCTGCGCCTTGCACTGGTCTTCGGTAAAGCCGGCCCAGGCCACTTCCGGGTCGGTGAAGGCCACCGACGGAATCTGCTTGGCATCGAAGTACGCCTTCTCGCCATGCGCGGCCTCCGCCGCGACATTTGCCTCGTGTACCGCCTTGTGCGCCAGCATCGGCTGCCCGACGATGTCGCCGATCGCGTAGATGTGCGGTACGTTGGTGCGCTGCTGCTTGTCCACGGCGATGAAGCCGCGGTCAGTCACGGCCACGCCGGCCTTTTCTGCGCCGATGCGCTTGCCGTTCGGGCTGCGGCCCACGGCCACCAGCACCATGTCGTAGCGCTGCGGCTCGGCGGGCGCCTGCTCGCCCTCGAACTTGACGTAGATACCGTCCGGCTTGACCTCGACACCCACCGTCTTGGTCTTGAGCATGACCTTGTCGAAACGGGACTTGTTCATCTTGTCCCACACCTTGACGAGATCGCGGTCGGCGCCGTTCATCAGGCTATCGAGCATCTCCACCACGTCGATGCGCGCGCCCAGCGTGCTGTAGACCGTCGCCATTTCCAGGCCGATGATGCCGCCACCAATGACCAGCATCTTGCCGGGCACCTGACGCAGCTCCAGCGCGCCGGTCGAGTCGACGATGCGCGGGTCTTCCGGAATGAACGGCAGCTTCACCGATTCGCTGCCGGCGGCGATGATGGCCTTGGCGAAGCGGATGACCGTCTTCTCGCCAGTCGGCTGCTTGCCGTCGCCCGTGGTCAGTTGGACTTCGAGGTGGTTCGGGTCGAGGAAGATGCCGACGCCGCGCACCACCTGCACCTTGCGCGACTTGGCCATGCCGGCCAGGCCGCCGGTCAGCTTGCCGACCACCGCTTCCTTGTGCTTGCGCAACTGGTCCAGATCGACTTTCGGCTCGCTGTAGACGATGCCATGGCTGGCCATCGCCTTGACTTCATCCATGATGGCGGCCGTGTGCAGCAGCGCCTTGGAGGGGATGCACCCCACATTCAGGCAGACGCCGCCCAGCGTGCCGAAGCGCTCGACCAGCACGGTGTTCATGCCGAGGTCGGCGCTGCGGAAAGCGGCCGAGTAGCCACCCGGGCCGGAGCCCAGGACGAGCATGTCGCATTCGATGTCGGCGCTGCCGCTGTGCTTGGCGGCCTGCGGCGCGGGTGCCGGAGCCGATGCGGCCGGGGCGGCAGCCACCGGAGCCGGAGCTTGCGCCGCCGCGGGCGCCGCGGCCGCAGCACCGGCTTCCACCGTGGCGATGACGGTGCCCTGGCTGACCTTGTCGCCCAGCTTGATCTTGACCTGGACGATTTTGCCCGCCACGTCGGCCGGCACGTCCATGGTCGCCTTGTCGGTTTCCAGCGTGATCAGCGGCTGGTCGACGGTGACGGCGTCACCCGCCCTCACCATCACTTCGATGACGTCCACGTCCTTGTAGTCGCCGATGTCCGGCACCTTGATTTCCACCACGCTCATTCCTGACTCCTTGTTCTTATCGCCGGCACCCAGCCCTCGCTGCGGCTGCCGGCGCTATCCATCCTGAAGGCGCACCGTATGCACCTCGATCGGGCCGCCTGAACTCTTGTCGAACTCCACGCCCGCCGCCACGCCGGCCTGCGCGATGTCGACCGCAGTCCTGCCCGGTAGGTCGTACACCGCCGACATCGCCCCCAGCGCGAAATTGCGCCCCGAGCCGATGCCCCAGAAGCGATCGAACGCAAACACCTCGCGGTACGAATACACGCCGTAGATGCCGGTCGGGTTGGCGATCAGGCAGGTGATCTGCGATGACTCGTAGGGATCGTCATCGTCTTCCTTGGTGTTGACGAAATACTCGTCCTTGAGCTTTTCGTGCACCTTGAGGAAGGTCCGGAAGACATCGTCGCGCGAGCCGAGCCGGCATTCGTCGGCCAGACCCGCCAGCAGGCTGCGCATCACCGGGAAGTGGGCCGTTGTGCCCGCCAGCGCGATCAGCGATTCGCCCACCTGGAAGATCTTCTGGTTCTGCTCGTAGCCGCGTGCCAGGCGCGTGTCGCCGAACGTCACCAGCGAATCCGCCGCAATCGCCACCTCGCCGTCTTTCTTGACCACCACGCACGTCGTCATGTCGTCCTCGCGAAAAGTCCGCCGGCCGCCTTCAGCCCATGGGCCGGCACGCCCCGGCCTGCAGCCAGATGCGTGCCGCACCGCCAGGACTTATAGCAGCACGCGGCGGAAGTCCGCCAGTACGGCCGCCAGGTACGCGTTGAAACGCGCGGCTTCCGCCCCGTCGATCACGCGGTGATCGTACGACAGCGACAGCGGCAGCGTCAGGCGCGGTATGAACTGTTTGCCGTCCCACACCGGTTTCTGGTAGCCGCGCGACAGGCCCAGGATGGCCACTTCCGGCGCGTTGATGATCGGCGTGAAATGCGTGCCGCCGATGCCGCCCAGCGACGAGATCGAGAAGCAGCCGCCCTGCATCTGGTCCGGCTTGAGCTTGCCTTCGCGCGCAGCCTTGGAGAGCTCGGCCATTTCCTTCGCGATGTCCACCACGCCCTTCTTGTCGGCGTCGCGGATCACCGGCACCACCAGCCCGTTGGGCGTGTCGGCGGCAAAACCGACGTGGTAGTAATGCTTGAAGACCAGGTTGTCGCCGTCCAGGCTGGCATTGAAGGTCGGGAACTTCTTGAGCGCGCCCACGACCGCCTTGATCACGAACGCCAGCATGGTGAACTTCACGCCGGCCTTTTCGTGCTCCTTGTTCATCTGCACGCGGAAGGCTTCCAGCTCGGTGATGTCCGCTTCGTCGTTGTTGGTGACGTGCGGGATCATGACCCAGTTGCGATGCAGGTTCGCGCCGGAGATATTCTTGATGCGCGACAGCGGCTTGGGCTCGACCGGGCCGAACTTGGTGAAGTCCACCTTCGGCCACGGCAGCAGGTTCAGTTCGCCGCCGCCGGCCGGTGCCGCCGCCGCAGCGGCCTTGCCCGGCGCCGCGGCCTGGCCGGTCATCACGCCCTTGACGTAGCGCTGCACGTCGTCCTGCGTGATGCGGTTCTTCGGACCGGTGCCGCCGACCAGGTTCACTTCCACGCCCAGTTCGCGCGCGTACTTGCGCACCGAGGGGCTGGCATGCGCGGCCTTGCCGACCGTACCGACCGCGTCGGCGGTGTACGTGACGGGCGCTGCAGCCGGAGCGGCGGCGGGAGCCACCGGAGCCGGGCTCGGCGCAACCGCGGCGGAAGCCGGTGCCGGCGCCTGTGCCGCAGCGGACGCCGGAGCGGCGGCGGCGCTGCCCGCGCCGTCCAGCACGACGATCAGCGTGCCTTCCGACACGGCATCGCCCACCTTCACGCGGATGTCCTTGACCGTGCCGGCGGCCGGCGACGGTACATCCATCGTGGCCTTGTCGGATTCGAGCGTGATCAGCGACTGCTCGGCTTCCACCTTGTCGCCCACCTTCACGCTGATCTCGATGACCGGCACGTCCGTGTAGTCGCCGATGTCCGGCACCTTCACTTCGATCGTGCCACCGCCCGCCGCGGGCTGGGCCGCCGGAACGGGCGTGGGGGCCTGCGCCACCGGCGCAGGCGCTGGAGCGGCTGGAGCCGGTGCGGGCGCTGCCTGGGGCGCCGGAACCACCGCGGCGCCCTGCTCTTCGAGCAGCAGCACCAGCGAGCCTTCCGACACGGCGTCGCCCACCTTGATCTTCAGTTCCTTGACGACGCCGCTCTTGGGCGAGGGCACGTCCATGGTCGCCTTGTCCGACTCCAGCGTGACCAGCGAATCCTCGGCACTGACGGTATCGCCCGCCTTGACGTGCACCTCGATGACCGGCACGTCCTTGTAGTCGCCGATGTCCGGCACCTTGATTTCTACGACTTGACTCATTCTTCTGTCTCCAGAGGGGCTGGCGGCGTTGCACGCCTGCGCGGCGGACACGCGGTCGCCCGGCAGGCTGTCCGCATCGTGCCGTCAAATGCACTATGCGGACAGCCTGGTGGCGCCGGTGCCCGGCCGGACGCATGCAACACGCCCGGCGGCTCCGTTATACGGTCATCGGGTTGGGCTTGTTGGGATCGAGGTTGTACTTCTTGAGCGCCTCGGCCACCTTTTCGCGCGGCAGCACGCCTTCATCGGCGAGTGCCTTGAGCGACGCGACCGTCACCCAGTGGCGATCCACTTCGAAGAAGTGGCGCAGCTTCTCGCGGGTGTCCGAGCGGCCGAAGCCGTCGGTGCCCAGCACCACGTAGCGGCGCGACACGAAGGCGCGGATCTGCTCGGCGAAGGTGCGGACGTAGTCGGTGGAGGCGATCACCGGACCGCGCACGCCCTTGAGCATCTTCTCGACATGCGACTCGCGCGGCGTCTCGGTCGGATGCAGCAGGTTCCAGCGCGCGGCGGCGTTGCCTTCGCGGGCCAGCTCTGTGAAGCTCGGGCAACCCCACAGGTCGGATTCGACGCCCCAGTCCTTCTTGAGCAGTTCGGCGGCGGCGATCACCTCGCGGAAGATAGTGCCCGAGCCCAGCAGTTGCACACGCGGCGCGTTGCTGTTCTCGACGCCCTTCTTGAACAGGTACATGCCCTTGATGATGTCGGCCTCGACACCCGCCGGCATATCGGGGTGCTCGTAGTTCTCGTTCATCACCGTCAGGTAGTAGTAGACGTCTTCCTGCTCGACGTACATGCGGCGCAGGCCGTCATGCATCACGACCGCCAGTTCGTACTGGAAGGTCGGGTCGTACGAGATGCAGTTCGGGATGGCCGCGTGATAGACGTGCGAGTGGCCGTCTTCGTGCTGCAGGCCTTCGCCGTTGAGCGTGGTGCGGCCCGACGTGCCGCCCAGCAGGAAGCCGCGCGAACGCATGTCGCCGGCGGCCCAGCACAGGTCGCCGATGCGCTGGATGCCGAACATCGAGTAGTAGATGTAGAACGGGATCATCGCCACGCCGTGCGTCGAGTACGACGTGGCGGCGGCGATCCAGTCGCACATGGCGCCGGCTTCGTTGATGCCTTCCTGCAGCACCTGACCCGTCTGCGACTCCTTGTAGAACATCAGCTGGTCGTGGTCCTGCGGCACGTACTTCTGGCCTTCCTGGTTCCAGATGCCGATCTGGCGGAACAGGCCTTCCATGCCGAAGGTGCGCGACTCGTCCGGCACGATGGGCACCACGTGCTTGCCGACGTTCTTGTCCTTCAGGAGGAGGTTCAGGATCCGCACGAAGGCCATCGTGGTGGACACTTCGCGGCCTTCGCCGGTGGCCTTGAGCAGCGCGTCGAACGCGTACAGCGCCGGCACCTGCAGCGGGTCGGCCTTCTGGCGGCGGGCCGGCAAATAGCCGCCCAGGTCCATGCGCGCGCGGCGCATGTACTCCAGTTCCTTCGAGCCTTCCTCAAACTTGACGTACGGGACCTGCTCGAGTTGATCATCGGCAACGGGAATGCGGAAGCGGTCGCGCAGCTTGCGGATCGCATCCACCGGCATCTTCTTCTGCTGGTGGGCGATGTTCATCGCCTCGCCGGCTTCGCCCATGCCGTAGCCCTTGATGGTCTTGGCGAGGATGACGGTCGGCTGGCCCTTGTGCTCGGTGGCCGCCTTGAAGGCCGCGAAGATCTTGTGCGGATCATGGCCGCCGCGGTTCAGCGCCCAGATGTCGTCGTCGGACCAGTCGGCCACCATGGCCTTGAGTTCCGGCGTGTTGAAGAAGAACTCGCGCACGTAGGCGCCGTTCTTGGACTTGAAGGTCTGGTACTCGCCGTCCACGCATTCCATCATGCGGTTCATCAGCAGGCCCTTGGTGTCGCGGGCGAGCAGCGCGTCCCAGCGGCTGCCCCAGATGACCTTGATGACGTTCCAGCCGGCGCCTCGGAATTCCGATTCCAGCTCCTGGATGATCTTGCCGTTGCCGCGCACCGGGCCATCCAGGCGCTGCAGGTTGCAGTTGATCACGAAGACCAGGTTGTCCAGCTTCTCGCGGCCGGCCATGCCGATCGCGCCGAGCGATTCCGGTTCGTCGGTCTCGCCGTCGCCCAGGAAGGCCCAGACCTTGCGGTTTTCCCAGTTCTGGATCAGGCCGCGGCTGGCCAGGTACTTGGTGAAGCGCGCCTGGTAGATCGCCATGATCGGGCCCAGGCCCATCGACACGGTCGGGAACTGCCAGAAATCCGGCATCAGCCACGGATGTGGATACGAGGAGATGCCCTTGCCGTCCACTTCCTGGCGGAAGTTGTCGAGCTGCTCCTGGCTCAGGCGGCCCAGCAGGAAGGCACGCGAGTACACGCCCGGCGCCGAGTGGCCCTGCACGAAGACCATGTCGCCGCCGTGCTTGTCGGACGGGGCGTGCCAGAAGTGGTTGTAGCCGACGTCATACAGCGTGGCCGCCGAGGCGAACGACGAGATGTGGCCGCCGACGTTGGTGTCCTTGTTGGCGCGCAGGACCATCGCCATGGCGTTCCAGCGGGTGTACGAACGGATGCGGTGCTCGATTTCCTGGTCGCCGGGAATGCGCTCCTGGTTCTCGACCGGAATCGTGTTGACGTAGGGGGTTTCCGCATGCAGCGGCGAGGTCACGCCGTTGATGCGCGCGTATTCGATCTGCTTGTCGAGCAGGAACGCTGCACGATCCGGTCCTTCCGCGCCGATGACGCCCTGCAGCGCCTCCAGCCATTCCTTGGTTTCCTGGGGATCGACGTCGCTGGCGCGCGTGGCGCCCAGGACTTGCTCTGGTACGGCCGACATGGCGGTCTCCTTGGTGCAGTAACGGTTGCGTCTTGAGGCGGGCGCCCTTTTTCAAGCCGCGCGAATGCGCGCCGCAGCAAGGCCTGCCCGACTTTTGCGCTGAATTCTATGAGGACACGCAAATGCAGCACAAGCGGAATTTTCAAATTGCGATATGGTTTTTTATAATGCGGAATATTGCGGCAATGCAAAATAAATCGCCTTTTTACGCTGCAATGCAGCATCCGCATGTCCGTCATCCGCTCGCCACCAGCGGTTTCCCCAAGCGACCGGCCGATTGAATGCCGCTACACTTGGTTTTGCGCAGTTGCACAGATGTCCATCGACCCTCGTCCGCAGAATTCCGGCGTTCGCCCGCCCATCATGCTCTCCCCCTCCCATGTCACGCCGGAGCCGGCCGACACCGCGACGCAACCGCCGGCCGCCGCGACGCCCGTCCCCGTGCCCGCACCCGAGTTGCCGCCGGAAGACAGCGTGCGCCCGAACATGCCGCGCGGGCTGTGGATCACGCGCCTGGGCCGACTGTGGACAACCAACTGGTTCATGTTCATCCCGCTGGTGGCCATCGTGCTGTTCGCCGGCGCGATGATCTTCATCCTCTACCAGTTGCATGCCACCGAGGTGCAGCAGCAGCGCGATGCGCTGTACGGCGTTGTTGCATAAATCGACTTTGAAGTCGAAGCCATCCCTGTGAGGCGTAATTCAGGCGACGCGGACGGACTGCGGGCGGGCAAGCGCACCCATGCGGTTGAGCACGCCAGCGCGGATGGCCACTTCGGTCGCCTGGGAGCCGACCTCGCGCGCCCACAGCGAATGGCCCGTGAGCGTTTTGAGCCGATACATCAGGTTCT
>CAKKOY010000047.1 GCA_919592095.1 Ralstonia syzygii subsp. syzygii | reverse complement strand
TGCTGGCATGGTCGCGATGGCGGCGCGCGCATCAGTGGCGCGCTCAGCAGTGTCACTACCGGGCGCGGGGATGTGCTCCGCCATTTTGAGCTACGGCTGTAGTACTAGGCATCGCACCGGATCATTTCCCTCTCTCCTTGTTGATCACCTGTTTGCGAACGGGGTTCGAGTCGCGCGCGTACCTGACCGGCGCCGGGCGGCGTGGTGGCGCTGACGATCAAGAGGCCGCTGTGCGAGCGGTACCACGAGGTCGAGTTCACGGTGCAGCCACGATTGGGTGAAGCGCGCGTTCGACGTTTCCGGCCCGGTGCGGGGCGTATTGGAGACCGGCCTCTACCAATCGCCGCTGGAGGACGGCATGCGGCACTTCCACGCGTGGTACCGCCGCATCATGGGCGCATGCCGATCGCCGACGGACGGATCAAGTCGTGGCTCGGGGGGGAGCGGCGCTACAATCCGGCGCTCCCCAGACGGATTGCCCATGTCTCGCGGCCTCATTCTCGCCACGCCTCAACTGACCCCGGACGGCACACCGTTTTCCGCCCGGTACGACGACGTCTATCACAGCACCGAAGGCGGTCTGGCGCAGGCGCATCACGTGTTCCTGGGCGGCAACGGCCTGCCCGGGGCGTGGCAGGGCAAGCGCAGCTTCACCATCGTGGAGACCGGCTTCGGACAGGGCCTGAACTTCCTGGCGACCTGGGCGGCCTGGCGCGATGATCCGCAGCGCTGCGAGCGTCTCGATTTCGTCTCGATCGAAAAGCACCCGTTCGACCGGGCAGGGCTGGCGCTCGTGCACCCGAAGGCGGGCACATTGGTACCGCTCGCCGAGGCTTTGCGCCAGGCGTGGCCGGTGCCGGTGCCGGGCGTGCACCGCCTCGTCTTTGATGCGGGGCGCGTGACGCTCACGCTGCTGCTCGGGGATGCGGAAACGATGCTGCCGCAATTGTCCTGCGCCGCCGATGCCTTTTACCTGGACGGCTTCTCCCCCGCCAAGAACCCCGATCTGTGGCAGCCGCGCGTGTTCAAGCAGCTCGCCCGTGTCGCGCGTGCGGGGGCGACGCTGGCGACCTATACGGCGGCCGGCAGCGTGCGCCACGGCTTGCGCGAGACGGGCTTCGAGGTGCGCAAGGTGCCTGGCTTCGGTCGCAAGCGTGACATGACCGTCGCCGCGTTCCCGACACACTGGCGGACCCGGCGCGGGCCAGCGGAGGCGCCGGTCTGGCCGGAGCGCCACGCCATCGTGCTGGGCGCAGGGCTGGCGGGCTGTTCGGTGACGGAGCGGCTGGCCGCGCGCGGCTGGCGCATCACCCTGATCGACGAGCACGCGGGGCCGGCGGGCGGCACCTCGGCGCACCGGGCAGCTGCCATGCATCCGCATGTGTCGATCGACGACAGCGTGCTCTCGCGCCTGTCCCGTGCCGGCAACTTGCTGGCGCGCCGCCATTGGGAGGCGCTCGACCGCGCCGGCTTTGCCACTGGCTTTCACCCGACCGGCGTATTGCAGCTGGCCGAACACGCCGACGACGTTGCCGAGCAGCAGCGCATTGTCCAGGCGCTCGGTTTTCCGGCCGATTTCATCGAGTGGCTGGACGCTGTCCGTGCAGCCGAACGCGTCGGTGCCAGCGTGCCGCAAGGCGGCTGGTGGTTCGCGCAGGCCGGCTGGGTGGCGCCGCCCGATGTCTGCCGCGCCAGCCTTGCTGCGGCGGGCGATGCCGTCGAGCTGCGGAGGAACACCCGGATCGAATCCTTGCTGTGGCGTGACGCAGGGTGGCGGATATGCGACGCGCGGGGCAACGTGATCGCGAGCGCGCCCGTCGTCGTGCTCGCCAACGGTCTCGATGCGGCCCGGCTTGCACCGTTGGCATCCGCTGCACTCAAGCCGGTGCGCGGCCAATTGACGGATGTGCCCGTTGCCGTGCTCGAAGACAGAGCGCCATGGCCTCGCGCCGTCGTTTGCGGCGATGGCTATCTGTTGCCCCGGGAGCCCGGTGCCCCGACGGTGCGCGTCGGTTCTTCCTTCCAGCCGGGCGAGACCGATCCCGATGAACGCCCCGGCGACCACGCTGCCAACTTGCGCCGCTTGGCCGGACTGCAGCCCGCGCATGCCGCCGCCTTGGCCCACCTGGATCCGGCGCGGCTCCATGGCTACGTGGGCGTGCGCTGCGTCTCCGCCAACCGGTTGCCGCTGATCGGCGCAGTGGCGGACGAGGCAGGGATCATGGCGCCCGGCTTCCACCTGCGCGGACCACACGCTGTGCTGCCGCGTTTGCCCGGACTCTATGCTGCGCTTGCCTATGGCTCGCGCGGCCTCACGTGGTCGGTGCTGGGTGCGGAGCTGCTCGCGGCGCAAATCGATGGTGGTCCACTTCCGCTCGAATCCGAACTGGCCGCAGCATTGGATCCCGGCCGCTTCCTGATGCGGGCGCTGCGCCATGGCAAGCACGAAGCATCGCCGGGCGCCGCCTTGCCCGAAGCCATCGGCTGACGACGTGCGGCCGAAGCGGTTTGCCAAGCCGCCATCCCCAAAAAGTCAGGGCTGACGAGCGTTCCATGCCATAATATGCGTTTTGCGTTTGCCTGCCCGAACGTGCCGGTTGCGCCGCCAATGCGGCCCCCGCGTCGCGTTCCGGCAGCGCGGCAAGACCAAGAACCGAACCACGGCTGCTGCTGGCGCTGCGCCGTTCGACGCAACCTTCTTCTGGATTTGGAATTACGACTATGTCGACTGTCATTGAAAACCTCGGCAAACTCGATCGCAAGGTGACCCTGGCCGTCCCGAAGACCGAAGTGGAGCAAGAAAAGCAAAGCCGCCTCGCGCGTCTGTCCAAGACCGTCAAGATGTCCGGCTTCCGTCCGGGTAAGGTGCCGATGAAGATGGTCGAGAAGCAGTACGGCCAGCAAGTCGAAATGGAAGTGCGCTTCGACAAGGCTGCCCGCCAGTTCTTCGACATCACCAACGAGCAGGGCGTGAAGGTCGCGGGCCAGCCGCGCTTCGAGCTGAAGACCGAAGGCGTGGCCGATGACCAGTTCGCCTTCGACGCCACCTTCGAGGTGTACCCGGAAGTCAACATCGGCGACTTGGCCGGCGCGGAACTGACCCGCACCAAGACCGAGATCACCGATGCCGAGATCGACAAGACCATCGATATCCTGCGCAAGCAGCGTGTGCACTACCATCGGCGCGGCGAGGCTGGCGAGCACGGTGACGGCGGCGCAGCCCTCGCCCAGAACGGCGACCGCGTGACGGTCGACTTCGTTGGCACCATCGATGGCGTGGAATTCGCGGGCGGCAAGGCCGAGGGCTTCAGCTTCGTGCTGGGCGAGGGCCGCATGCTGCCGGAGTTCGAGCAGGCCACGCTGGGCCTGAAGCAGGGCGAATCCAAGGCGTTCCCGCTGGCGTTCCCGGCCGACTATCACGGCAAGGACGTCGCCGGTAAGACCGCCGAGTTCACCGTCACGCTCAAGCAGGTCGAGTGGGCACACCTGCCGGAAATTAATGAAGCCTTCGCGCAATCGCTGGGCATCGCCGACGGCAGCCTCGACAAGATGCGCGCCGACATCCGTGAAAACCTGGAGCGTGAAGTCAAGCGTCGCACCCACGCGCTGCTCAAGGACCAGGTCATGGACGCGCTGCTGAAGGTGGCCGAGCTGGACGTGCCGAAGTCGCTGATCGAGCAGGATCAGGAGCGCCTGGTCGAGATGGCCCGCCGTGATCTGGAAGCGCGCGGCATGCCCAACGTGAAGAATATGCCGATCCCGGCCGAGATGTTCACGCAGCAAGCCGAGCGTCGTGTGAAGCTGGGCCTGGTGCTGGCCGAGGTGGTCAAGGCCAACGGCCTGGAAGCCAAGCCGGAACAGATCAAGGCCGAGATTGAAGAGTTCGCCAAGAGCTACGAAGATCCGAAGGAAGTCATCCGCTGGTACTACGGCGACCAGCAGCGCCTGGCTGAAATGGAAGCCTACGTGCTCGAAAACAACGTGGTAAATTTTGTGTGCGACAAGGCCAAAGTCACTGACAAGGCCATGTCGTTCGAAGAGCTGACCGCCGCCCCGGGCGCGCAAGGCTGATTCGACCGATTCACGCACCGGAGATCCGCATGATCCGCAATGAACTGATCGACCAGCTCGCTCGCACCCAGGCTTCCGCGCTCGAAACGCAGGGGCTCGGACTGGTGCCGATGGTGGTCGAGCAGTCGGGCCGCGGCGAACGCGCCTACGACATCTACTCGCGCCTGCTGAAGGAGCGGGTGATCTTCATGGTGGGCGAGGTCAATGACCAGACTGCCAATCTCGTGGTGGCCCAGTTGCTGTTCCTGGAAAGCGAGAACCCGGACAAGGACATCTCGCTGTACATCAACTCGCCGGGCGGTTCTGTGTCGGCGGGCTTGGCGATGTATGACACGATGCAGTTCGTCAAGCCCGACGTGTCCACGCTGTGCATGGGCATGGCCGCCAGCATGGGTGCGTTCCTGCTGGCTGCCGGCGCGAAAGGCAAGCGTTATGCGCTGCCGAACTCGCGGATCATGATCCACCAGCCGCTGGGCGGCGCGCGCGGCCAGGCCTCGGACATCGAGATTCAGGCGCGTGAAATCCTGTATCTGCGCGAACGCCTGAACACTATCCTGTCCGAAGTCACCGGCCAGCCCGTGGACAAGATCGCCCGCGACACGGATCGCGACAATTTCATGAGCGGCGACCAGGCCAAGGAGTACGGCCTGATCGACAAGGTGCTGGCTCGGCGGGGTGCCTGAACGCGCTGTGGTCGGTGCGCAGGACGGCACACCGGTCGCAGCGTGCCGGACGTCTCAAGCTGTCGAAGACGAGGCCTCGCGCCTCGTTTTTGCTTTGTGCAACACCTGCGGATCGTCGCCAGGCAATTTGGCGTATGATGCGTTCAGGAACTACTGGTTATCGTTATGGCGGACAAGAAAGGCTCGACTGGCGAAAAGCTGCTGTACTGCTCGTTTTGCGGCAAGAGCCAGCATGAGGTCAAGAAACTGATTGCCGGCCCCTCGGTCTTCATCTGCGATGAATGTATCGACCTGTGCAATGAAATCATCCGGGACGAGGCCGCGATCTCCGAGAAGGAGGGGGGCCTGGCGGTCAAATCCGACCTGCCGACTCCACACGATATCCGCCAGAGCCTGGATCAATACGTGATCGGCCAGGAGCAGGCCAAGAAGATCCTCGCAGTCGCGGTCTACAACCATTACAAGCGTTTGAAGCATCTCGGCAAGAAGGACGATGTCGAGCTGTCCAAGAGCAACATCCTGCTCATCGGGCCGACCGGCTCGGGCAAGACGCTGCTGGCGCAAACGCTGGCGCGCCTGCTGAACGTGCCGTTCGTCATCGCCGACGCCACCACGCTGACCGAAGCCGGCTACGTGGGCGAGGATGTCGAGAACATCATCCAGAAGCTGCTGCAGAACTGCAATTACGAGGTCGACAAGGCGCAGCGCGGCATTGTCTACATTGATGAAATCGACAAGATTTCGCGCAAGTCTGACAACCCATCCATTACCCGGGACGTTTCTGGTGAAGGCGTGCAGCAGGCCCTGCTGAAGCTGATCGAAGGGACGATGGCCTCGGTGCCGCCGCAAGGTGGTCGCAAGCATCCGAACCAGGACTTCCTGCAGGTCGATACCACCAATATCCTGTTCATCTGCGGCGGTGCGTTCGATGGTCTGGAGAAGATCATCATGCAGCGCTCGGGCAAGTCCGGCATCGGTTTCGGCGCCGAGGTCAAGAGCAAGGAAGAGCGGGACGTCAACGAGGTGCTGCCGCAGGTGGAGCCGGAAGATCTGATCAAGTTCGGCCTGATTCCCGAACTGATCGGCCGCCTGCCCGTGGTGGCGACGCTGGCCAAGTTGGACGAGGCGGCCTTGATGGAGATCCTGGTCGAGCCAAAGAATGCAATCGTCAAGCAGTATCAGAAACTGCTGGCCATGGAAGGGGTGGAGCTGGAAATCCGTCCGAGCGCGCTGACGGCGATCGCCCGCAAGGCGATCAAGCGCAAGACGGGGGCGCGCGGGTTGCGTTCCATCGTCGAGCACGCGCTGATGGATGTGATGTACGACCTTCCCAACCACAAGGGTGTGCAGAAGGTGGTGATCGACGAAAGCACGATTACCGGAGACGGCAAGCCCTTGCTGATGTACGAAGAGCAACCCAAGGTTGCAGGTTCCAACTGACGCGAATGACTGGCCGGGATGCGCCGTATGCATCTCATGCAGGAAGCCGTTCGCACGCGAGCGGCTTTTTTTGCTTCGGGAAACCGGGCCGGCACGCGACTTGCGGCGGCGGTCTTGTAAAACTGTCGCGGCACCCAATTTAGCCCTTACATGACTTTCTGGGGAAAATAATGTCCGGAACCCAACTCCTACCCGCTGAGCAGATTCGCCTGCCGCTGTTGCCGCTGCGCGACGTGGTGGTGTTCCCGCACATGGTGATTCCGCTGTTCGTGGGGCGCCCCAAATCCATCAAGGCGCTGGAAGCCGCGATGGAAGCGGGCAAGAGCATCATGCTGGTCGCCCAGAAGACGGCCGCCAAGGATGAGCCGACCGACAAGGATCTCTACGAGGTTGGCTGTATCGCCAACATCCTGCAGATGCTGAAGCTGCCGGATGGCACCGTGAAGGTGCTGGTCGAGGGCACGCAGCGCGCCAACATCCTGTCCGTGACCGATGACGAATCGCACTTCCACTGCGAAGCGATGCCCATCGGCCCGGAACCGACCGAGTCGGCCGAGACCGAGGCGCTGCGCCGTGCCATCGTGTCGCAGTTCGACCAGTACGTGAAGCTGAACAAGAAGATCCCGCCGGAGATCCTGACCTCGCTGTCGGGCATCGACGAGCCGGGTCGCCTGGCCGACACCATCGCCGCGCATCTGCCGATCAAGCTCGAGCAGAAGCAGAATATCCTCGAGATGTTCAATGTGACCGAACGTCTGGAGAGCTTGCTGTCGCAGCTGGAAGGCGAGATCGACATCCTGCAGGTGGAAAAGCGCATCCGCGGCCGCGTCAAGCGCCAGATGGAAAAGAGCCAGCGCGAGTACTACCTGAACGAGCAGGTCAAGGCCATCCAGAAGGAACTCGGCGAGGGCGAAGAGGGCGCCGATCTAGAAGAGCTGGACAAGAAGATCAAGGCCGCCCGCATGCCCAAGGAGGCCAAGAAGAAGGCCGACGCCGAGTTCAAAAAGCTCAAGCTGATGTCGCCGATGTCGGCCGAGGCAACGGTCGTGCGCAACTATATCGACACGCTGGTCGGCCTGCCGTGGCGCAAGAAGAGCAAGGTCAACAACGACTTATCGAACGCCGAGCAGGTGCTCGATCAAGACCACTATGGCCTGGAGAAGGTCAAGGAACGCATCCTCGAATACCTCGCCGTGCAGCAGCGCGTCGACAAGGTGAAGGCACCGATCCTGTGCCTGGTGGGGCCGCCGGGCGTCGGCAAGACCTCGCTCGGGCAGTCGGTAGCGCGTGCGACGAACCGCAAGTTCGTGCGCATGGCGCTGGGTGGCGTGCGTGACGAGGCCGAGATCCGTGGCCATCGCCGGACCTACATCGGCTCGATGCCGGGTAATATCCTGCAGAGCCTGACCAAGGTGGGTGTGCGCAACCCGCTCTTCCTGCTCGACGAGATCGACAAGATGGGCATGGATTTCCGTGGCGACCCGTCGTCGGCCCTGCTCGAAGTGCTGGACCCGGAACAGAACCACACGTTCCAGGACCACTACATCGAGGTGGACTTCGACCTGTCGGACGTGATGTTCGTTGCGACGTCGAACTCGCTGAATATCCCGGCGCCGCTGCTGGACCGGATGGAGGTGATCCGGCTGTCGGGCTACACCGAAGATGAGAAGGTCAACATCGCCCAGCGCTACCTGCTGCCCAAGCAGACCAAGAACAACGGTCTGAAGGCCGGCGAGCTCGAGGTGGCGGAAGGCGCGCTGCGCGACATCATCCGCTACTACACCCGGGAAGCCGGTGTGCGGTCGCTGGAGCGCGAGATCTCGAAGATCTGCCGCAAGGTGGTCAAGCAGTTGCTGCTGAAGAAGGAAGGCGCCACGTCGGTGAAGGTAGATTCGGACAACCTGGACAAGTTCCTGGGCGTGCGTCGCTTCGACTTCGGCCTGGCCGGCAAGGAAGACCAGGTGGGGCAGGTGACTGGCCTCGCCTGGACGGAAGTCGGCGGCGATCTGCTGACCATCGAAGCCGCGGTCATGCCGGGCAAGGGCAACATCACCCGCACGGGTTCGCTGGGCGACGTGATGAAGGAATCGGTCGAGGCGGCGCGCTCGGTGGTGCGCTCGCGGTCGGCACGCCTAGGCGTCAAGGATGAGTTGTTCGAGAAGCGCGACATCCACATCCACGTGCCCGAAGGCGCGACGCCCAAGGACGGTCCGTCCGCGGGCATTGCCATGACGACTGCGCTGGTGTCGGTGCTGACCGGCATCCCGGTGCGGGCCGATGTGGCCATGACCGGCGAGATTACACTGCGCGGCGAGGTGCTGCTGATCGGTGGCCTGAAGGAGAAACTGCTGGCCGCGCATCGTGGTGGCATCAAGCTGGTGCTGATTCCGGAAGAGAACGTCAAGGACCTGGCGGATATTCCGGACAACGTGAAGAACAGTATCGAGATCGTGCCGGTCCGCTGGATCGACAAGGTGCTGGAACTCGCGCTGATGCGCAAGCCCGAGCCCCTGCCGGAAGAGGAGCCGAAGCCGGCGCCGGAAGCCGGCAAGACCGAAGGCGGCGACGTGCACGAGATGGTGCATCATTGATGAGGTGATGCGCTTTCCGGGGTAGCCCGATGAGGGCCCGCATGTGTTCGGGCCCTTTTCTTTTGGGCCGTGCGCAATGCATGTGCCAGCTGCAGGCTGCGGAGGCTTCTGCGCCTTGACACGTCGATTGGCGGCCACTTTAATGAAATGGACCTACGGGCGAACGGGGAGGCGGAGATGAACAAGACAGACCTCATCGATCATGTGGCGGCGCAGACCGACATGTCAAAAGCAGCGGCCGGGCGTGCCATCGATGCGCTGATCGGCGGGATCAAGGATGCGCTGTGTGACGGTGGCTCGGTGACCCTGGTGGGGTTCGGCACGTTCCTGGTCGGCCAGCGTTCGGCGCGTGCCGGGCGCAATCCGCGCACCGGTGCGACCATCAAGATCGAAGGTGCCAAGGTTGCGAAATTCAAACCTGGCAAAGCGCTCAAGGATGCGCTAAACTAGCGGGCTTTGGTGCTTGCGACTGACTACCGCAGGCGCCGGGCAGTCCGGCTTGCGCCGGCAGTGCGAACGGGTGCTTAGCTCAGTTGGTAGAGCGGCGCCCTTACAAGGCGTAGGTCGGGAGTTCGAGCCTCTCAGCACCCACCATCGTTCGTATTGCCGATCATGTGCCGTGCGGTCCGAACCAAACTGGAGCGGTAGTTCAGTCGGTTAGAATACCGGCCTGTCACGCCGGGGGTCGCGGGTTCGAGTCCCGTCCGCTCCGCCAACATTCCTCAAAGGCCCGATGCGTTCGGGCCTTTGTCTTTTTCGCTTCAGCGAGGCGCGGGCCGATGCGCTGATCTCGTAGCCATTGCGGGCGACCTCATGAACGACGTCGTAATTCGTCAGGGGGGCTGGTGATTTCCGGCAGCCTGTGTGCTGCGTCCATCAATATCGCTTTGCTGACTGATGGCCGCTGCTGCCGTGGTGCCTGAGGGAACTGCCATCGTGCCACTTGCGCGTCTCGCCGGGTTTCCGCTACTCAATCCTGATCGGCCAGGTCGGCATGACTTCGTGCTGGCGGTATCGGTCTGCTCGCGGTGCTCGACGCCAGCCCGATTGCAGGCATTGCTGGCCGCCACGTTGCTGATGCGCTGCGGCGGGACAAGGCGGATCACCTTGCAGATTCACCGGGTTGAGCGTCGGTCCTGATAGAATCGCCAGATTTTCCATCTTCTCCTCATCTCCGGTCCAGCATGCTTGATTTCGTACGTACGCATCGGCGCTTGATGTTCCTGGTGCTGCTGATTCTGGTGTTTCCGTCGTTCGTGTTCTTTGGCGTGCAAGGCTATTCACGCTTCATGGATGGCTCGCACGACGCCGCCAAGGTGGGTGACACCGTGATCACCACCAGCGAACTCGATACGCGCGTCCGCGAGCAGACCGAGCGTCTGCGTCAGATGCTGGGCGCGCAGTACGATCCGCGCCAGTTCGAGGGCTCGCAGATGCGTCGCGATGTGCTGGACGGCATCATCCAGCAGCGCGTGATGGTCAATGAGGCGTCGCGCGTCAATCTGTCCGTGGCGGACAGCAAGGTCCGCGAGACCATCGAGCAGATTCCTGCGGTCGCGCAACTGCGCAAGCCGGATGGCAAGTTCGATACCGACGCTTACATCAAGCTGCTGGCCGCCCAGGGCATGACGCCGGAGCAGTTCGATGCGCGGCTGCGTTCGGAACTCGTGCTGCAGCAGATTCCGCAATCGATCGTCTCGACCGCCTTTGTGCCCAAGTCGCTGGTGGACCGCCTGATCGAGGCGCGTGACCAGCAGCGTGAAGTGCAGGCGCTGCTGCTCAAGCCGGCCGACTATGCGGCCAAGGTGCCGGTTGACGACAAGGCCGTCCAGGCCTATTACGATGTGCACCGGCAGGAATTCGCTGTGCCCGAGCAGGTCAAGGCCGAGTACGTGGTGTTTTCGGGCGAGGACATGATGAAGCAGATCCCCGTCACGCCCGAGCAGCTCAAGGAGTACTACGATCAGAACGCCGCGCGCTTCAAGACCGAAGAGCAGCGCCGCGCCGCGCACATCCTGATCAAGCTGCCGGACAACGCCAAGCCGGCCGACAAGGACGCGGCCAAGAAACGCGCGGAAGAGGTGCTGGCCGAAGTGCGCAAGACGCCGGGCAACTTCGCCGAACTCGCCAAGAAGTATTCGGGGGATCCGGGCTCGGCCGCGCAGGGCGGCGAGCTGGGCTTCCTCGCCAAGGGCGCGACCGTTCCGCCGTTCGAGAACGCGCTGTTCGCGCTCAAGCAGCCGGGCGACATCAGCGGTGTGGTGGAGAGCGATTTCGGCTTCCACATCATCAAGCTGGAAGAAGTGAAGGGCGGTGGCGTGCAGTCGCTGGAAGCGGTCAAGCCGGAGCTGGAGCGCGAGGTGCGCACGCAACTGGCCAACAAGAAGTACACCGAGCTGGCCGATGCCTTCTCCAACGGGGTGGAGGACCAGTCCGACAGCCTGAAGCCGGTCGCCGGCAAGCTCAAGCTGCAGATCCAGACGGCCGACAATGTCACGCGCGTGCCGAATCCGGCCCTGGCCAACAGTCCGATCAACAACGACAAGGTGCTCAAGGCGCTGTTCGCCGACGACGTGATCAAGAACCATCGCAATACGCAGGCCGTGCAGGTCGGGCCGACCACGCTGGTGGCGGCGCGTGCGGTGGAGTATCGGCCGGCCACGGTCAAGAAGCTGGCCGATGTGCGCGAGCAGGTGAAGGCCAAGGTGCTGGCCGAGCAGTCGGCGGCGCTGGCCAAGAAGGCGGGCGAAGAGAAGCTTGCCGCGGTCAAGCAGAGCAACAGCGCCGAGGGCTTTGGTGCAGCGCAGACGGTCTCGCGCCAGCAGGCGCAAGGTATGCCGCCGGTTGCGCTGGCTGCGATCCTGCGTGCGGATGCGGCCAAGCTGCCGGTCACCATCGGCGTGGATCTGGGGGCGCGGGGTTATGCGCTGTATCGCATCAACAAGGTGCTGCCGCCGGCCAATGTGGATCCGGCGCGGCGCGCGGCCGATGTCCAGCAACTGGCGCAGGTCGCCGGACAGGCCGATTTCAATGCCTACTACGAAGCGCTGAAGGCGCGTTCGAAAGTGAAGGTCAACAGCGCGGTGATCGACGCCGCCAAGCCTGCCGCTTCGTCGGACGACGGGGCCTGAGTCGTCCGGCAGGCACCATGAAGAAGCCCCCTCATCGAGGGTAATGCCGTTCAGTTAAGTCTGAACGGCATTTTTCATTGGAGGGGTGCGAGGCGGTAGATCGAAACCAGTTACCAGGAACTGAAGCAGTCCATGCTTGGCATGGAGTTGACCTTGCGCAGCCGCGTGGCCGAGCAGGTGCATCAGGAAATCTGGGGCGCGCTGATCGCCTACAACCTGATTCGTCGCGAGATTGCCTGCGCCGCTCGCGAAGCCAAGCTCGCGCCAACCGACATCAGCTTCGTGCGTGCCCTCCACACGATTCAGCTCGAAATGATGTGGGCGGCCCTGACTCCGGCGTACGCCAAGCTGCCCGACTGCCTCAAGCGCCTGCGCGAACGACTCAAGTCCCTGCCCAACGAAAAACGACCCGGCCGCGCTTGCGACCGGGTCGTCAAATCTAGACCGGCTCGTTACTCCGTCCGTTGCATCAAACGGGACCTTAATTGAACGGCATTACCTCATCGAGGGGGCTTTTTTGTTGCCGGCGTTCAGTCGAGCGGTCGGCCGATGCGCGCGAGGCGCGGCAGGTACCCGCGATCGGGATCGAACGACATTGCCACGTGCGATGCCCGCGCGATCAGGTTCTGGCGCGGCACCAGGCCGAAGTAGCGGGAATCCCGGCTGTTGTCGCGGTTGTCGCCGAGCATCAGGTAGTGATCGGCCGGCACGACGATGGGGCCGAAGTTACGCAGCGCGGCCACTTCGGGCAGCACCATCACCGGGTGCGGGCGGTCGGGCAGCGCTTCGGTCCACAGGTCGTGGGGCTGGGCGGCCGTTGCCTGCGGCAGGGCGCCAGGCGCGGCATCGGGCAGCGGCGTGTAGGCGAGGCGCCGGTGGTTGATGTAGAGCGCCTCGCCGCGCATCTCGACCACATCGCCCGGTAGCCCGATCAGGCGCTTGACGAGCTTGGTGCCATCCTCGGGGGACGAGAACACGACGACGTCGCCGCGGCGAGGTTCATTGCCTCGCTTGAGCCAGACGGTGGTGGCCGGCACACGGACGCCGTAGGCGAGGCGGTTCATCAGGATAAAGTCGCCCTCGATCAGCGTCGGGTTCATCGAGCCGCTTGGCACGACGGCCCAGTCGGCGATGCAGGCCCGGAACGCGAACAGCAGCGACATGCCGATCAGGAACCGTTTGTTGTCCTGTGCCACCTTCAGCGACTTCGCCAGCAGCTTCATGTTGTTTCTCCCCGTGATGTGTTGTGATGTTGGGTTCCCCGGCGTCAGGGCATCGGCGGATGCCCGAAGGCGAGGGGTGATCATCCTCCGACCCGGCCCTTGAGTAGCGGTTCAAGCTTGGGCCAGATATTGTCGAGCAGCGTCGGCTGCGCCGCTGCGACCGGGTGGATGCGATCCTCCTGGAACCAGTCGGGCCGCTGGGCCACGCCTTCCAGGAGGAAGGGCACCAGCGGCAGCCTGTACTGCTGCGCCAGTTTGCTGAACATGGCGAAGAAGCGTTCGCTGTAGTCCGGGCCGTAATTGGGCGGGATGCGCATGCCGACCAGTAGCACCCTGGCGCCGGCGGCTTGCGATGCCTCGATCATCGCCCTCAGGTTGGCTTCGCTGGCAGACAGCGACAGCCCGCGCAGCGCATCGTTGGCACCCAGTTCGAGCACCATCACGGCAGGTTTCTCGCGCGCAAGCACGGCCGGCAGGCGAGCGCGCCCGCCCGCGGTGGTGTCGCCGCTGATGCTGGCATTGGCGACGCTATAATCGAGCTTCCGTTCTTTGAGGCGGTTGCTCAGCAGCGCGACCCAGCCGGTGCCTTGCACCAGGCCGTATCCCGCTGACAGGCTGTCGCCCAGCACCACCACACGGCGCGGTGCCGATGCGGTGCCCTGCGCTGCCGTCGCGTGCGCCATTGGCGGGATGCAGATCATCGCGCAGCCGAGCGCGGCCGCGAGTGCCATCCATCCCATTACGCTGCGCCTTCTACTCCCTTGTCGTCCGATCATGTCGTCTTCCGCTACCTGGGTGATTGAAGTCGATTCGCTGCACAAGACCGTGCGCGACGCCACCGGCGAGTTGCCTATTTTGAGCGATGTCGTGTTTCGTGTGGAAGCCGGGGAGACGCTGGCCATCGTCGGTGCCTCGGGCTCGGGCAAGTCGACCCTGCTGGGGTTGCTGGCGGGGCTGGATCTGCCGACGTCCGGCTCGGTCAAGCTGCTCGGCCACGATCTGTTCGGCCTTGGCGAGGACGGCCGCGCGGCGGTGCGTGGCAGCCATGTCGGTTTCGTGTTCCAGTCGTTCCAACTGCTGCACACCTGACCGCGCTGGAGAACGTGGTGCTGCCACTGGAGTTGCGGGGTGACGTGGGCGCTGCCGAAATGCGTCGCCGCGCCACCGAGCTGCTGGAGCGCGTTGGTCTGGGGGCGCGGCTGTCGCACTATCCGAAGACGCTGTCGGGGGGCGAACAGCAGCGCGTGGCGCTGGCGCGGGCTTTTGTCACCGAGCCCGACATCCTGTTCGCGGATGAGCCCACCGGGAGCCTCGACACCGCGACCGGCGAAGCCGTGATCGCGCTGATGTTCGAGCTCAACCGCAGTGCCGGCTCGACGCTGGTGCTGGTCACGCACGACCGCTCGGTCGCGGCGCGATGCAGCCGTATCCTGACCATCGAGGCCGGCCACCTGGTCGGCGACGAGACCGTCACCGAGCTCTGAGCCGCGGCCGGCTTAGCTCGCGGCCTTGGCGCGGCGGATCAGCGCCGCCGTCGAGGCGTCGTGCGCCACCGAGGCGGGCGCGCCGTCCAGTTCTGCCTGGATTGGCTTGGCGAGCTTCTTGCCGAGTTCCACGCCCCATTGGTCGAACGAGTTGATGTTCCAGATCGCGCCCTGCACGAAGGTACGGTGCTCGGCGCAGGCGATCAGGGCGCCGAGCGACGCGGCGTCCAGCCGTTGCATCAGGATCGTGTTGCTCGGCCGGTTGCCTTCGAACACCATGTGCGGCACCAGCGCCTCGTCGGTGATGCCGCCTGCGCGGACTTCCTCCGCCGTGCGGCCGCACAGCAGTGCCTCGCCCTGGGCAAAGCAGTTGGCCAGCAGCTTGGCGTGGTGGCCTGGCAGGCTGCGCACCGGTTCGAGCGTGGTGATGAAATCCACCGGCACGATCTGCGAGCCCTGGTGGATCAGCTGGAAGTAGGCATGCTGGCCGTTGGTGCCGGCGGTGCCCCAGACGATGGGGCCGGTGTCGGTGTCGATGGCCGCGCCATGGCGCTGGACGGATTTGCCGTTGCTCTCCATCTCCAACTGCTGCATGAAGTCGGTCAGCAGCTCCAACGGGGCGCAGTAGGGCACCGTACAGGCACTGGCCGCGCCGAAGAAGCCGCGATACCAGACCGACAGCAGACCGAGGATCAACGGCATGTTCTCCCGCGGCACCGCCGTGGCGAAGTGCCGGTCCATCGCGCGGGCGCCGTCGAGCATCGCCTCGAACCGCTCCGGCCCGATCGCTAGCACGATCGACAGGCCAACGGCTGACCACAGTGAGAAACGTCCGCCGACCCAGTCCCAGAAGGTGAACATGTTGTCCGGATCGATGCCGAACTCGACCACGGCGTCGCGGTTGGTCGATACGGCGACGAAGTGCTGCCTGAGCTGGCTCTCAGGCACACCGTGTTCGATGAACCAGCCGCGCATGCTGTGCGCGTTGGCCATGGTTTCCAGCGTGGTGAATGTCTTGGAGCAGACGATGGCGAGCGTGGTGTCGGGGTTGAGGCGTTCGAGTGTCTCGGCCAGGTCGGTGCCGTCGACGTTGGAGACGAAATGCACCCGTACCTGCGGCAGCGCCAGGTGGGCCAGCGCGCGGCACACCATGCGGGGCCCGAGGTCCGAACCGCCGATGCCGATGTTGACCACGTCGGTGATGCGCTGGCCGGAATGGCCGGTCCAGGTACCGTTGTGCACGCGCCCGGCGAAATCGCGCATCTGGGCGCGCACGCGCAGCACGTCGGGCATCACGGGGACGCCGTCGGCGCGGTAATCGTCTTCGGCGTGGCCGCGCAGGGCGACGTGCAGGACGGAACGGTGCTCGGTGCTGTTGATGCGCTCGCCGTGCAGCATGGCATCGCGCAGCGCCAGGACGCCGGCCTCGTCGGCGAGCCGGAGCAGTAGCGTGAGCGTTTCCGGCGTGATGCGGTTCTTCGCGTAGTCGAGCGTCAGCCCGGCCGCCTCCACGGTGAAGGCGTGCACCCGTTCCTCGGCGTCCGGTGCGGCAAACCAATCGCGCATATGGGTGGCGCGGATCGCTTGGGCATGTTGCGTCAGGGACTGCCAGGTGGGAAGGGCAATGGGCATACGGCGTGAATCAACGTGGGGAAAACGAATGCGCAGTATAACGGCGCACCGTGTGGGTGCTCTATTGGCACGCGTCTGATTTCAGCAGTCGGTTGAGGGTTCGGCGTGCCGGCATGCACAGTTCGCCGGCGTGGAGTCCGACGGGGCCTTCGCCGGCGGCGACGAGGTCGTCCGCGGCGCGGCCGTGCAGCCAGACGGCCGCCAGCGCCGCTTCGCGCGCCGGCACGCCCTGCGCGAGCAAGGCGCCGATCATGCCGGTCAGCACGTCGCCGGTGCCGCCGGTGGCCAGTCCGCCGTTGCCGGTCGGGTTGACGGCCGGCGGTACGCCCGGGGCGGCGATGACGGTGCCCGAACCCTTGAGCACGACCACCGTGCCGCAGCGGTTGACCAGTGCCTGGGCCGCGGCCAGGCGATCGCGCTGCACAGTCCGGGCGTTGGTGTCGAGCAGGCGCGCTGCTTCGAGCGGATGTGGCGTCAGCACGACGGGCGTGCCGCCCGAGGCCAGCCGCGTCAGGCGGGTGAGCAGGGCCGGGGCGAGGGCGAACAGGTTGAGCGCATCGGCGTCGAATACGGCGGCGATGCGCGCGGGCAGCATGCGGTCGAGCAGGTGATCCAGCGCCTCGTAGGCGTCCTTGCCGGTGCCCATGCCGGGGCCGACGGCGAGCGCCTGCATGCCGCCCAGGTCCAGGGCGCCCCATGGGTGCAGCATCAGTTCGGGCTGCGCGAAATCCACGCGCGGCGCATCGGCGGCCAGCGAGACCACGTGGACCTTGCCCGCGCCCAGGTAGAGCGCGCCGCGCGCCGACAGCAGCGGCGCGCCGACCATCCCGTGCGCGCCGCCGACGATGGCGACGCTGCCGTACGTCCCTTTATGGCCGTTGTGACACCGCCGCGGAATGTGCGCCAGCCAGCGTGACGGCGTGTTGATCTGCGCATCGGCCTCCACCACGCCGTCGTAGGCGGGCTGGGCGGCCAGCAGGTCGGCCAGGGCGAGATCGCCGGTGGCGTCGCGGCCCGCGCCGGTGAACAGCCCGGGCTTGGCGGCCAGGAAGGTGAGCGTGGCGCGCGCGTGCACCACCGGTGAATCCGGCGCGGGCGGCTGGCCCGTGTCGCCGGACAGGCCGGACGGGATGTCGAGCGCATAGACGGGCAGTGCGCTGCCGTTGAGGGTCTCGACCAGCGCGGCATACAGCCCGGTCAGCGGCCGCGTCAGGCCGATGCCGAACAGCCCGTCGACGATGGCAGTGACCGTGGCGGGGACGGACGCGGGCGCGTGCAGGATTTCGATCGGGACGTTGGCCGCGCGGGCTTCGGTCCAGGCGCGGCGGGCGTCGTCGGGCAGGCGGGCAGGGTCGGCGGCAAGCCATACCGTGACGGTGCGCCCGGCCTCGTGCAGCGCGGTGGCGGCGACCAGCGCATCGCCGCCATTGTTGCCCGGGCCGGCAACCAGCAGCAGATGGCCGCGCGGCGCGCGCGCCTGCAGCCAGTCGGCGGCGGCCTCGCCGGCGCGGGCCATCAACGTGAAGGGCGCAAGCGCGCGGCAGGCGGCGGTTTCGAGCGCGCGGACGGCGGCGCTGCCGAACAGCAGGTCGGTGCCATGGCGTTCGGCGAGGCTGCCGTCCGTGAGGACGTCGCGCCAGGTGGGATGAGCGGACATAGCGTCTGGGCGGAGATGACGATCGATTCTCTTACAATAGTTGGCGTTGCCATCCTTTTCTGCCCGCGAGTCACGCATGTCCAAGTCGTCGTCCTCTTCGAAAGTCGATTTGCCGGAAACTGTCGCCAATGAAGGCGGAAAGAGCGGAGCGATCGTGTCATCGGCCCATCTGGTGTCGGCGCGCAGCCCGGAACTGTCCGAGTTCGAGTTCGCGCTCAATACGGCCTACAACGCCTATCACCGCTGGTGCGTGCGCTGCATGGCGGCGGCCGGCGTGCGCGACCTGACCTTCCTCGACGTGCTGGTGGTGCATCACGTGAATCACCGGGGCCGGGCCAAGCGGCTGGCCGACATCTGCTTCGTGCTGAATGTGGAGGACACCCACCTCGTCACCTATTCCCTCAAGAAGCTGCAGGCGATGGAATTGGTGGAGGGCACGCGCAACGGCAAGGAAGTCACCTACACCACCACGGCGATCGGTGAGACGGCCTGCGCACGCTACCGGGATATCCGCGAGCAGTGCCTGACCAGCAACATCTCGCCGGGCGGCGAGGAAAACGCCGAGATCGGCGAGCTGGCGCGCCTGCTGACGGGGCTGTATGAGCAGGCGGCGCGCTCGGCCACCTCGCTGTAAAACGCCCGTTCGGGCCGGCGGCGGCGCATTTTTGGCCGATCCGGGCGTCGGTAAGGGGGGCTGGGCAAGGTACAATAACGGTTTTCCCGCACACGCCGGGAAACCCCTCTCCCCAGCTACTGCCTGCCTTGCCCACCATGGCGCATTTTTCGTGCTTTCCCGGCGCTCTCGCGCTGTCCGCCTTCCGCCAGCAACGCCTGCTCTCCACCCTCAAGCGCATCGATCCGGACATCGATGCCGTCAGTGCCCAGTACCTGCACTTCGTCGCCGCCGATGCGCCGCTGTCGGCCGATGAAGCGGCGCGCGTGCAGGCGCTGCTGACCTACGGCTCGCCCGCGCCGGCCGAGACCGAGGGCGACCGCTTCGTGGTGATTCCGCGCTTCGGCACGATCTCGCCGTGGGCCAGCAAGGCGACGGAAATCGCCCGTCATTGCGCACTGCCGCAGATCCACCGCATCGAGCGTGGCGTGGAATTCACCGTCACCTGCAAGAAGGGCCTCCTTCGTGGCCTGACTGGCGGCCGCAAGCAACTGGACGAAGCCACGCGCGCCGCCGTCGCCGCGCATCTGCACGATCGCATGACCGAGACCGTGATCGCCACGCGCGAAGATGGCTACGGCTTGTTCGACGTGCTGCCGGTCAAGGCGCTGGGCTTCGTCGATCTGGGCAGCGGCGATGCCGCCGCGGGCCGCCGCGCGCTGGAAGCCGCCAATACCGAGATGGGCCTGGCGCTGTCCGACGACGAGATCGACTATCTGGTCGACGCTTACCGCAAGCTCGGCCGCAACCCGACCGACGTCGAGTTGATGATGTTCGCGCAGGCCAACAGCGAACACTGCCGCCACAAGATCTTCAACGCCGACTGGACCATCGACGGCGAGCCGCAGGGCAAGTCGCTGTTCGCGATGATCCGCAACACGCACCAGTTGGCGCCGCAGGGCACGGTGGTGGCGTATTCGGACAACGCCGCCGTCATGGAGGGCGGCATGGCCGAGCGCTGGTTCCCGCGCGCGGGCACCGAGGCGCAGGTCGGCGTGCCGCACTATGGCCGTCATGAGGCGCTCACGCACACGCTGATGAAGGTGGAGACGCACAACCACCCGACCGCCATCTCGCCGTTCCCTGGTGCTTCCACGGGCGCGGGTGGCGAGATCCGCGACGAAGGCGCGACCGGCCGCGGCGCCAAGCCCAAGGCGGGCCTGACCGGCTTCACGGTGTCGAACCTGCTGCTGCCCGACGCCGTGCAATCGTGGGAAAACGCGCGCGACACGGCCCAGCCGGTGGCGCACCGCAATCCCGATGGCGAGGTGCCGGGCCCGGTGGGCAAGCCGCAGCGCATCGCCTCGCCGCTGCAGATCATGATCGAAGGCCCGATCGGCGGCGCGGCCTTCAACAACGAATTCGGCCGGCCCAACCTGGGCGGCTATTTCCGCGTCTACGAGCAGAACGTGGGAGGTACGGTGCGCGGCTACCACAAGCCCATCATGATCGCCGGCGGCATCGGCAGCATCGATGCGGGCCACACCCACAAGCATGATCTGCCGGCCGGCACGCTGCTGGTGCAGCTGGGCGGCCCGGGCATGCGCATCGGCATGGGCGGCGGCGCCGCCAGCTCGATGGCGACCGGCACCAACGCCGCCGATCTGGATTTCGACTCCGTGCAGCGCGGCAACCCCGAGATGCAGCGCCGCGCGCAGGAAGTCATCAACGCCTGCTGGGCACTGGGCAAGGACAACCCGATCCTGTCGATCCACGACGTGGGCGCGGGCGGTATCTCCAACGCCTTCCCCGAGCTGGTGGACGGCGCCGACCGCGGCGCGCGTTTCGACCTGCGCCAGGTGCATCTGGAAGAGTCCGGCCTGAGCCCGGCCGAGATCTGGTGCAACGAATCGCAGGAGCGTTACGTGCTGGCCATCGCGCCGGGCGATTTCCCGCGCTTCCAGGCCATGTGCGAGCGCGAGCGCGCGCCGTTCTCGGTGGTCGGCTTTGCCACCGAAGAGAAGCAGTTGCAGGTGGTCGACCGCGACGCCGCCACAGAGGCGCCCGAGCACTTCCCGGTCGACATGCCGATGGACGTGCTGCTCGGCAAGCCGCCGCGCATGCACCGCGATGTGCGCCGCGTGGCGCAGGCGCTGCCGGAAGTCGACGTGACGGGCCAGGACCTGGAAACCGTGGCGCGCGACGTGCTGCGCCATCCGACCGTCGCCAGCAAGTCGTTCCTGATCACCATCGGCGACCGCACCGTGGGCGGGCTGAACACGCGCGACCAGATGGTCGGCCCGTGGCAGGTGCCGGTGGCCGACGTGGCCGTCACCACGCTCGACTACAAGGGCTATGCCGGTGAGGCCATGACGATGGGCGAGCGCACGCCGCTGGCCGTCATCGATGCGCCGGCATCGGGCCGCATGGCGATCGGCGAGGCCATCACCAACATCGCGGCAGCGCCGATCGCCTCGCTCACGCAGCTCAAGCTGTCGGCCAACTGGATGGCCGCCTGCGGCGTGGCCGGCGAGGACGCGCGCCTGTACGACACCGTCGAGGCGGTCGGCATGGACCTGTGCCCGGCGCTGGGCATCAGCATTCCGGTCGGCAAGGATTCGCTGTCGATGCGCACCAAGTGGGATGACGCGGGCGCGGCCAAGGAAGTGGTGGCACCGGTGTCGCTGATCGTCTCGGCCTTCGCGCCGGTGACGGACGTGCGCGGCACGCTCACGCCGCAGCTCAAGCCGGTGGCCTCGACCGGCGATACCGCCGATACCACGCTGATCGTCATCGACCTCGGCCGCGGCAAGCATCGCCTGGGCGGCAGCATTCTGGCGCAGGTCACGCAGCAGATCGGCAACAGCGTGCCGGACGTGGACGACGCGGAAGACCTCAAGCGCTTCTTCGCCGCTATCCAGCAACTGAACGCCGGCGGCATGCTGCTGGCCTACCACGACCGCTCCGACGGCGGCCTGTGGGCGACGGTGTGCGAGATGGCCTTTGCCGGCCGCTGCGGCGTGTCGATCAACGTCGACATGCTCACGCTCGACGGCGCGCACGAATCCGACTACGGCGACGCCAAGAACTGGGCGCAACAGGTCTCCGGCCGTCGCGCCGACATGACGCTGCGCGCGCTGTTCGCCGAGGAGCTGGGCGCCGTGATCCAGGTGCCGGCCGCTCAGCGCGACGCCGTCTTCGCGGTGCTGCGCGAGCACGGCCTGGCGGCCTGCAGCCACGTGATCGGTGCGCCGAACGCCAGCGGCAGCATCGAGATCTGGCGCGACGCCAAGAAGGTCTTCAGCGTCCCGCGCATCGAGCTGCAGCGCGCCTGGACGGATGTCTCCTGGCGCATCGCCAGCCTGCGCGACAACCCCGAGTGCACGCAGAGCGAGTACGATCGCCTGCTCGACGCCGAAGACCCGGGCATCTCGCCGCATCTGAGCTTCAACCTCGACGAGGATGTGGCCGCGCCGTTCATTGCCACGGGCGCGCGTCCGCGCATGGCGATCCTGCGCGAGCAGGGTGTCAATTCGCAGGTGGAAATGGCCTATGCGATGGACAAGGCCGGCTTCGACACCTACGACGTGCACATGAGCGACCTGCTGGCCGGCCGCACCATCCTCGCCGATTTCAAGGGCTTCGTCGCCTGCGGTGGCTTCAGCTACGGTGACGTGCTGGGCGCTGGCGAGGGCTGGGCCAAGACGATCCTGTTCAACAGCATGCTGGCCGAGCAGTTCGCGGCCTTCTTCAACCGCGCCGATTCGATCGCGCTGGGCGTGTGCAACGGCTGCCAGATGATGGCGAACCTCGCGCCGATCATCCCGGGTGCCGGCGCCTGGCCGAAGTTCACGCGCAACCAGTCGGAGCAGTACGAGGGCCGCCTGGTGACCGTGCAGGTCGATGCCTCGCCGTCGATCTTCTACGCGGGCATGGAAGGCAGCCGCATCCCCATCGTCGTGGCGCACGGTGAGGGCTATGCGGACTTCTCGCAGCAGGGCGATATCGGCAAGGTGACCGTGGGCCTGCGCTATGTCGACAACCGCGGCCAGGTCACGCAGACGTATCCGCTGAACCCGAACGGCTCGCCGCAGGGCATCGCCTCGGTGACGACGCACGACGGCCGCTTCACCGTGTTGATGCCGCACCCGGAACGCGTCTTCCGCGCGGTGCAGATGAGCTGGCATCCGAAGGATTGGGAAACCGCCGGCGACGGCAGCAGCCCATGGATGCGCATGTTCCGCAACGCCCGCAAGTGGATGGGCTGAGCGGCGAGCGGCAGCAGGCGAAAAAGCGCGTCGGAGGAAACTCCGGCGCGCTTTTTCTTTGCGGTGTGCGCATGGCTCGAACGGCCGTGGTACGTCTCGCAGAGGGGGGGAGCTACACCTTGCGGAATCCTCTCTTTTATCGGTGCTTACATCATTCGTATGGAAATGCTGCGATTTTCCGGCGCGAGAGGCGTTGTTGCATAAATCCGGTCGCCCGCGCGCGGCATGATGACGTTTACGCGCAACGGTCTGGGCAGATGGCGCGGTAAACAATCCGTCTGGCTGCGTAGATTGTCGT
>CAKKOY010000046.1 GCA_919592095.1 Ralstonia syzygii subsp. syzygii | reverse complement strand
GGCGGATTCTGTCTCGCGTTTCTCGGGCTGGTGTTCTACAGGCAGCCGCTTGTCACACGGAAAGCCGATTCATGATCATGAACGCGAGAATCATTGCCATCAGTATCGCCGTGGCGCTCTTGTCGTTCGTCGGCGTATCGCTGTACTACCGCGCCCAGCTCACACAAGCGCACGCTGAAACCGCCACCGCTCGCGCCCAGCACGCCCGTGATCTGAAGGCCATCTCCGATGCCGCATTGACCGCCGAGCGGGAAGCATCGGCAAACAGCCAAGCTGCGGCAAAAAAAATCGAAGCCCTCGATGCAAAACTCACGAAGGAGCGTCAGACCCATGAAGCCGATAGTCGCAATTACCGCATGGCTCTTGCCGCTGGCACTGAGCGGCTGCGCGTCGCCGTCGCCAACTGTTCAGCCGGTCGCGGCGACGTGTCCGACGCTGCCAGCGCCGCCGGCGTGGGCGATGGAGCCACCGCCTACGCAGACCTCGACGCAGCGACTACGCAACGCGTTTTTAGCGTCGCTGCCGACGATCAGCGAGAGATAGACAAGCTCCGCGCCCTGCAAGGCTATGTGTGTGCCGTGCGACCGGAAGCTATCGGTTGCGACCCAATGCCGGTTCAGTCTGGTGGGTAGTAATCGGTTGCCTTCCCTGCATCGTTTGTCCATCGGCTGCTGATTCGTCGTGTTTTGCATGTCTGATATGCACGCACGCCCAACAGCTCTCTCGTCTTTGCAAGATTGGCCTCGGAAACATCAGTTTTCTGGCCGTGGTGATTCAGCCAGCCGATGAAGTAGACCTTGTCAGCCTCATCCACGTGGGGCCTGTATGGACCGAGATCATTCGGCGAGACGCGCCCTGCAATGGTCGCTTCACCGGGCACATGCGAAGAGAAATCGCTGAGGAAGCCCTTGACGCTGAATGGATTGTTGGGGTCATACGTCAAGCCCAATACCCGACACAACGTCTTGTAGTCATCCTTGGAAAGCTGCGGAATGACTCGATACCCTGACTGCACGTCGAATTCAAACGCAAATGCATGCCCACGCGCGCCAAAGAGCAGTTTGTAGGGGCTGCCGTCCGCGAAGAAAAACACATCGAACTCTGCACGACCGTGCCGGTACCGAAAGCGGTACCGATCCAAATCCAGTGCGCGCATGCTTTTGTGCAACTGGCGAAGCCCTTCCACTGCGATCATGAAACCCCCAGCGTGTACCGACGAGATGGCTCAAGCATGCGCTGTTGCATGCAATTGCAGCCCGAGCGCTTTGATGACCTTTAATATTGTCCCGAAGCTCGGGTTGCCCTCGCTCGACAGCGCCTTGTACAGGCCCTCCCGTGTCAGGCCCGCATCGCGGGCAACCTGCGTCATGCCGCGCGCGCGGGCAATCACGCCAAGTGCCTGGGCGATGAACGCAGGATCATCTCCCCCTTCCAGAAGGCATGCCTCGAAATATTCGGCGACATCCTCTTCTGTCCTCAGGTGTTCAGCCGAATCCCACGGCCGGGTTTTGATTTTTTCCATCGCTCACTCCGTATCAAGGTGGGGCAGCATCCGATGCGCGGCTTTGATGTCCGATGCCTGAGTTGACTTGTCGCCGCCGCACAGCAGGATGACCACCACAGCGCCGCGTTGCGCGTAGTAGATGCGGTAGCCGGGGCCGTGATCGATCCGCAATTCGGTAATCGGCGCTCCGGCAGAGTTGGTGTCACCGGGATTCCCCATCGCCAAACGGTCAATGCGAGCCTGGATGCGGCGCTTTGCCATGCGGTCCTTGAGGCTGTCGAACCATGCGTCGAAGACTTCGGTGGTGCGGATTGTGATCATGCCCTCATCGTAATCCACAGTTCAAGAATCGTCAACCACAGTTCACGCTTGCGGTGCCAGAAGGGATGACCTGGCAACTCTCGGCGGGCATACCTCCAAAGGTGACCCTCCCATAAAAGGTCGCCAAATCATTTCCGCATCCACTCAGCCATAGGTAGATAGATCAATGGGTTACAACGCTCGATTAAGTAGGAATTGCGGAAGCGCATCATGGACAGCGTCGATCTCGAAGTCTTGAAAGCAGTTGCAAAGGCTCGTGGCGTATTGATTTATAAAGGTTTTTTCTGATCGTTTCCGCAACTTGCGGAAATCATTTCCGCAACCTCTCGGGGACGTGGTCGAAAATTTGGAAGCGTGGCAGAGTGGTTTAATGCTCGGGTCTTGAAAACCCGCGTGGGGGCAACTCCACCGTGAGTTCGAATCTCACCGCTTCCGCCAGAAGTAAAACGGCCCCGATTGCGGGGCCGTTTCCGTTGGTGCGCCCAGTGCTATTTGGTCGGCTTCACGACCTCGCCCACGCGCCGGTACACCTTCTCGGTTATTTCATGCTCGGTGTGGCCCAGCAGCTTGCTGGCGTGTTCAAGCGGCAGTTCGCTGGCGGCCTTGGGCCGGATGTCTCGGAACTGGAAAGCCCGGATACGGGCAGCCAGTTCCTCGTCGCCGATTTCCTTGGCCTTGGTGATGGCGTCATTGCGGGCATCGTCAAACCGAGTACGCAGCGTCCATTGGTTCAACGCCGTGCCAGCCGGGGTAGCGATAAGGAATAAGCTCGCCACCTTGCGCTCACGTCCCTTGATGCGGTCGATAGCCTTGCCCAACTCGGTGCGCACGCCCTCAATGTCCAGCAGGATGCGCAAGCGCTTCTTGGTCTTGTTCTGCTGTACCTCAATGGCACCGTCCTTAATATCGGCGAGGCGCATCTTGAGCACGTCGGCGGGGCGCTGGCCGGTGAGATAGTTCAAGTCCATAGCGTCCTGCAACTCGACGCAGGCCGCTGCATATACCGCCGACCACACAGCGTCGTCGGCATAGAAGTCGCGGGGCTTCTCCTTGTTCTTGCGTACACCCTTGACAGGATTTTCCTTTGCCGTGTAACCCCATTCGCGGGCCATGTTCCACACGTGGGAGAGTAGCGCGATTTCACGATTGGCCCGGACCGGTGCTTTAGCGCCGCGCTTGTCTCGGTACTGCGCGACATATTGCGGGGTGATGGTGTCGATACCAACTGCGTCGAACACCTTGCGCAACATGGCAAGGCACCCAAGGTTATCCTTCTGCGTCTTGGGGGCCTTGGTCGGGATGATGTCGCGCTCATACCGGTCGAACACGAACCGCATCAAGCCGGTTTCCGCTGGCACCTCTCGGCACTCCAACTCGGCCCACTTACGCTTGGCCTCGTTCAAATCCTGCCCGAGCGGAATCTCAACCCGGCGACCTTCCGCGTCGCGGCCGTTGTAGTAGAACGATTCCCAAACCTTGCCGCTTTTCAGGGTGCGCGTGCGGCGCAGCATCTTGGGCGGCAGATCGCGGTGATTTGATTTCGGGCGCATAGCAGGTACAGGTTAATCCAAAACGGCAAAATTGGGGCGGCCAGCGGGCTGCATGCCGGTGCCGGTAACAGTCGGCTGCACCCCGGCCAAGCGCATGCGCGCAGCCCAGCGGCCAACGATGGGGCGACCCAAAGCATTCACCACGTAGGGCCACCCGTTCTTGTCCAGCCACTCGCGCTGGCTGGCGACGTGCTTGTATCCCGTCACCTCCGCCAGTTCGTCGGTGGTCAGAAATTCCGTTTCGCTCACCGTGCCGCCTCCTTCTGTTTGGCCTCTGCCTTGAGCGCTGCATAGGCAATGCAGTCGTCAGCGCTGTCCTGATGGAAGCCGGGCCGCTGCCACTGGCGCACGTCCTTGAGCATCTGCAACAGCAGCCAACCCTCGGCCTCGGTCAAGTCGCGGCTGGTCACAATGTTGAACGCGGCAACGCATTTGCCCATGCTGCGCTCACCCTCAGGTTTGTCGTACTGCTTGCCGCGCTCATCCATGATGTCGGCGGCCCGGCGCAGGTAGTCGGTTGCGGTGGTCATTTGCCCCCCGTTCGCTTCATCGCTTCGAGTAGCAGGTCCTGCACCTCACGCTTGGATTCGCGCCGGGCCATGACCAACTCGTCCATCGTGTCGATGGCGACAATGTGGTAGACGAACACCGGGCGGTTATGTCCGGCCTGCGCTTGGCGCGTTGGCCCAATGCGTTCGATGATCTGCTGATACTGCTCCAAGTCCCACCAATGGCCGAAAAAGGCCAAGATGCTGCCGCCGTCCTGCAAGTTCAGTCCGTGGCCTGCACTGGCCGGGTGGGCGAACAGCAGCGGGATTTTTCCCGCGTTCCAATCGCGGATAGTCTGTGGATTCTGGTCAAGCGCGCGGCCATGAGGGAAGGCACGCTGCAGGCGCGCGAGATCAGACTTGAAGTGGTACGCCACCAGCACCGGCATACCAGCCGCCTCGGCAACAATAGATTCGAGGGCCTGTAACTTGACATCGTGGACATCGGCCCAGACGGTCGCTGTATCGTCTGTGTAAATCGCACCGTTGGCGAGTTGCAAGCACTTGATCGTCTTGCTGGCCGCATTGAAAGCTTCCACCTCGGTGCCACATTCCAGCGCTAGGAACATCTCGCGCTCCATGTCCCTGTAGAGGCGACGGGCCTTGATCGGCAGTTCGACGCGCACCACGTTGACGATGGGTTCGCTGATGTCAAAATAATCGCGAGCGTCCAGCGATAGGCACAGATCGCGCAGCCGGTCCTCGATCTGTTGCTGGGCAAATGGCAGCGGTTCCAAGCGCGTGGCGTGACGGTCATTGCCCACCTGGATCGATTGAAACCACCGCGACTTGAAACCACCGAAGCTACGGCCCAAGCGCTCGCCCTTGTCGAGAAACCACGCCTGCCCCCACAAGTCCTGCAATCCGTTGGGGCTTGGGGTGCCGGTCAATTCGATGAATCGTGACACCTTCGCGTGCGCGACACGGCCCAGCGCGTGCGCGCGCTTGCCGCCTTGTTGCAACCGGAACGATTTCAGCTTAGTCGATTCGTCGGCTACGACCTTGCGGAAAGGCCAACGGTCGCCTAAATGCTCGACCAGCCACGGCAGGTTGTCGTAGTTGGTGGTGAACACGTTGGCTGGGCGCTTAAGCGCGCCCCGGCGCTGCTCGGGCGTACCGACAACGGCCGATACCTCGATATTGTGCAAGTGCGCCCACTTCACAGCCTCGTCAGGCCAGGTACTCGCGGCCACGCGCAGCGGCGCGAGCACGAGCGCCGGGCCTGGTTCAACCAATTCGAGGATGTCGAGCGCGGTGAGCGCGGATACGGTCTTGCCCATGCCCATGCCGGCCCATACTGCATTGCGCGGCGTGTCAAGCACGTGGTCAATCACGGGCTGCTGATACTCGCGGGGGATGAAGGCGCGGCGGGTCATACCATCAACCTCCGCAGCTTCGTTATCTGGCGCTCACCGATAACACCAAGACGATACATGGCTTCCACCTGGACGGGAGACTTCAACGAAAGGTTGTAGACCTCCCGGATGGATAAACGCATGGCTCGCAATAACGCCTCCGCGTACTCCGGTTCACTCCATGTCCGCGCTGCCGTTTCGGCGGCAAGTTGCGCAGGCGTCGGCGAGACGGGATCGCGCTTGCATACGGCAAGAGGTGTCGGGAATTCAGTCGGAGGCGTGAGTCTTTCGGGTTCGGCTGTCGGTGTGGGTTTGCCATGCGGCAATGTCAGCGGCAGCAAAATGGCCGCTGCTGAGTCCATCAATGCTTTGCCATCCTCAACGAGATAAGCAATCGCCCAAACATCGTTGCAGAAATTGCGCGCCGGTTCGTCGCTGCCGTCTGTGTTCATCCCCGCGCGTTCGGCTAACTCCTGCGCAACACCGAAACGACATGAGGCTTCCGCTAGGCGTCCGTATGTATCTGCATGAAATTGCTGATTCGTGGAGAACGCAGATGTCGGTTCTGTGGCTGCAAGGAAAACGCGGATAACTTTCAGGTGGAACGCCGCACTGATCCACGCCGCGGAGGCGATCAACAATTCACGGCAAGCGTAGGTGCCGCCACTTGTTCCACCGCGCCTCGATACCAAAGCAGGAATTCCTGCTTTGCTTATTTCTTGGGCAAGTTCTTGCGTCTGCTGATTAGCAACCCAAAGACTTGGACGTTTAGCGGCTTCGCCACCGCTTGCTTTGTGTAGATCGTTGAGGGAATAAAGCCCGTCGAACTGATGAACGATGATTGCGCCAACGGCAAGATTGACGGATTGCGGCATGATGAACGCTCCTGCGTGAGACTTTAAAAGCCTCGCCGGAACGTTTCTACGCGCAACCGGCAAGGTGGCCGGGAGGTTAGAAACTCGTACGCAGACGAGCGGACTTCTTCCCCTTTCGGGTCTTGTATCCGTCGCCCTCCCGGCCATAGCTGGATGTCCGGGCGCAAAAAAACCGCAAAACTGACGGGTGCGGTTGCCGCTACGTTTGGAGTTTCTACGCTCCATCCCTTTCGGGACGAGACCATCATAGCCGCAATCCGCCAAAAATTGCAAGTTCATGCCAGCACCTCGTCCACGCCGTCGTGGGAATCGACCACGACCACGTGTTGGCCCATACGGCACATCCGTTCGTGTTCGCGAATTTGATGCGGACGGCACTTCTCACCTGGAGCCTTGAATTCGATAAAGATCACTCGCCCGTTGAGCATGACAATACGATCAGGCGCACCGTTGCGGCCAATCCACCGCAGTTTCCGACATTCGCCCCCCAAAGCTTTTACCCGCTCAACAAGATAGCGTTCAATCTGTGATTCACGCATGGTTAGATAACCCCTCCCCGATGCATTTGACGCTTTGCGAAGACATAGGCTTGACTTGCTTCCTCCACGGTCTTGAACGTGCCGAGGTGGTGCTGCCTGCCATCGTTGAAAATCCGAGCGCGAAAGCGGCCTTTCGCGTCGGCCCTGGAAACGCCTAACGCGCCGGTCGTATTACTGGATTGCGGACGGGTTTGATTCTGCTGGTTCAAGCTACGCGGGACGTCGCGCAAGTTCTCGATCCGGTTGTCGTGACGACTGCCATTGATGTGGTCGATTTCGCCCTGAGGCCACTCTCCGTGGATCAGCAACCATGCGAGCCGATGAGCGAGGTAGCGAACTCCATCTATGCGGATGCCGATATACCCGTTGCTCAGAACTGCGCCGGCTGGGGAGCCTTTATGTACGCGCCCTTTTGCCACTTTCCAAGTAAAAATGCCGGTAGTTTGGTCGTAGGTCAAAAGCGTGGCGACGCGTTCAATGGTGTTCTCACGCATGGCGGATTTTTCTCCAAGCGTTACGCAGTGCGACGGCTGGACCGTAGCCCCAACCGCGATACATTCGGTAAAAGCGCAGTAGTTTCATGGTTCAGTCTTTGCGATAGCGATAGGCTTCAAAGCCAGCCGCAGCGAGCGGCAAACCGTAAGCCCAGAGCGGATTGGCAGCCATCAGGTCGGCCAAGTGATCAGCGTTGAACCGGTCACGATCATCAGCCTCGGTAATGTTTTCGTCATGCACTGACAGCACAATCTGGTAACCAGCCGCCTCAATGGCGGGCATGTTGGCCGCGAGCACGTCACGGCTGGCGGCCTGCGTCACGTTTTCAGCCAGCTTGCCCCCATAGGTCTTGAGACGTGACCACTTCCGGCTATATTGGTTAATGCCCATGTAGGACAGTTTGCCGGCCTCATCCAGTTGTGCGCTGGGATAGCAAAGGAATCGGCCAGAGGGCAATCGGATACGCAGCCATGCCCCATCACGCCGCACTTTGAGCACGCGGCAGTCATAGGTCGTACCGGGTCGCAGAACCGCCAAGCGGGCGGCTTCTTCCAATTCCTTCCAAAACGACGACACTGCCGGATGCGCACGGCGCCACAGACGCTTGAGCGCATCACATACGATGAATGTCTTGAGTTTGAGTCCGAAGTCGCCGAGACGCTGCTGGGTCCGCCAGGCGAGAAACTGCTCGGCTTCGGCAATGATGTCGGCGGGAATGCTGGGCCATGCTGCGTCAGCCATCGCGTCCAGGTCGATACCGTATGTGGCCGCTCCGGTGAGAAATGCGCCGACGCCGCCCTCGTAACCCAGCATCAACTCCATCACCTTGCCGATCTGTCGCTGGTCTTTCCAGACCGAATCAGGCGACACGGCAAAAGCCTTGGCGTAGGCCAATTTATAAAGATCAGGGCCAGTGCCCTCATCGAACTCTCGGAAGGCCGCCAGCTTCCATTTTTCACCCGCTAACCACGCGATCATGCGACCTTCGATATTCGAGAGGTCGGCAACGACCAGCTTCTTGCCCTCGGGCGCTACGATGCAACCGCGGATCGCGCTGCTGGTCAATTCCATGACGTTGGAGAACAGCAGGTCGGCGCATTCGGCTTTCAGCGCCACGATGCCTTGCTCAATGGTGTCCTGCTTGAGTACCGGGCGCGGCAGATTCTGAGGCTGGAACAGACGGCCAGCCCAGCGACCGGTGCGACTGGCACCGTTGAACTGCAACGTGCCACGCAAGCGACCGTCGCGGCTGACGCCCTTAGCGAGGGTTTTGTATTTGCTGGTGCTGGTAGTACTGGCCTGCAACCGGATGCCCAGCAGTTCGCGCAGTTCCGCTGACATGTCGGGATCAGCAATGCGCCGTTCCAGCGTAGATTGCTGCATGTCCGGCAAATCGAGGCCATAGGCCGCGAGCACGTGGCGCAGCATGGCATCGCGCTGGGTAGCCGCCTGCACCGCGCCCAGGGTTATGTCGCTGGTGCGTGCCGCGAGCACCTTCTGCGCGCGCTCCACGGCGCGGATAGCTGCATGAGCGAGATCGGTATCGACCATGACACCCCGATCGTTGATGGTCTGGTCGAGGTGCCACAAGGCCAATTCAGCGCCCTGGTAGTTCCAGGTCGGCAGCTTCTTGTCGATGGCGCGCATGGCCTCGATATCAAGTCCTGCGTATTCCACGAATTTGGCCCACTCGGCAGGGTGCGTTTCGCGCGTGGCGCGGCGCAGCTTGCTGGTGGCCGGGCGTGGCTTGCAGAACAGCATGATGAGCTGCTTGCCAGCCTTGTCCTTGGCTTTGTCGGTCGGCACCTTGAGGATGCTGCATAGGTCGCCCAGCGCGCCAGGCAGCGAGTGTGCCAGCGCCTTGACCATTGTGTCGCGCCAGCGCGGCAGCCCCAGCGGATAACCGGGCATGGCGTGCCGCAACACGGTACGGTCGAAGTGGCTGTTGTGGGCGTACAGCACCACGCTGGGGTCGCGCAGCGCGGCGTCCAGGTCAGCGTGCATGATCGGCTCGGCGGTGCAGTCCCACACGCGCACCGGGCCGTCGTCCAAGGCATAGGCGAACAGCAGCACCTCGGCGCCCTCGGCATACACGTGCGTGCCGTTCTGGATAGGCACCTCGCAATAGGTTTCCAGGTCAAGCCAAAGAGTCGTCATGTCGTTTTCCGTCATCGCTTTATTGCAGGCACTGCGCACCGCATCAGGCATCCAGTTACCCCCGAGAGCCGGTTCGGTAGGTAGCGGCAGGCTCATGCTTTTGCCGGGCGTTAGCCCCGCAGTGCCTGCAATAAAGCGCCCGACCCAAAGGCCGGGACGCAGGGTCACACCAGATCGGCCGCAGCAGCACCCTCGGTGATGTCGTCAAATTCGTCCTCGCTTGCAGCACCGCCGCCCGCAAAGGCGTCACCGTCGCGCAGGAACTGCACACCGCGCAGGCCCGCGTTCACGCGCTTACCGTAGTTGTTGTCCTGTGCCCACAGTTCGATACTGGCGTTGACGTAGCAGCCCGCGTAGGGCTTGCCGTCCGCCTCGGCCAACGGGCTACGGTCTTTGTCGATGATCAGCGGGCGCGTGGCGCTGCGCGCGGACACGTACAGGGTGCCCGGAAAACCGTCGTAATTGGCCTTGAGGTCGCCGTCGTGCAGGCACACCTTGTCCTGCGCGCGCATCTGCTTGAGCACGGCATCAGCCTTGGCCCCCCACTTCTCCTTGGCAATCTGCTCGGCGGCCTCGTTCAGTACCTTGATTTGCGGATCGCTGGGGTCGATCAGGAACGATGCAGAGAACGCTGGTTTGCCCTCGCCGTTAACTGTCTTGGCCTCAAAAAGCACGGGGAAAGCGAGGCGCACGTTGTTGAGTTTCAGCTTCATGGTTTTTCACTCCTTGAAAAATTTGGGGTACTAATTCTTGACCTACGCAATGGCTTCTACGCGCGCAAGCGGTTCGGATCGCGTGATGGACATTTGCGGTGTCCGTTGCAGCAGATGCATGGCGTCGGGCGATTCCTCACACCAAGTCCTCTGCGGTTTCGGTCACATCAGCAAACTCGTCTGCCGTGGCTTGAATCACTAGCGCGGGACGTTTGTCAGACTCAGGTGCCACGCTAGGCTTGCCTTCGGATTGGGTGATGAGGCTTTGTAACTTCGGCCACTGGCGTGGGCCAATCGTCCCAACCTTGTGCAGCTTCTCTGCGGTAGTCGGGGAAATAAGCGTGAAGTCATACATTTCCTCGGCTTTCATACGCATGGACTTCATGGTCTGCTCGACCTCAGCGTCGTTCATCCAGCGACGAGCGCCACGCCGCCCCTCGACCAGCTTAAAGCCCGACACCAGATGTCCAGCCAGTAGCTCAGCTTCGGCCTTCGCTCGGATGGCCTTGCACCAGGACTCGATCAGATCGACGGCACCCAGTAGGTTGCCGAGAATGGCGTTATCGACTGTGCGCTCGTCGGCGTGCTCAATCTGCTGCGCCACTGGCTTGGACACGTCCACGAAATCGTCGGCGACAGTGGACAGCACGTGGTCACGCAACGCGGGGCAAACAGCTTTTGCCTTACAGAACCGGCATTGATCATTACCGGGTGTGAGATACCTCTCGTGCAGTTCCTTGTAATTGCCGTAGTACTTGAGGGCCGAGAAGCAGCGCTCGGCACTGCGCGTTACTTCCTGTCCAAAAGTACGCAGCGCCTCAACCGTACAATCCCACTCTCCAATGTGATCGAGACGGGGCTGCACGATGACCAAACGCGCACGCTTGAAATCGCCCAGGAACTCGAACTCGCCGAGGGCAGCCAGCGCGTAAATCTGCAATTGCTCATTGCGCTCGGCATCCACCTTCACGCCTCGGCCGTATTTCAGGTCAACAATGACCAGCTCTTCGCCGATCAAGACCACGGCATCAGACGTGCCCTTGGCATCGACCTCGCCAGTGATGGCCTCGACGCTCAACCGCTGCTCGACCATCAACTCACCACCCAAGGCACGCACGTAGTCGATGTATTTCTGCACGTGCTCGGCCATTTCAGGCGTGACTTCCCAGCCCTTGCCATTCACGTCGATGACACGACCCAAAAAGGCGCTGGCGTCTTGCTCATTCGTTAGCGACATGGCAGCTAATTCGTGCGCCGCCGTGCCCTCATCGGCAAAGTCACTAGAATCATCTGGACATTCCGCCTCAAGAGCGACACTGCCTGAGCAATGTAGCCAGCGGTGTGCGCTGCTCGGGGAAAGTTGCGCATGGGTGCTCATTGCGTCAGCCCTCCATCGCCTGATTGCACGCGGCAATGACTGCGGCAAACTGCTCAGGCTTTACGTCGGGCAATTTCACTGCGCTGAACTTCGACAAGACGGCCACCGCAGCATCACGGCCCTTGACGCGCGCCAATTTGGTCACGGCATCAGCAGTGGCTTGATAGGTCGGTACTTCTGCATCGTCAGCCGCAGCGGATTGATTACCGCCAGCGGTCGCAGGCTCGGCAGCAGTCTGTACGGCGGCAACCTGCGGGCTTCCGCTTTCTTGATCACCCGCCTGCACGGGCGCGGAATTCTCGCCCTTCGATTCGGGCGCATCGGCCGCCCCCACCTCGGCAGTACGGGGCGTATGGGCAGTCGCTGTTATCGTCTTGGCAGACGTGGCGCGCGGCTTTTTTTCGGCTGCATCCTTCACCGACTCAGCGGCCTCTACCGAAACCGGAATGCGCGATTCATTGCCTACGCTCAAGGCCATCATGACGGCTTGAAGCTGGGCTTGATTCTGGATGGTGACTGTCACGGGAAACATACAGTTACTCCTTCACGGTGATAGTGAGTTGGGATAGGCGAGAGAAAACGTCTCCCGCGTCCTCTACGAGGGCGCGGAACTGCTTGGCAAGATCGAGTTCGGCCTTGAGGAATTCAGGGGTATCGAGGCCAGCTTCGGTGATAGCCACAAGCAGTGCGACCGAGTTGTCCGGGCCTTCGATGAGGGCATCGCCCAGCCTAGCAAGCGAGTCTTTGTCGAGGTCGTGAGCACCCAGCGTGTCAAGGACATTGCCCAGTGCGCTGGCATCCATGCCACACTCGGCGACGACGCCGTACAGATCGCTGTCGTGCTCATCAAGCAGCGCCTCGAAGCGCCGCAGGCACTTGGCCTCAGTGTCGGAACTGGTCAGAGGGTCTTGCGCGGCATAAGCAAGCCGCACAAATTCTTCATGGGTGAGGGTGCGCAGATTCATGCCAACGCTCCGAATACGTCGAGCGCGATGACGATAGCCGCGCAAGGGTTGGTGGCCAGCACTACGAAGACCTGCTGTTGGCAGCAAACGCGGTAGGCTCGACCGGGGACCAAAGGGGATGCGCTCATGTGCTTAGCCTCAATCTATGCATGAACGCATTATGCAAAAAGACATTCCATCAGTCAATGCGTAAACGCATATTTTGAGCGCTAAAAAAAAACCCGCTCGCGGCGGGCCTTGGTAAGCGGCTAAGGTCTAGCGGCTGGAATTAGGAGGGCTTGTAGAAAGCCCCACGCGGCACGATGGCCGCTACATAGTGGATAGCCTGGATATCGGCCAGTGGCAAACTGATAGGCTTGTAGCCGTTATTGATGCTACCGAGCGTCACTTCACCGTCACGGGTATAAAGTAACTCTTTCACCATCTTGCGGCCGTCGTGACAGATCACTACAACGTCATCACCAGGATGCGGCTCGGTGTTGGGTTCCACTACGATGAACTCGCCTGATTTGATTCTCGGGCGCATCGACTCCCCGCGCACGCGCAAAGCGTAAGTGTTGCAGTCTTTCGCAGGGTACTCAATCGCGCCATCACCGTGCCCGACAGGCAGGCCAAGTTCTTCCAAGTACCCGTCCGGGCCTCCCTCAACATTTCCCACGATAGGTACGTTTTTAAAACGGCGCAAACTCGGCGCGGGCTCTACCTGCTGTCCCTCACCGTCTTGGTAAAAAGACTCGGCGTCAGTGTTCACCAAAAAATCTAGAGTAACACCGAAGTAATCAGCCAACGGTTGCAGCGTGTCTGTGCGGGGGCGCGTGTTCTTGCCCTTCAAAATTCTATGGATGGTCGGCTGCAGTACCCCTGTGGCCTTCGCCAACGCGGTCGGGGTCATCTCGTGTTTGGCGAGCAGATAGGCAAGGTTTCGGCGTAGTTGTTCCATCAGCGAAATATACGTCATCGCATAACTTTGCACAAGCAGATGCTAGAACGCATTGTTTTGATATGTGAATACGTATAGACTGACTCGCACGGAACAAATGCGAGGAAACATAAATGGCAACCCCATCAGCTTACACACAACGCCCGGATGAATTGATCTGCACCCTCATCCGCGCCGGCTGGTCGCAAGAGCAAATCGCCGAGGCCACCGAAGTTTCCCAGCCCACCATCTGCCGTATCTACAGCGGCCGGCACAAGGACCCGCGCTACAGCGTAGTCGAGAAACTGCGCCTGCTAGTGCTAAACCTGAACGACTTTCAGCGGGTAGCACGATGAGTAGCGCCCGCTGGAAACTGATGCAAGGCGAAGCACTGCCCGCGCTCATTGGTATGTCGAGCGAAAGCATCGACGCTTGTATTACTGACCCGCCATATTCCTCGGGCGGTTTCTCGCGAGACGACAAGGCCAAAGACCCGGACACAAAGTACACACAAAGCGGCTCGCAAGGCCGCTATCCGACATTCTCTGGCGACTCACGCGACCAGCGCAGCTATCTGGCTTGGTGTTCGCTGTGGATTGCCGAGTGCGTGCGTGTACTCAAGCCTGGCGGCTACTTCATGGCCTTCACCGACTGGCGGCAGTTACCGTTAATGTCAGACGCGGTGCAAGCCGGCGGCGTGTTCTGGCGCGGTCTTATCGCCTGGGACAAAGGCCGCGGGCCGCACAAAGGCTATTTCCGGCACCAATGCGAATACATCGTTTGGGGCACCAAAGGTGCGGCTGTGCAGCTAGAGCATGACGGCCCATTCGACGGCTGCATCCAGGCTGTCGTCCGCCGCGACGACAAACATCACCTGACGGGCAAGCCCACTGCACTGATGCGCGAACTGGTGCGCCCTGTCCTGCCGGGGGGTACTAGACCCGTTCGCCGGCAGTGGCACAACAGGGGTCGCTGCAATCCTGTCTGGTCGCCGATTCATCGGTATAGAGCGCGAGGCTGCCTATGCCGAAATCTCGCGCACGCGCCTGACCGCAGCCGAGCGCGAGTTCTCGGCCATCGCTGATCTGGTGTAGCTATGGCCGCCTACTACAACGAAATCGATCCCTACGCAGCGCAATGGCTGCGTAACCTCATCGCAGCCGGACATATCGCGCCCGGCGAAGTAGACGAAAGGAGCATCCTCGATGTCAGCCCCGACGACCTCACCGGATTTGTTCAGTGTCATTTCTTCGCCGGCATCGGGGTATGGAGTTACGCCTTGCGCAACGGAGGGTGGCCCGATGAGTGGCCCGCGTGGACAGGCTCCTGCCCTTGCCAGCCTTTCAGCGTGGCAGGCGTGGGCGGTGGGATGGACGACCAGCGGCACCTATGGCCGTACTGGTTCCACCTCATCGAACAGCGACGCCCTGCGGTTGTCTTTGGTGAACAGGTTGAAGCAGCAATTCGCCACGGTTGGCTCGACCTTGTTCAAACTGACATGGAAGGAATCGACTACGCCTTCGCAGCGGCCAGTATTCCTGCTGCGGGCGTCGGCGCGCCGAATATCCGGCAACGATTGTTCTTCGTGGCCGACGCCGACCAAAAGCAACGGGGATGGTGGGCAACTGGCGAAGGATTGCAGTCCGACGGGGCGACGTTCGGACGGCAGCAAGGCCACGGTGTCACTGAATCAAATAGCCCAGCTTTCGAGCTGGCCCACCCCCGGAGCTGGGGACGCGAAGCAGTCCAGCAACACGAACCGTTGGCACGAACGCCAGCAGGAAAAAGCAGCGCAGGGAATCCACTTGCACCAGCATTTGGGGGTGGCGGCATCCCTTGCAGCTTGGGCGACGCCAACCGTAGCGTTTCAAGATGGCGACCCGGAAAAACATCTGGCCCGCAAGGTGAAAGCGGGGGTGAGCAAGACCCCCGTAATAACCGACCTGTCGATACAAGCGAAAGCATGGCTGACGGAATCACCAGCCCCGGCCCGACTAACGGCCTCTGGCGAAATGCTGACTGGCTCTTGTGCCGGGATGGAAAGTGGCGGCCAGTTGAGGCCAGCCCACAGCCGCTGGTTGATGGGTCTGCCGAGAGCCTGGGACGAGTGCGCCCCGAGGTCATTGCCGAAATCGAGGAAGAAATAAATGCGTGTGCAATGGAAACCCAAGGCGGCCGAGTCGCGGCAATGCGAGCACTGCTCCAAGCCCTTAGAACGGAGGCGCAATACTGCTGGCCGACTGGAAGGATTCCGGGACTCCATGAGGCGCCGTTTCTGCTCGCTTTCTTGCGCCAACTCCAGACCCAAGGGTGGAACCTCGCGGAAGGCGTCGCATTACCACGCTCGGAAGCAACGAGCGGAGTACTGCGAAGCATGTGGCACGACAAAGCGATTGCAGGCACATCACATCGACGAGGACTGGGCGAACAACGAGTCGGCGAACCTCCAGACATTGTGCGTGTTCTGTCATGCATTCTGGCACGTCATGCACAGGCGGCTTGGTCTCAAGCCTACGACGCATATGCCGAAGTTGGTTTCCCACTTGGACACGGAAGTTTCTCCCGAGTGGGACGACTGCGCGCCTACGGCAACGCCATCTGTGCGCCGCTCGCGGCGGAGTTCGTGAGTGCGTTCCTGGAGTGCCGCCCGTGACATCAAATTTTCAGCAGCATGGCCGAACGCTGCTTGGTAACGGCTATCTCATCATCCCAATCAAGCCGGGCTACAAGCGCCCGGCGCTGGATAACTGGCAAACTGCGCGCCTTGGCGCCGCCGACCTGACCCGCTATCCCGAACACGGCGTAGGCGTGCTGTGCGGTCAAGGTGCGCAGCCCATCGCCGCCATCGACGTGGACACAACCGATGCGGAACTGGCGGCGCGCTTCGTCGCCTGGTGCCAAGACCACCTAGGAGTGACATGCGAGCGCGTAGGCAACGCGCCCAAGATTCTGTTGACTTACCGTGCCGAGGCCGAGGGCTGGAGCAAGATCACCGGCTCGTGGTTTGAGGACTTGGCTGGCGACCGCCACCGTCTCGAAGTGCTGGGCAAAGGCCAACAGTTCGTCGCCTATCACGTCCACCCGGACACCAATCAGCCCTACGAGTGGACGGACTTCTTCGGTGGCCTGGACGCCATGCGCGCATCCGATCTACCGATTATCACGGAGGCCCAGGTCGAAGAAGCCCTGCAGGTGTTCGAGGTGATGGCCGAAGAATCTGGCCTCGCGCGTGTGTCGGGCAGTCAGTTGCGCGCGAATCCAGCGCCGGCGTACAGCGACGACCCTTTGATGGCCTACGAGCCACCGGTTGGCATTGATCTGGCTGAGGCGCGCCGATTGGTGACCTACGTCGATAACGAAGACTATGACACCTGGCTGAAAGTCGGCATGTCGCTGCACCACGAGTTCGACGGCAGCGGCAAGGCCTTGGCCTTGTGGGATGAATGGTCGGCGACAGCCGGTAACTACGCCAGCAGCGAGGACATGGCGCGGCGTTGGGACAGTTTCGGCAAATCCAGCCGCAACCCGACGACAGCGCGCTGGCTGCTTAAAGTCGGCAACCAAGGCAAGCGCGACGCGGTGAAGGCTGAAAAGCGCACTGCTCTGGACGACACCAAGGCGCTCATCCTCGCATGTGCTGACAGTATCGACCTTGTGAACGATATCGCGCGCCGCGCAGGCGTTGCCGCAGGCAACGATCTGGCGCTACGCGCCGAATTGAACGGCCTCATCCGGGCACGCTTCAAAGAGCTTACCGACACCGCACTACCGGTGGCCGACGTGCGTGCGGCAATGGCTGGTGGCCGCAAGGTCGCGCCGTTCAACAAGCAGCGCAGGCAGATGACCGAATTCGGCAATGCCGAGCGGATGCTCGATCACTACGGCGACGGCCTCATGTACGTGCCGGAAATCGACGGCTGGTTCACCTGGACGGGCATCTATTGGCGTCGCTCTGCCGGGGTCGAAATCGGTCACTTGGCCGTCGAGACAGTGCGCGCCTTATCTGACGAGGCTCGGGGCATCGACGCCGAGGAAGAGCGCGCGGCGTTCCTGAAGTTCTGCGCGACTAGCCAACGAGCCCTGATGGTGCGCAACATGGTCAGCTTGGCACAACTAAGTCCTCGTGTTGTCGTCGGCGTAGCTGACCTGGATAAGACGCCGCACCTGCTGGGCGTGGGCAACGGCGTAGTCGATCTGACCACGGGCAGGCTGCTGCCGCCCGACCAGGCGTACCGCGTGACCACGATCACCACGACCGAGTACGACGCCGCAGCCACCTGCCCACTGTTCAAACAGACCGTGGCCGACGTGTTCTTCGGTGACACCGACATGATCAGCTTCTTCCAGCGACTCATCGGCTACAGCCTGATGGCCCAGCCTACCGAGGACGTTCTCGCTATCCCCTACGGGTCGGGAAGCAACGGCAAGTCCACGGTGCTAGGAGCCATCCGCGACGTGCTGGGTGAGCACGCCAAAATGGCGAGTGCGGACACATTCTTGAGCAGCGGCGTGGCGGGCGCCACCGCTGGCTCAGCGCGCGAGGATGTGCTGCGACTGCGCGGCGCGCGCTTCGTCTACGTATCCGAACCGGACGAAGGCAGCGAGTTGCGCGAGGGCCTCATCAAGTCCATGACTGGTGGCGAGCCACTGCCGGCGCGCGGCCTGTATTCCAAGACCACGGTGGAAGTTGCACCCACATGGGTAGCCTTCATGCCGACCAATCACCGACCCATCGTCAAGGGCGATGACCACGCTATCTGGCGGCGCCTGCTGCCCGTGCCCTTTACGCGCAACTTCGATCAGGACTTGACGCTGACGAAAGACCCCGACCGCGCCGAGAAGCTGGCGGCCGAGGCCGCAGGCATCCTCGCGTGGTGCGTGCGCGGCGCGCTGGCCTACCAGCGCGATGGCCTGCGCCCGCCGGGCACGGTGCGCAAGGCGCGCGACGACTACAAGAGCGATATGGACCTGCTCGCGGAATGGCTGGACGAGTGCTGCGAAATCGGCCCAGCTCACGTAGAAAGCAACGCCCGCCTGTGGGCGTCATGGGAAGCCTTCGCCAAAGCACGTGGCGAATTACGGTTGATCAGTACAAACAAGCAGCTTGGCAGGCGATTGACAGCACGTGGCATGGAGCCCGTGCAGCGTTGCGCTGGCTTAACTGGGCGGGGGTTGCGCGGCATTCGCGTCAAGCTGATAGGAGATTTCACATGACTTGCGGCGTTTATGGATTGATTGATCCCGACAGCGGAGCAATGCGCTTTGTGGGCTCGGCTTGGAACATCGAAGGGAAGTTCAAGGCGATATGTGAACACCCTTGGAAGGCTGGCGTATCAACTGGATGGGAAGGGCGAGACGTTAAGGTCTGGCTCATTAGCCTATACCGGGATGAAAAAAAACCGAGCCTGCAAATCTTACGGAAATGCGACGAGCACAAATTCAAGGAGGTTGTCGCTGAGTACGTAGAAATTTACAAGCTAACAGGCGAAGCAGATTTGAACGTGCAAAACATTGCGCGCTCCCCCTAGAAATCAACGAAGCTGAGATTCGCTAGTCCCGTTACTCCCATTAAATAGCCTTTTTAAAGAAACTTCATAGGACCGCGCGTGAAGATACTTCCATAAAAAACCGCTTTTAATGGGAGTAACGGGATAACGCAAAAAATTGCACGCTCAAGAAAGCTGCGCCACTTCGAAAGCCTTGGCGGCGAATAGCGAAAATTTTTGCAGCATTGAAAAATCATCGGAGAACGAACATGAGTGACATCGAATTCAAGACTGCATTTGACGCCGTGCGCTTTGCCTTGTGCTACTCGACGCAGCAGTATGGTGAGACGCCGATGGCGAAACGGCTGCGTGGCGAACTGGTTGGCTCAGGTATGGGACTGGTTGGGCTCGATGGCGCTGGACAGGCCGGGATGATCCGTCGCCAACTGTGGGAAATGCCTGAACTGCAATTGGCGTTGCTGGTTGCTCGCGCTGCCCCGCGAGATTTGCCATGCGGGTGCGGACAGTCTTGCTGCTCAAAACGCCGACCAAACGAGGAATGGCGTACAGCAATCGCATGGCTGACAGATGCTTCAGCGGGTTACGCCTCAGGGTTCTCGCATTACCGTGTGCGGCGCGCGATTGTCGAGAAAATTTTCGGCGTGAAGTGCAACCTCGTGGACATCGCACGAGATTGCGGCGCCCACGTGGACACGGTGAGCAAGCACAACGCTGCGGTACGTCGCTGGATTTCAGGAAATCCGAAAACGAAAGAGCTTGGGGTCGAACATGCCGCCTGGTCAGAAATTGAACAGCGATTCGCCGAATTCGGGCTGATTTCGGGCGCAACCGACGATATGGTGTCAACTTGACAATCGGTGAAAAGCACCGAATAATCCGCACCATTCGATACACGTCATATTTGCGCCCAAAGCCCGCCGAGCGAAAGCCAGCGGGCTTTTTCGTTGGTATCCTCCATGCGGAAATTGCCCCCCAAACAACTGGATTTCGTTGATGAGTACCTGAAGGATTTGAACGCCACGCAGGCGGCAATCCGTGCGGGTTACAGCGAGAAAACGGCGCGGCAGCAAGCCGCGCGCTTGTTGTCAAATGCTGACATCCAGGAAGCCATCGCAGAAGGCATGAAAGCGCGGGCGCAGCGCACACAGGTTGATGTCGATTACGTGCTGTGCCGCATGGTCGAGATCGACCAGATGGACGTGCTGGACATCATGACCGATGCGATGGAACTGAAACCGGTTAGCGAGTGGCCGCGTGTCTGGCGGCAGTATCTGTCCGGCTTCGACCTTGCCGAGATGTTCGAGGGTAGTGGCGACGCACGTTCTGCGGTCGGTATCCTGAAGAAGATTAAGTGGCCGGACAAGGTGAAGAACCTCGAACTGCTCGGCAGGCATCTCGGCATGTTCCGGGATCGAGTTGAGTTGACGGGCACCAATGGTGGCCCGGTGCAGTCGATCTCGGCCGTGACAAACGATCCGATCGAGGCCGCAAAGCTTTACCAGCAGATGATGAACGCCTAACACCTCCGAACGTTTTCCCGGCACCTTGTTCGAAAACTCACCGAGGTCGATGTGCCCTCAAATCGCTTGTCCGTCAAACGGTCATTGATTGGTCATGCCGGAAACTGTCCGACAACATAGTTGCTTTATGGGTTGTCGGACTTTAAGATAAACGGACGGAATGACGGACAAAAAGGCGAATGATGGCACTTATCGGTTATGCACGGGTATCGACGGCTGAACAGGACACGGCCTTGCAGACGGACGCGCTGAACAAGGCGGACTGCGAACACATTTTTGAGGACACGGTTTCTGGAGCCAAGGCTGACCGCCCTGGCTTGGCTGCTGCGCTAGCCTATCTGCGCGAGGGCGATGTGTTAGCCGTCTGGCGCCTGGATCGGCTTGGGCGCTCCCTGCCCCACCTGATCGAAACGATTGGCGCACTTGAAGCGCGTGGCGTCGGATTCCGCTCACTGACAGAAGCCATCGACACGACGACACCGGGCGGGCGGCTCATTTTCCATGTGTTGGGCGCATTGGGACAATTCGAGCGCGACCTAATCCGCGAACGTACCGTGGCCGGCCTGACGGCGGCCCGCGCACGCGGACGAAAAGGGGGGCGTAAACCAGTCGTTACCGCTGAAAAATTACAGCGGGCACGAGAGCACATTGCGGGCGGACTGAACGTCCGCGAAGCCGCTTTGCGACTCAAAGTCAGCAAAACGGCCCTATACACCGCGCTGCAATCGACAAGTGCCTCCGACTGAAGATAGAACTAAGTTGCTTGGCCGACTGGCTCTTTGAGTTCGACACGTTTCTCTTGGTAGGGCTGAAGGTCGCATCAAAGCCTTATCAAGCCTGCGCTGGATAACTGGCGCGGACTTTTTCGTTGCTTTTTGGTATGCCAATCCCCTTCCCGTTCGACTTTCGCGCACCCGACTACGTGCAGGTGTTTGAATGGCGAGCGGAGCGGTTAAAGCGCATCCGCGCAAATCCTAACGTGCTGCCGGCATTGAGCACGTTCTATCGCGACAATCCGGCCCAATTCATCATCGATTGGGGCATGACGTTTGATCCTCGCAACGTCGAGCGCAGATTACCCGCAGCGATCCCGTTCCTGCTGTTCCCGAGACAAGAGGAATGGGTCGAGTGGTTTCTTGACAAGTGGCGCACGCAATCACCCGGACTAACGGAAAAATCCCGCGATATGGGGCTGAGCTGGCTGACGGTTGGCGTTGCCGCCACGATCTGCCTGTTTCAAGAGGGTGTCGTAGCTGGATTTGGTTCACGCAAAGAAGAGTACGTTGACAAGATCGGTTCGCCAAAATCGCTGTTCCACAAGGCACGTATGTTTCTGACGTTGCTGCCCCCCGAGTTCCGGGGAGGTTGGGACCCGCTCAAACACGCGCCGCACATGCGCATCCATTTCCCTGAGACGAGTTCAGTGATGGCGGGTGAAGCCGGTGACGGCATTGGCCGGGGGGACCGCGCCAGTTTCTATTTTGTCGATGAGGCGGCCTTCCTTGAGCGCCCGCTACTGGTGGATGCTTCACTGTCGCAAACGACGAACTGCCGCCAGGACATATCATCGGCAAACGGCATGGCGAACCCTTTCGCGCAGAAGCGCCACGCCGGCAAGATTCCAGTGTTTACGTTCCACTGGCGCGATGATCCACGAAAAGATGATGCGTGGTATCAAGCACAAAAGCGCAAGATCGACAATTCGGTCATCGTCGCGCAAGAAATCGACATCAGCTACACGGCATCCGTCGAAGGTGTTCTCATCCCCAGCGAATGGGTTCAGTCCGCCATCGACGCACATAGAAAGCTCGGTGTTGCTCCCACAGGCTTGCGCAGTGGCGCCTTGGACGTTGCCGACGAGGGCGTTGATCAGAACGCTTTCTGCGGCGCGCACGGGATTCTGGTCGAGCACCTCGAATCGTGGTCTGGCGAGGGCTCCGACATCTATAAAACTGTCGAAAGAGCATTCCTCCTATGCGACACGCACGGATATAGCGCGCTCAACTATGACGCCGATGGCCTGGGCGCGGGTGTTCGTGGCGACGCCCGAGTCATCAACGACGGACGAAAGCAATGCGGCGCGCGGGAGATTGACGTGTCATCGTTTCGCGGCTCCGGGGCTGTCGTGAATCCCGACAAGGAAATGGTGAATGGCCGTACCAACCAAGATTTCTTTGCGAATCTGAAGGCGCAATCGTGGTGGTCCCTGCGGACCCGGTTCCAGAAAACACACCGCGCCGTCACGGAGCAACTGCCCTTCGATGCTGACGAAATCATCGCCCTGTCGAGTTCGCTGCCGGAACTGGCGCGACTCACAACCGAGCTTTCGCAGCCGACGTACACCATCAATGGTGTGGGCAAGATCATTGTGGACAAAACCCCGGAAGGGGCACGCTCACCAAACCTGGCTGATGCTGTGATGATCCGCTTCGCACCAAAGGCGATGAAACCGCGCGGCTTCTTCGATCTGGATTAGGACCGACATGTTCAACTGGCTACGACGCAAGGATGCGCCGCCCCAAGCCCCCGAGATTGCAAAGTCCGGGGGCTTTTTCACGACTGAGCACGATCTGCGCGTCGGTCAAGCCGAGGCGTGGGCACATTTGCAGGCGTCAACGTTTCGGCGCTCGGTGGTCGATGACTTCCGCGCCGCCGACACCGGCATGGACGCCAACGAACTTGAAAACAGTGTCAAGCGCGTTGCCGCGCTCCGACAGGAAAACATGCCAGCGGCCCAGGTCGGCTGGTACGCATCGCAAAGCTTCATCGGCTACCAGCTTTGCGCGCTGATTGCGCAGCACTGGCTTGTTGACAAGGCGTGCGGGATGCCGGGCAAGGATGCGATCCGCAATGGCTACACGGTTACCGTCAACGACGGCACGGGTATTGATGCGGGCGTCATCGATGCGATCCGCAAG
>CAKKOY010000045.1 GCA_919592095.1 Ralstonia syzygii subsp. syzygii | reverse complement strand
TCCGCCGGCAAGCAGGCATCGCTCGCAGCATTGAGCTGCTCGTTGACCACAACTGCTTGCCTGTCCTACAACCTACCCAAACTGTCATAACCTCTGTGCTGAGGTACTAGCTCAACCGGATGGGCATTGACTACAACTACACGTCGCACTCGTTCGACGCGTGGATCACGGTGCTGATCATGGACGTCTGGCACTGGACGCCGCTGGTGGCGCTGCTGGCCTACGCCGGCCTGCGCTCGATCCCGAATGCGTTCTACCAGGCGGCGGAGATCGACGGTGCCAGCCGGCTGGCGGTGTTCCGCTACATCCAGTTGCCGAAGATGCGCGGCGTGCTGATGATCGGCGTGCTGCTGCGCTTCATGGACAGCTTCATGATCTACACCGAGCCGTTCGTGCTGACCGGCGGCGGCCCCGGCAATGCCACCACCTTCCTGTCGCAGTACCTGACGCAGAAGGCGGTGGGCCAGTTCGACCTGGGTCCGGCGGCGGCGTTCTCGATCGTGTACTTCCTCATCATCCTGCTGTTCTGCTTCGTTCTGTACAACTGGATGCAGCGCGTGGGCAGTGCAAGCGCGGCCGTGGGAGACGACCATGCCTAATCCGAGCAACAACGAACACAAGCGCAAGATTGCCCGCGCCATCACGCTCGTTGTGTACGTGGCATTTGCGGTGCTGCCGCTGTACTGGATGCTGTCGATGTCGCTCAAGACCAACGAGGAGACGCTGGCCGGCTTCTCGATCTGGCCGAAGTTCGTCACCTTCGACAACTACAAGATCATCTTCACCGACCCGTCGTGGTACTGGGGCTACATCAACTCGATCCTCTACGTGACGATGAACACGGTGCTGTCGACCGTGGTGGCGCTGCCGGCGGCCTATGCCTTCTCGCGCTACCGCTTCCTGGGCGACAAGCACATGTTCTTCTGGCTGCTGACCAACCGGATGACACCGCCGGCGGTGTTCCTGCTGCCGTTCTTCCAACTGTATTCGACGGTCGGGCTGATGGACACCCATCTGGGCGTGGCGCTGGCGCACATGCTGTTCAACGTGCCGCTGGCGGTGTGGATCCTGGAAGGCTTCATGTCGGGCATCCCGCGCGAGATCGATGAGACGGCGTACATCGATGGCTACAGCTTCCCGGCCTTCTTCCTGAAGATATTCCTGCCGCTGATCAAGGCGGGCGTGGGCGTGACGGCGTTCTTCTGCTTCATGTTCAGCTGGGTGGAGCTGCTGCTGGCGCGCACCCTCACCTCGGTCGACGCCAAGCCGATCACGGCGGTGATGACGCGCACGGTGTCGGCCTCGGGCATGGACTGGGGCGTGCTGGCCGCGGCCGGCGTGCTGACCATCATCCCCGGCGCGCTGGTGATCTGGTTTGTGCGGAACTACATCGCAAAGGGTTTTGCGATGGGCCGCGTCTGAAACGACAACGGGAGACACAGCCATGTTCAGCTGGATGGACTGGACGCCCGAGGTGGCGATCTTCTTCGGCTGCATCGCGTTGATGCTGGCCGGCATGACGATCTGGGAAGTGACCCGCCCGACGGTGGAGCGCAAGGGCTTGCTGCCGATCGCCACCACGCGCGGCGATCGCCTCTTCATCGGCCTGCTGACGGCCGCGTACATCAATCTGGCGTGGGTCGGCCTCGCGGCGGAAGACAGCAATGCGTGGGGCGGCTTCGCTGCCTCGATGGTGGTGGTGCTGCTGATCCTGTGGCGCGGCTAGCTGGGGGCGGCCCCGATTTCGCAAGTCAGGAAACGCCGGCAGCATGCCGCCGCTTCCACGCCCGCATGGGCACACGCATTCCACCACGCTCCCCGCGTCGGAATGTCGGATGTTTTCGCCGCGGGGAGAACAAAAACACGAGGAGATACCGATGAAAACATCCTGGCGCATGACGCTCCGGATCAGCGCGATCGCGCTGGCGAGCGCCCTGGCAGCAGGTGCCGCGCACGCGGGCGAGGCCGAAGCCAAGAAGTGGGTGACGACGGAATTCCAGCCCAGCACGCTGTCGCAGGACAAGCAGTTGGCGGAGATGAAGTGGTTCATCGATGCCGCCGCCAAGCTCAAGGCCCGCGGCGTGACCGAGATCCACGTGGTGTCGGAAACGCTCGATACGCACGCCTACGAATCCAAGACGCTGGCCCGCGCGTTTGAAGAGATCACCGGCATCAAGGTCAAGCACGACATCATGCAGGAAGGCGATGTGGTGGAGAAGCTGCAGACCTCGATGCAGTCCGGCAAGAGCATCTACGACGGCTGGATCTCCGACTCCGACCTGATCGGCACGCACTACCGCTATGGCGTGATCGTGCCGCTGACCGATTTCATGTCGGGCGAAGGCAAGGAATTCACCAACCCCGGCCTGGACCTGAAGGATTTCATCGGTACCAGCTTCACCACGGCGCCGGACGGCAAGCTGTACCAGTTGCCCGACCAGCAGTTCGCCAACCTGTACTGGTTCCGCGCCGACTGGTTCGCGCGCAAGGACCTGCAGGACAAGTTCAAGGCCAAGTACGGCTACGACCTGGGCGTGCCCGTCAACTGGACGGCCTATGAAGACATCGCCAACTTCTTCACCAACGACGTGAAGGAGCTGGATGGCAAGAAAGTCTACGGCCACATGGACTACGGCAAGAAAGACCCGTCGCTGGGCTGGCGCTTCACCGACGCGTGGCTGTCGATGGCCGGTTCGGCCGACAAGGGCATCCCGAACGGCCTGCCGGTGGACGAATGGGGCATCCGCGTGGACGACAAGGACAAGTGCACCCCGGTGGGCGCCTCGGTGGCGCGCGGCGGCGCGACCAACAGCCCGGCTGCCGTGTACGCGCTCACCAAGTACGTCGACTGGATGAAGAAGTACGCCCCGCCCGAGGCGACCGGCATGACCTTCAACGAGGCCGGCCCGGTGCCCGCGCAGGGCCACATCGCGCAGCAGGTGTTCTGGTACAGCGCCTTCACCGCGCCGATGACCAAGCCGGGCCCGGTGGTCAACGCCGACGGCTCGCCCAAGTGGCGCATGGCCCCGTCGCCGCACGGCCCGTACTGGAAGGACGGCATGCAGAACGGCTACCAGGACGTCGGCTCGTGGACGTTCTTCAAGTCCACCCCGTTCGAGCGCCGCTCGGCAGCCTGGCTGTACGCGCAGTTCGTCACGTCGAAGACGGTGTCGCTGAAGAAGTCGATCACGGGCCTGACCTTCATCCGCGACTCCGACATCCACAGCGACTACTTCACCAAGAACGCGGCCAAGTACGGCGGCCTGATCGAGTTCTACCGCAGCCCGGCCCGCGTGGCGTGGACGCCGACCGGCAACAACGTGCCCGACTATCCGAAGCTGGCGCAGCTCTGGTGGAAGAACGTGGCGACGGCCGTGACGGGCGAGAAGACCCCGCAAGGCGCCATGGACAACCTGGCCAAGGAGATGGACCAGGTGATGGGCCGGCTGCAGCGCGCCGGCATGAAGAACTGTGCGCCCAGGCTGAACCCGGAAGGCGACCCGGCCAAGTGGCTGTCGGCCGAGCACGCGCCGTGGAAGAAGCTCGACAACGAGCGCCCGAAGGGTGAGACGGTGGCCTACGACAAGCTGCTGGCCGCCTGGAAGGACGGCCGCGTGCGCTGACACCCACGCGGGCGGGACGGTCCCGGCGGCCCAGCGCCATCGGGATCGGCCCCATTCGTAAGCCCGCTGCCGGCGGGCTATGCTTTCGCATCACCGCATCAAACCCACGCCGGGGCGGGTCGGTCGCAGGACCGGTCGCCCCCCGGCGCATCCGAGCAACTGCCTTATGGAATACCTCCTCGCGCTCGACCAGGGAACGTCCAGTTCGCGCGCCATCGTGTTCAACCGCGCCGGCCAGATCGTCGCCAGTGCCCAGCAGGAGTTTCCGCAGCATTTCCCGCAGCCCGGTTGGGTCGAGCACGATCCGCTCGACATCTGGAACAGCCAGCTCGCCACCTGCCGCGCCGCGCTCGAACAAGCGAAGCTGACCGCCGCCGACATGGCCGCGCTCGGCATCACCAACCAGCGCGAGACCACCGTGGTGTGGGAGCGCGCCACCGGCCGCCCCATCTTCAATGCCATCGTCTGGCAGGACCGCCGCACCGAGGCCATCTGTGAACGGCTGCGCGCCGACGGCCTGGAAGACGCGGTGCGCGAGCGCACCGGGCTGGTGATCGATCCGTATTTCTCGGGCACCAAGCTGCGCTGGATCCTCGACCACGTGGACGGGGCCCGCGAACGCGCCGCGCGCGGCGAACTCGCCTTCGGCACCATCGACAGCTGGCTGGTGTGGCAGCTCACGCGCGGCCGTCTGCATGTGACCGACGTGTCCAACGCCTCGCGCACCCTGCTGTGGAACATCCACACCGGCCAGTGGGACGCCGAACTGATGCGCGCACTCGATATCCACCCGAGCCTGCTGCCGGAGGTGCACCCGTCCGCCCATCGCTTCGGCCAGACCGATGCCGATTGGCTGGGCGCGCCGCTCACCATCGGCGGCATCGCGGGCGACCAGCAGTCGGCGCTGTTCGGCCAGGCCTGCTTCAAGCCGGGCATGGCCAAGAACACCTACGGCACCGGCTGCTTCATGCTGCTCAACACCGGCGAGCGCGCGGTCGAATCGCGCAATGGGCTGATCAGCACGGCGGCCTGCCAGAGCGGCACCCGGCGCAGCTACGCGCTGGAAGGCAGCGTGTTCGTCGGCGGTGCGGTGGTGCAGTGGCTGCGCGACGGCCTGCGCGCGATCCAGCGCTCGGCCGACGTGGAAGGGCTCGCCGCCTCGGTGCCGGATTCGGGCGGCGTGGTGTTCGTGCCGTCGTTCACCGGACTGGGGGCACCGTATTGGGACCCGACCGCGCAGGGCGCGATCGTCGGGCTGTCGCGCGGCACGACCATCGGCCATATCGCGCGGGCGGCGCTGGAGTCGATCGCGTTCCAGAGCACCGCGCTGCTGCAGGCGATGACGCGCGACGCGGTCTCGGCCATCTCGGAACTGCGCGTGGACGGCGGCGCCTCGGCCAACAACCTGCTGCTGCAGTTCCAGGCCGACCTGCTCGGCATCCCGGTGGTGCGCCCGGAGATCATCGAGACCACGGCGCTGGGCGCGGCCTATCTGGCCGGCATCGCCACCGGCTTCTACCGGGGCGAGGACGAGATCGCGCAGCAATGGCGCGCCTCGCGTACCTTCCATCCCGTCATCAGCCGCGACGAAGCCCAGCACCGCATGGCGCAGTGGGAGATGGCTGTGGCGCAGGTGCGGCTGCCGACCACGCACGGCCACTGACGACACGCGTCGGTGAGAAAAAGGCGACCCGCGGGTCGCCTTTTTTTCGGCGGGACGGACCGCTACTCACCGCCACTGCTTGGCGTTTGCGCCGGCCCGCCTTGCCTGACCATCTCCTCCTTGCGCTTGGTGCTGGCCTCCTGCTTCTCGGCCTTGCGGACAGACTTGGCGGCCTTCATTTCGTCCTTGTAGCCGGCCTTGGCCTCAGCCTTGCGCGCCTTGTATTCATCCCTGGCGGCCTTGTCCTCGATACGCTTTTGCACCAGCGGATCGCTGGACGACGCGACCGACCCCTGGCCTTCCGGCGCGACCTGTACCGTGCCGGTGGTCTCCGGCGAGGTCTTCGGCGCCGGTGTCATCTGGGCGAAGGCCACCGAGGCAGCAAGCGTGGCGGCCAGGGCGAGCGTGATCTTCAACGGACGCGGTTCGATCATGGTTCGGCTCCTTGTTTTGCAAAATCGATGCATGGGACGGACCACAGAGGCGATGCGGGCATCGCCCGAAGTGATCCCGGCGCGGCAAGAACGTCGCGCGCCGGAGGTTGCACGACACAACACCGGGTTGCCGCAAGAAGCGCTCCCGCACCATCGACTACACTGCGCGCTGGTTCCGCTGCCCCCGACATGCCCGTGCCCTCCCCCGAATTCGTCCTGCTCGATGCCCCCGCCGATGCGCTCGACCTGCGCCCCGAGGCCGCCGCCGAGCTGGTCGGCCACGTGCGGCGCTGGCTGGAAGACGCCGTGATCGGCCTGAACCTGTGCCCCTTCGCCAAGGCCGTGCACGTGAAGCGGCAGGTCCGCTACGCCGTGAGCCTCGCCACGATGGACGGCGACGTGCTTGAGCACCTGGGCGCCGAGGCCGACGTGCTGCGCAGCCGGCCCGCCAGCGAGATCGACACCACCCTGCTGATCGTCCCGGCGCTGGCCGACTTCTTCGATTTCCACTCGCTCACCGAGCGCGCCGAGGCACAGCTCGCCCGCGCCGGCTTCAAAGGCGAGCTGCAGCTGGCGAGCTTCCACCCGGACTTCGTCTTCGCCGATGCCGATCCGGACGACATCGCCAACGCCACCAACCGCGCGCCGGTGCCGATCCTGCACCTGCTGCGCGAAGACAGCATCGCCCGCGCCACGGCGGCCGTGCCGGACGCGGCGGACATCTACGAGCGCAATATCGCGACGATGGAACGGCTCGGGCCGCAAGGGTGGGCGGCGATGGCGGCGCGGTTCATGCCGCCGCCGCAACAGGATTGACGATGCGCGGTTGAAGCGCCCCGCCACGGCCACGGGCAGCCGGACGGCGAGGCCGCTGCCCCATGCCGGGACTTGCATGACGCCGCTCCCGGGCGGGTCGGATGGACACGGTTCTCGTTGCCTATCCGGGGCGGCTAGACCGCCCGATCCACGGGCGGAGTCCACTGATACGCCCAGGTCTCCGACAGCGGCCGATCGCCGGATTGCAGCGTCAGCTGCAGCTCGATCGGTGCGTTGCCGGCATCCGGCACCAGGTCGAACATCGCGCGCACGCCGTCGATGCTGGCCAGCGGCCGGGCCGAGACGATCTCCACGCGCCCGCGCGAGACGCGGATGACGGGCTCGACGGTGGTGCGGCCGAGCCGGCCCAGCTCGCCGCCGGCGAAATCGACCACGAAGCGCCACGAGAAAGACTTGCGCGGCTGCCCGACGATGCCGCCGATGCCGGTGCGCGTGGCCACCACGCGCGCCAGCGGCGGGGCCGCCGGAGGCTGGCCCCCCCAGCTCAGCCGGTAGCCGAAGGCCAGCTCCTGGCCGGCCTGCGGCGCCACGGCCGGCCGCCAGAAGGCGACGATGTTGTCGAAGGTCTCGTCGGCGGCGGACAGTTCGACCAGTTCCACCGCGCCCTCACCCCAGCCGTGCGCGGGCTCGCCCCAGACGCTGGGACGCTTTTCGTAGAACACGCCGTCGTCCTGATAGTGATCCGGGTTGCGGTCGCGCTGCAGCAGGCCGAAGCCGCGCGGGCCATCGTCGGCGAAGCGCTGGCTGCGCAGCGCGGGCGGGTTGGCCAGCGGCCGCCAGATCCATTCGCCCGAACCCCGCCAGATGGCCAGTCCGTCGGAATCGTGGATATCCGGGCGCCAGTCGGAAGCGCGCCAGCGGCGGGCCGCGCTCTGGCGATCCCCCGCGCGGTCGGTGCGGTCGTTTTCACCGGACAGGAACATGCTGGTGAGCGGCGCGATGCCGAGCCGCTCGATCGGCTTGCGCACGAACAGCGTGGCCTGCACGTCCATCACCAGCGTATCGCCGGGGCGGATGTCGAAGCGGTAGACGCCGGCCACGCTGGGGGAATCGAGCAGCGCGTAGACGCGCAGCGTGTCGGCCTCCGACGCCGGGCGCACCAGCCAGAATTCGGTGAAATCGGGGAATTCCTCGGCCCGCCGCAGGCCGGTGTCGATCGCCAGCCCGCGCGCGGACATGCCGTACTGCCACTGTCCGCCCACCGCGCGGAAATAGCTCGCGCCAAGGAAGGCGGCGACGTCGCGCGTCGGGTCGGCGCGCGTGGTCAGCCGAAAGCCGGCGAAGCCGAGGTCGGCGGGCAGCGAGGCGTGGTCCAGACCGCTCTTGCCGTAGTCGAACATGACCGGGTCGTAGGCGATGACGCGCGACTGGCCGTCGACCACCTCGTGCATGCGCACCGGCGACTTGAAGAACAGGCCCAGGTGAAAGAACCTGGCCTCGAACGGCAGGCGCTGCCCGGCCCAGAGGGCATAATCGGAACGAGCGCCGATGGATTGGTAGGCATCCCATCCGAGCGCGGCCAGCGGTGGCGGCAATGCCGTATTGCGCTTGCGGTAAGGCCGGGCCGCCAGGGCCCGCGCACGCTGGCGCAGCCAGGCTTCGTCGAACGGTTCCGTCGCGGCGGACGCCAGCGGCAGGGCCGATGTGGCACTAGGTGTTAACCCTGGCGCCAGGGCCAGAAATCCGGCGGCCAACTGCTTCAGAAAATCGCGGCGGTGCATGGGTCGGGGCGGAAAGCCGTCACGGCAATGGCGCATATTCGCACAAACCCATGCCCAGCAAGGATCCGGATGTTTGCTTTCATTCGACCCACAACCCCGGAATGGAGTCGGCTATTGAAAAAGGCCCGCGTAGCATCCCCCTGCCAGTTGGCGCACAATCTAGGCCCCGCCGGCACTGCATCGCCGGCTTTCGCCATGACAGTCCCGGAGCACATGCTTCCATCGTTCTCGACGTCCGTCCTACCTGGCACCACCGAACTGCCCGACGCGGCTGCCGCGCTGCCGGCGTTCGCCCGCCATTACGACGATGTCCTGCTACCGATGTGGCTCGGCCCCGGCTGGAACGCACAGGCCGGCCTGTGCTACGAGGCACTGGTTGCCGAGGGCGACCGGCTGGTGCCGGCGTCCACGTCGCGCTACCGCGCCATGGCGTGTGCCCGGCAGTTGTACACGTTCGCCCGCGCGACCGTGCTGTCGCCACGGCATGCCGCGGTCTGCGCCGAGCGCGCCGCTGCGCTGTGCCATGCGCTGGACACGCGCTTCCGCGACACGATCCACGACGGCTGGCTGTTCGCCATCGACAGCGCGCTGGCGCCGCAGGACGCGACCAAGGACCTGTACACGCACGCCTTCGTGCTGTTCGCCGCTGCACACTGGCTGGCCGTGAGCGAGGATCCGCGCGCGGCGGCGCTGATGGAAGAGGCGCACGACGTCATCTCCCGCCGCTTTGCGCGCGAGGGTGCCATGCCGCTGCCGGTGGCCGCCATGGACGTGGCGTTCGCTACGCCGCTGGCCGGCGTCGCCCAGAACCCGGTGATGCACCTGACCGAGGCCTACCTGGCCGCGGCAGCCCTGCCCGATGCGCCCGCCTGGGCCGAGGCCGGCGTGCACGCGCTGGCCGAAGGCATGGCCGCGCGCTTCATCGATGCGCGCACCGGTTGCATCGCCGAGTTGCCGGTCGACCGGGCCGACACGGACAACCGCATCGAACCCGGCCACCAGTTCGAATGGTTTTACCTGGTGCGCGCGCACGCCGACGTGTTCGCGCGCTCGGAGGCCGGCCGGCAGCTGGCCGACACGCTGGGCCGCGCGGTCGACACCGCCTGCCGCCTTGGCGTGAACGCCGACACCCAGGGCGTCTGCCTGTCGCTGGAGCTGGATGGTGGCATGCGCGACGCCAGCCAGCGCATCTGGGCCCAGACCGAATATGGTCGCGCGCTGTCGCTGTGCAGCGAAACCCACGGCACGCTGCTGGCAAGCACGCTGTCGCTGTGGTCGGCGCGCTTCCTGCATGAGCGGGGCTGGCATGAGGTGATCGACGCGACGGGCCAGCGCCTGCGCGACGACATGCCCTCCAGCACGCCATACCACATCACAACGTTCTACGAGGCGGTCCGCGCTGCGCTGGCGGTCCGCCCAACTGTTGTACCCCTGTTGAGTGAGACATCCATGCATACCCATAACCCCAACGAATCCAAAGCCCGCTCCATCTTCCGGGTGGTCAGCGGTAACTTCCTGGAGATGTACGACTTCATGGTCTATGGCTACTACGCCAAGGCCATCGCGGACACCTTCTTCCCGGCCGGCAACGAGTTCCTCTCGCTGATGCTGTCGCTGGTGACCTTCGGTGCCGGCTTCCTGATGCGCCCGCTGGGCGCGCTGATCCTGGGCGCCTACATCGACCGCCACGGCCGCCGCGCCGGCCTGATCCTGACGCTGGGCCTGATGGCCTGCGGCACGCTGCTGATCGCGGTGGTGCCGGGCTATGCCACCATCGGCCTGGCGGCGCCACTGCTGGTGCTGGTCGGCCGGCTGCTGCAGGGCTTCTCGGCCGGCGTGGAGCTGGGCGGCGTCTCGGTGTACCTGGCGGAGATCTCGACGCCGGGCCGCAAGGGCTTCTTCGTGAGCTGGCAATCGGCCAGCCAGCAGGTGGCGGTGATGTTCGCCGCGCTGCTGGGCGTGCTGCTGTCGTTCACGCTGTCACCCAAGGAAATGGGCGAGTGGGGCTGGCGCGTGCCGTTCCTGGTCGGCTGCCTGATCGTGCCGTTCCTGTTCGTCATCCGCCGCTCGCTGCAGGAGACGGAGGAGTTCCAGAAGCGCAAGCACCGTCCGGCCCTGGGCGAGATCTTCCGCTCGATGGGCGAGAACTGGCGCCTGGTGGGCGCGGGCACGCTGCTGGTGGTGATGACCACGGTGTCGTTCTACCTGATCACCGCTTACACGCCGACCTTCGGCAAGAGCGTGCTGCACCTGTCGGACCTGGACAGCCTGATCGTCACGCTGTGCGTGGGGGCCTCCAACTTCTTCTGGCTGCCGGTGATGGGCTCGGTGTCCGACCGCGTCGGCCGTCGCCCGCTGCTGATCACCTTCACCGTGCTGACGCTGCTGACGGCCTACCCGGCGATGCAGTGGCTGATCCGCGCGCCGTCGTTCGGCCGCCTGCTGGCGGTGGAGCTGTGGCTGTCGTTCCTGTACGGCAGCTATAACGGCGCGATGGTGGTGACGCTCACCGAGATCATGCCGCCGGCGGTGCGCACCACCGGCTTCTCGCTGGCCTACAGCCTGGCGACCGCCATCTTCGGCGGCTTCACGCCGGCCATCGCCACCGGGCTGATCCACGCCACCGGCAACAAGGCAATGCCGGGCCTGTGGCTGTCCTTCGCGGCCATCTGCGGGCTGGTCGCCACGCTCGTGGTGATCAAGCCGGCGGGCCGCCACGTGCACACCGTGACCGCCTGAAGCTCGCATGCAACGCCCGGGCGAACCGGGCGACATCGTTGCGCTGGGGCGCCGGAGCACCGCGGCTTTGCCGCGCTGCCGGCCCAGTGCAACGCTGACAACGGCCCCTGGGCCCTGCGCTTGGCCGGCAGACTGGCCAAGCGCGCCAATTCCGCCCGCCCGCGCGCACCCGGTGCCGGGCTGAACGCCGAACGGCTGGCACGCATCGAAGCGTTCTACCGCAGCGCCGGCCCTGCCGCGCTTGCTGCGCCGCACCACATCGCTACCCCCTCTACCTGCAGAGGCTCGCCGGCAACACGCCGACACGCAATCTCTGCGCCGAACCGGCGTAACGCCTCGCTCCGACCGGGTCACCAGGCCACTCCGCCCAGCCACGCCCGGTGCCGGCCCGCGCAACAGCACCCCCTTCGTGCCGCACCGCACCATCGCTTTCTATGAGACGATCCGTGCCGGACAGGCCGGCTCGCCTGACCGTTGTACCAAGCTGTTCAGTCAAACGACGTCATGCATACCCATAACCCTAACGAATCCAAAGCCCGGGCCATCTTCCGGGTCGTCAGCGGCAACTTCCTCGAGATGTACGACTTCATGGTCTACGGCTACTACGCCACGGCCATCGCAGCAACGTTCTTCCCCGCAGGCAACGCCTTTCTGTCGCTGATGCTGTCGCTGATGACCTTCGGCGCCGGCTTCCTGATGCGCCCGCTGGGCGCGCTGATCCTGGGCGCCTACATCGACCGCCACGGCCGCCGCGCCGGCCTGATCCTGACGCTGGTGCTGATGGCCTGCGGCACGCTGCTGATCGCGGTGGTGCCGGGCTACAACACCATCGGCCTGGCGGCGCCGCTGCTGGTGCTGATCGGCCGTCTGCTGCAAGGCTTCTCGGCCGGCGGAGAGCCCGGCGGGGTATCGGTCTACCTGGCGGAAATCTCGACGCCGGGCCGCAAGGGCTTCTTCGTGAGCTGGCAATCGGCCAGCCAGCAGGTGGCGGTGATGTTCGCCGCGCTGCTGGGCGTGCTGCTGTCGTTCACGCTGTCGCCCAAGGAAATGGGCGAATGGGGCTGGCGCGTGCCGTTCCTGATCGGCTGCCTGATCGTGCCGTTCCTGTTCTTCATCCGCCGCTCGCTGCGGGAGACGGAGGAGTTCCAGAAGCGCAAGCACCACCCGAGCATTGGCGAGCTGCTCCGCTCGATGGGCCAGAACTGGCGCCTGGCGGGCGCGGGCACGCTGCTGGCCGTGATGACCACGGTGTCGTTCTACCTGATCACGGCCTACACGCCGACCTTCGGCAGGAACGTGCTGCACATGTCGGATTTCGACAGCCTGATCGTCACGCTGTGCGTGGGGGCCTCCAACCTCTTCTGGCTGCCGGTGATGGGCTCGCTGTCTGACCGCATCGGCCGCCGCACTCCGCTGATCGTCTTCAGCGCGCTGACGCTGCTGACGGCCTACCCGGCCATGATGTGGCTGATCGGCGCACCGTCGTTCGGCCGCCTGCTGGCGGTGGAGCTGTGGCTGTCGTTCCTGTACGGTGGCTACAACGGTGCCATGATCGTGACGCTCACCGAAATCATGCCGCCGCAACTGCGCACCACCGGCTTCTCGCTGGCCTACAGCCTGGCAACCGCCATCTTCGGCGGCTTCACGCCGGCCATCGCCACCGGGCTGATCCACGCCACCGGCAACAAGGCAATGCCGGGCCTGTGGCTGTCCTTCGCCGCCGTCTGCGGACTGGTCGCCACGCTGACGGTGGTCAAGCCGCAGCCCCGTCCCTCCGCGCTGGATCCCCTGCTCGAACCGTAACGCACTGCCACCGCAGGCCACCCGGCGCACCGCGGCCGGGTGACTGCCGGCAGGTCACGGCCGGCACACGGCCTGACCTCGCAATTGCCGTTGCCGACGCCTGCGCGTCTGCCTGTCGCGCAGGGCCGGCATCACGCCGCAGTCCTGACGCTTACTGGATCACCAAGCCGTTCGGCCCCACCACGCCCAGTTCGACATAGTGCGAACCGGGGCGGCTGCGATCGGTGAAGTCCACCGTGAACCCGCCGCCGACGTCATAGTCGCGCAGCCCCGTCAGCTCATGCCGCACCTGCTCGCGGGTCGGCTTGGGCCCCGCGCGGCGGATCGCCTCGGCCAGCACCTTGGCCGCCACAAAGCCCTCCACCGCACGGAACGACAGGTCCACATCCTTCGCGCCCACCGCCGCGCGGGCCCGGTTGAACTCGCGGATGACAGGGTGCACGCTCTTGCCCGGGTTCGGCATCACCAGCGCCAGCGAATAGCCGCGCACCGCGTCGAGCCCCGCCACCTTCTGCAGGATGCCCGGATCGATGGACGACAGCCCGAGCAACTGCGCCCCGCCGCCCCGCTCCCGGTACTGCCGGACGAACTGAGCGGCCGGCTCGGCGGTGGCGCCCAGGAAGATCGCCTGCACGTCGGCGTGCCAGCAGCTTGTCCACCGCTGGGCCCACGCTGGCGGTATTGCGCGGATACGAGGCCATGGCGGCAATCGCCAGCTTGTGCGCCTTGAGCGTGCGCTCGACGCCGGTGGTGGCTTCCTTGCCCAGCGCATCGTCCTGGTACAGCACGCCGATGCGCGTCACGCCGATCGTCACCAGCGCGGAGATCATCTTGTCGATCTCCTGCTGGTAGCTCGCCTTGATGGGGAATACCAGCGGGTCGCCGGTCATGCTGGATGCGCCGGTGGCCGGCCCGACCAGCGGCAGCCTGGCCTCGGCCAGCACGCCCTCGCGCATCAGCGCCTCGACGTTGGCGGTGCCGACCACGGTGAGCAGGGCGACCGGGTTGTCGATCTTGGCCATGTCGCGCACGTTGCGCACGGTCTGCTCGACCTTCTGCTCGTCGTCGCGGGCGACCAGGCGGACGGTCTCGCCGTGGATGCCGCCATTCAGGTTGAGCCAATCGAAATACAGCCGGGCGCCGGCGTTCAGCGCACGCCCGGTGACGGCCTGCGACCCGGACAACGGCAATGACTGGATGATGCTGATGTCGGCCTGGGCGACGGACGCCGTCAGCCCGGCGCAGAGCGTGAGCGCGATGGCGCCCAGCCGGCGCAGTCGAGTCCCCCGGCGACTGCGCGTGTGATTTCCCATTTGCATTTGAACACCCTTCTCCGCTGCGGCCGTGGAGCCGGCGCGGTGTTTTATCGAGACCGCCCGGGCGGTCCGCTTTGTCGTTCTGCTACGCCAACGCGGCGTGGCCCCATAGCCTGCCATCGACACCCCGGCGGCGACAAGTCCTGCCCGCGCATTTACACTCGTTTCGTCCCACCTGTCGCAAAACCGCCATGCCCGCCCAGCGCCTGCTGCCGACCGATATCGAAGGCCGCATCCCGCCCTCGCCGACCCATCCGGTGCGGCTGTACACACGACAGATGCAGGCCAACAGCCGCTTCCCGCGCCACACGCACGCCTGGGCCCAGGTCGCCTACAGCCATACCGGCGTGCTGCGCGTGCAGGCCGGCGACACGGCCTGGGTGGTGCCGCCGTCACGCGCCATCTGGATTCCGCCCGGCACCGAGCACGAGGTATGGGTGGTGGGGGCGGCCTGCCTGCGCACGCTCTACGTCGATCCCTCGATGGTGACGGGCACGCTCGCGCAATGCCGGGTGATGGAGGTCTCGCCGCTGCTGCGCGAGCTGATCGCCGCGATGGATGTGCGCCGGCCGCTGGCGCTGGCCCGCGAACAGGCCCTGGCCACGCTGATCCTCGACGAGCTGCATCGCAGTGCCCCCCTGCCGCTGGACCTGCCGATGCCGACCGACAAGCGCCTGCGCGCACTGTGCGAACGGGTGATGGCCGATCCGGGCACACCGCTGACCTTCGACGCGCTGGCGCGCGAAGTCGGCGCCAGCACCCGCACGCTGGCCCGGCGTTTCCGGGACGAGCTGGGCGTGAATTTTTCGCAGTGGCGCCAGCAGGCGGTGCTGGCCAGCGCGATCCCGCTGATGTCGCAGGGCCTGCCGCTATCGCGCATCGCGCAGGAACTGGGCTACAACAGCCAGAGTGCGTTCTCGGCGATGTTCCGGCGCGCCTTCGGCCAGAGCCCGAGCGCGTTCCTGCACCGGCCGGGGCCGCAGGCGGAAGCCGCGTGATGCGGACGGTCTAGAGCGCCGGCGTCGGCATCGCCGGCAGCGACAGGACAAAGCGGGCACCTCCGGAGTCGCCCGTATCGAGCCGCACCTCGCCGCCATGCACCAGCGCGATCCGCCGCACGATCGCCAGGCCCAGGCCGAAGCCGCCGGTATGGCGATCGCGACTGGCGTCGAGCCGGTAGAACGGCTCGAACACGCGCTCGCGCTCAGCGGCGGGAATGCCGGGACCGTCGTCTTCCACCGTCAGGCACAGGCGACCATGGGTGCCGGCCTCGGCATGCACGGTGATGGTATGGCGTGCATAGCGCATGGCATTGCGGATCAGGTTGAGCAGCGCGCGCGCAACCAGGCGCGGATCGCAGACATGGTGCGCGGGTGCGAAATCGGCGTGGACGGCGAGCGTGAGCTGCCGGTCGGCCACGTCATCGGCGATGTTGGCGACGACACTGTCCAGCCATTCGTGCACCGTCACGCGCATCAGCGCCAGGTGCGTGGCGCCCTGCTCCAGCCGGCTCAGCGCCAGCAGCTCACTGACCAGTTCATCCAGGTCGCGCACGTCGCGGTGCAAAGCATCGAGCCACGCCTTGCGCTGCGCTTCCGGCGCCGACGACTGCAGCAGCGCGATGCCGAATTCCAGCCGCGCGATCGGCGTCTTCAGCTCGTGCGAGATGCCATTCATCATCTCGCGCTGGTGCTGGATCGAGTCCTGGATGCGTTCGGCCACGTCGTTGAACTGGCGCGCGAGTCCGTGGACATTGGAGCTTCGGCGCAAGTGCGCGCGCGTCGGCAGCTTGCCGTCGCCGAAACCGCGCGCAGCTTCCTCCAACGCGCGCAGATAGCGCCAGAGCAGCCCGTTCCAGAACAGGAGCGGCAGCACGGCGGACGAGGCGTCACGGTGGGCACTGGAGCGTATTACCCTGTAACAAACCTCGCATTGCAACGAGAATCATTCTCATTTATATTGGACGGTCGAATTTGCCTTTCCTCCGGCGGCGTTCTGCCGCCCGCGTTGCACCATGACCGACCTGTCCCGTCCCCCGCTGTCCGCCCATCCCGTTGCCGCCAAGCGTCCGGCGCGCGGCGAGCACGTCGCCAACCGCCGCGCCACCCTGGTGCGCTGGCTGCGCAAGGCGCACGGCTGGTTCGGCCTGTGGGGTGCGGTGATGGGGCTGATCTTCGGCGTCTCGGGCATCTGGCTGAACCACCGGGCGGTGATGAAGCTGCCGGTCGCGCAGCAGAAGACCAGCTCGCAGATCGCCCTGTCCGATCCCCTGCCCGCCACGCCCGACGCCATGGGCGCGTGGCTGCAGCGGGCGCTGGGCTTGCCGGAGGCGCCCCGCCGCGTGCGGGTCAAGCCGGCACAGCCGGTGCCCTGGGCGGAGCATGGGGGCAAGAGCGAAGCGCGCCACGATGTCCCCGCCGCCAAGCCGCTGATGCAGCCGGAGCAATGGACCTTCGATTTCGACGGCGCCGTCACGCAGATCCAGGTGGAGTACTGGGCAGGCAACCGCTCGGCCAGCGTGCGCCAGACCGACAACGGCATGCTCGGCACGCTGATCAGCCTGCACCTGGGCCGGGGCATGACGGTGCCATGGATCCTGCTGGTCGATACGCTGGCCGGCTGCCTGATCTTCCTGTCGCTGTCGGGCCTGGCGCTGTGGGTGCTGACCACCAAGCGGCGCACCGTCGGCTGGACGATCTTCGGGCTCGGCAGCCTGCTGGCCGTCGGACTGGCGGTGGCGCGGCTGTAACCCACCGGGCCTCCCGCGTCAGGCCGGCGCGGCGGGCGACTGCGCCGGCGGATGATCGGCATCGCCCGGCATGGCGCCCGCGCGCGCCATCCACTGTTCCAGCGCAAGCGACGGACGCAGCACCGTGCCCGGCATCGCCAGCGGCACGTCGGCCGTATCAAACCCATCCTTGAGCACGACGTTGAAGACGCGCAGCACATCGGCCTGCTTCTGCGGCCGCGTCTTGAAGCGTACCTTGACGATCATCGCGCCGCCCTCGAAGCGATCCAGCCCGAACACTTCGGGCACGCCGATCAGAATGCGCTCGAAGCGCGCATCCCCGGCGGTGCGGGCAGCGGCCTCGCGCACCAGGTCGATGGCCTGCCGGGGATCGGCGTCCATCGCCACACGCACTTCGAAATCGGCGAACGAGTAATCCCGCGACAGGTTGCGCACGGTCTTGATCTGGCTGAACGGAATCGAGTGGATGGCCCCGACGCCGTCGCGCAGCCGCACGGTGCGGATAGTCAGGCTGATGACGGTGCCGGTGGCCACGCCCACGTCCACCGTATCGCCCACGCTGATGGTGTCTTCCATCAGGATGAAGATGCCGGTGATCAGGTCCTGCGCCAGCGACTGCGCGCCGAACCCCACCGCCAGGCCGATCACCCCGGCACCGGCCACCAGCGGCGTCACGTTCACACCCAGGTTGGCCAGCACGCCGATGCCGGCGGTCACCACCAGCGCCACCTTCAGTCCGTTGCGCAGCAGCGGCAGGATGGTGCGTGCCCGCGTGCTCGGCTGCAGGCGCGCGCGCCCGGCCTCGGGCGACAGCGCCTGCAGGATGGCGGTATCGAGCAGGATCCACGCCAGCCAGGTGGAGAACACCGTGCCGACCAGCCCGACCAGCGCATCGGCGATGCGGCGGCCGTTGACCGAGCTGTGCAGCACCTCCGCCAGCGTGTAGCCCCACACCCGCGTCACCAGTTCGAGAAAAGCCATCCAGATGGCCAATTGCATCAGCGCCGCGAAGAAATGCTTGAGCCGCTCGAGATACGGCGACGTGCGCCCGAACCGCACGTGCAGGCGCCAGTGCGCGCGCGGCCGCACCACGGCCGACAGCAGGAAGGCCGCCACCAGCAGCAGCGACGTCATCACCGCGCGCCGCGACACCACATCGACGTTGTCCGGCAGGGCCAGCGTCGCCAGCACGGTGGCGCCGGCCAGCACCACCACCGGCACCGGCCAGAGCACCGCGATCGCGCGGCGGAACTGGTTGCCCGCGTGCTGGCCGCTGCGCTGCTCGAACGGACGGTTGGCGATCAACTGGCCGATCGGGCGGCGCAAGCACAGCGCGCCCACCGCCAGCACCAGCGACGATGCGGCATTGCACACCGTCGCCAGCAGCAGGCTCAGCGCGCCGCCGAGCACCAGTGCGACGCGCGGATCGACCAGCGCATCGCCGCACGCGCCCAGGCTGGCCGCGACAAAGATCGGCCACATGCCGCGCCGCAGCAGAAGCGCCACCGCCACGCGCCGGTGCGCGCTGCCGGCAAACAGCACGAACAGCATCGCCACGGCGGCCGTCGCAATGGCGACCCACACGATGGCATAGGCGAGCACCAGCGCCAGCACGAAGCCCGCCGTCGCCTCGTGCCCCAGGCGCATCAGCACCGCGAACGACACCGCCCATGGACCGATCTTGCGCAGCGCATCGATGAACAGCGCGCGCGTGGTCGGATGCGGCCCGAGGCCCGCCTTCAGCCCGAACACGCGGCGGAGGCCCCATCCCAGCCCCAGCAGCCCGCCGGCGATGGCCGCCCGGATGCCGACGGTGCTGGCGAAATCGGCCAGCACGCGCAGGCGCCGCCCGGGGGCCACGAGCAGGCTCGCGTTGTCGCCTGCGGCGTCGATGCGGCGCAGCCAGTAGCGCGGCGCGCCGGCATCGACGTCGGCCTGCAGCGAGCCGCTCTCGATCAGCGAAGCGACCGCCCCCAGCAGCCCGGGCGCCTGCTGGACCTGCGCGGTCTGCTGCGCGGCCATGCCGTCGCGCAGCTGCTTGAGTTCGCCGACGAGCGCGGTGCGCTGCTGGTCGTTGTCGAGCAGGGTGATGACGGCATCGAGCGAGGCGCGCGTCTGCGCAGGCGTGGCCGCGGGGCTCGAAGCGCTGCCGGTGGCGGACGGCAGCCCGGCCAGCTTGGCGAACGAGACAGGCGCCGCATCGGCACCGCCCAGCATGCAGAACAGCAACAGGAACACGGCCGGCGACAGCCGCCGCGTCAACAGCAGAAAGAGAGTGCGCATGATGAGAAACACGATCGTGCAGGCACGGACCCTGGCACGATACGCGAATTCCCTGCCGGGGCGCCAATCCCGGTGAAGCGCGCCAGGGTCAGCGCCTGGCGCCCGGCGGCAGCGGCGCGCGCCGCCACAGCCATGCGGCCGTCAGCAGGGCGCAGGCCAGCATCGCCGTCACCAGTGCCACCACACCGGGCCAGCCCCACCGCGCGTAGAGCTTGCCGCCCGCCGTCCCGGCAATGCTCGAGCCGAGGTAGTACGCCAGCAGGTACAGTGCCGCCGCCTGCCCCTTGGCACGCTTGGCGCGGCGCCCGATCCAGCCGCTCGCCACCGCGTGCGCGCCGAAGAAGCCGAAGGTCAGCAGCGCGATGCCGCCGATCACCAGCCCCAGCGGCATCGCCAGCGTCATCAGCACGCCCGCCGACATCGCCGCCGTGCCGGCCAGCAGCACCCGGCCCCGGCCATGCCGATCGGCCAATCGCCCGAACCAGGTCGAAGCGCCGATGCCCAGCAGGTACACCATGAAGATCGCCCCGACCGCCGAATGGCTCAGCGCGTACGGCGCACCCAGCAGGCGGTAGCTGGCGTAGTTGTAGATCGTGACGAAGCCGCCCATCAGCAGGAAGGCCATGGCGAACAGGGCGCGCAGGCCGGGCTCGCGCAGGTGCTCGGTGAGCGTATCGAAGAGATCGGCGAGCGTCACGCCCCGGCGCGGCACGAACCGTCGCAACGGCGGCAGCAGCCAGGCAAAGGCCAGCGCCGCCAGCAGGTACAGCGCCCCGGTGAAGCCCATGGCAAAACGCCAGCCGGCATGGTCGGCCACCACGCCGGTCAGCACGCGCCCGGCCATGCCGCCGAAGGCGGTGCCGCCCAAGTACAGGCCCATCGCCATGCCCAGGCCCTGCGGATGCACCTCTTCGGCCAGATAGGCCATCGCCACCGCCGGCACGCCGCCCAGCACGATTCCCAGCACCGCACGCGTGGCCAGCAGCCCCTGCCAGCCGGGCAGCACCGCCGCCGCCAGCGTCAGCGCCGAGGCCAGCACCAGCGAAACGCCCATCAGCGTCTTGCGGTGGATCGACTCCGACAGCAGCCCCGCGAACAGGATGGCGAACGCCAGCAGCATCGTCGTGGCCGACAGCACGGCTCGTCTGCGCGGGGGACAGTCCGAAGTCGTGCCCCAGCAGCGGCATCAGCGGCTGCACGCAATACAGCAGCGAAAAGGTCGAGAAGCCGGCGGCAAACAGCGCCAGGTTGGCCCGGCGGTACCCCGGCGAGCCGCGCACCAGCCAGCGCGCCGAATCGGCGGGTTCCATCGCGAGGTGGGCGGCGGGGACGGGCGTGGCTGGCGTGCTGGAGGGAGCGTTCACGGCTGGCGATTCCAAGAGGACCTCCTATTATCGTTCGCAGCCGCGCGTTCCGTGCCGCGGCCCGCCATGCGGCATCGCGCTGGCGATCAGGTCATCAAGGAATGGCAGGCTCATCGTCCTCTTCGGCCCGAACCATGCAGACCACGCTCTACTACTGGCCCGAAATCCAGGGCCGCGGCGAATTCGTCCGGCTCGCGCTGGAGCAGGCGGGCGTGCGCTACGTCGACATCGGCCGCGAGGACGAAACCGCCATCGAACGCTTTCTCGACGATGCCGGCATCGCCACGCCGCCGTTCGCGCCGCCCTTCCTCGTGGCCGGCAGGCTGGTGATCGCGCAGACGGCCAACATCCTGCTCTATCTGGGCCAGCACCACGGCCTGGCGCCGCAGGACGAAGCCGGCGGCCTGTGGACGCACGGCCTGCAACTGACCATCGCCGATTTCGTGGTGGAGATCCACGACACGCACCATCCCATCGCCTCCTGCGAATACTACGAAGACCAGCAGGACGAAGCGCGCCGCCGCACGGCGGATTTCCTCGCCAACCGCGCGCCCAAGTTCCTGTGGTATTTCGAGCGCGTGCTGGCGCGCAACCCGGCCGGCCCGACCCGGGCCGTGCGCGATGCGCTGACGTATGTGGACCTGTCGCTGTTCCAGATCGTGGCGGGCCTGCGCTATGCCTTTCCGCGCCACATGCAGCGGTGGGAGGCGCGGCTGCCGCACTTGGTGACGCTGCACGATCGGGTGGCCGCGCTGCCGCGCATCGCGGCGTACCTGCAATCGCCGCGACGCATTCCATTCAACACGATGGGCATCTTCCGCCACTATCCGGAGCTGGACGCGCTGACATGACACACCCGGCGCCAGGCCGGGTTCGTCAGGGCAGGTTCAGTGCGTTCGCCGCGCCGGGGGCCAACGCGGGACATGACAGGCGGCGCCGGACCGCTTCGAGTGCGGCCGGCCAGCATTCGATGGCCTGCAGGTCGTGGATGTCCTGCAGGTCGATCAGCAGTTCGACCACGCGATCGTCATAGACATCGACACCGGACTGCCGCAGCGCGCACGACAGCGGATCGTTGCCCGGCACCCGCATCAGGCTCACGCCCAGCCGCTCGATGTCGGCCCGGTAGTACGCATCGTCGATCAGCGCGCCGATGCCGCAGCGCCGGTTGCCCAGGCCACGGTAGCGCGGCTCGCCGTCCGCATCCTCGGAGCGGCCTTGCTGGGCGAGCAGGTGGGTGCACGCGCGTTCGAACAGGTCCCCGATGGCGAGGAGCGTCCCCTTCCCTTCCATCGGTGTCACCTTGTCCCCGGTGATCGGGCCCGTGATCGCAATACGGCGGGCCGCTCAGAACACGTCGACCACGGCGCCGCTCAGGCCGAACTGGCGCGCGATCGAGTGCAGGCGCTCCTTCCACTCCCAGGTGCCGAACACGTCGTGCGCGTTCTGCAGCTTGGACAGCAGCTCCACGGTATCGCGGTCGTCCACATCGATGCGGGCTTTCTTGAGCGCACGGCGCAGCGCCGTGACGCCGGCGTCCATGTAGCGCGGAATCTCGTTGGCCGGCTTGAGGATGTAGCGCACCGGCACGCTTTCCATCGACGTGGTGTAGTCGCGCACGCCGATCAGGTTGCCGATCGGGCAGCAGCGGCCGCCCTGGCCGTGGTACGCGGCACCGCCGCGCGGCAGGATGGCGGCGGCGCCCTGCCCGAGCAGATGGCGGACAGCCCCATCGTAGATTTCCTGTTTGCTGAGATACGCCTTGGTCTTCATTTTTGATGTTCCCCTGACCCCTGGTCTTCCGTCACAGGTCGCCGATTCGCTTCCGGTCTGACTGTGACGACAGGCCAATCCGTACGACCTATCTTGGTTCGGGATGCACCCGAACCATGGGCCGAGAAAGCGCGGGAATGTAAGTCATTTTTACCGTTTGCTTTTTCGCAACGGATCGCCCACAAAGGTGCACCGGACAACGCTTTGCGGGTGATTCGCACCCCATGTTCCCGGGGCGGTGCAAACGGTGTCGACGCGCCCGCGCAACAGCGCGTGCGGCATCGTGCGCGCGTGCGAAGCCGGCGTCGTAGGCGGGGCACCTACATTCCGTTGTCGGACTCCGGATGGCCGAGACAGAAGCCGCGGCGATCGTGATGCGCGCACATCGGCATCACTTCATAGCCGGCCGCGCGCAGCAGCACCGCGCGCGCGGCCACCTCGACCGGGGGCAGGGGCGCCCCGGTGGCGTTGTCCCGCACCAGCCGGCCCAATTGGCCAAAGGGCTGGCGCAGCAGATGCTCCAGATCCAGCGAACCGCAATACCGCATCACATCACCTACAGGGCTTCCTGCGCGGTCTTGCGATCACGCAGTGTTACATCGACTCGTCCGCCAGTTCGGGCACCGTCACCAGCGCCTCGCTCAAGCGCGCATAGGCGGCGCGCTGCGCCCAGATGGCCTCGGCCAGGGCGGCCACCAACTGCTCGCGCGGCATGCGGTTCATCAGGTCCTCACGCGACCATCCGGACCGCCGCTGCACACTGCACATTGCCTCCTGCACCTCAGTGCGCCATCGGGCGCCGACTCGCTGGTTCATGTTGTTCTCGCTGATCGGTCTGACGCTGCGCAAAGCGTGCCGAAACCGGCTCCGGCTGCGTTCGGGAAGGGATGGCGGAATCGGTTCCGCTCTTGCCTCATGACAACGGCATGCCGACCGGAAACTTGATTGCCTGGGCTGTGGATGCCGCGGCGCTCCCTCCCCCGGACGGGCTCCCCCAACGGGCGCAGCAACTTCCCGGCGCGCCGGGAGCCCAATCTTTCCTGCGACCCGGCTCGCCTCGCCAAGGAGTCCTGCTTGACCCCGTCCGCCTTCCTGTCGCGCCGCCTGCTGGCGCTGGCCGTACTGGCCCTGCTGGCGCCGGCCGTCGCTGCCGGTCATGGCGAGGGTGACCCGCGCCGCTTCATGCACGGCATCGGCGCGGTGCCTGCCGCCGCGACCGGTACGATGAATGTGTTCTTCAGCAGCTCCGGCCTGCCGCCGCGCGGCCCGGACCGCAACGGCAACTGGCCGCACGATGTCTACGTCGCCCTGTGGCATGCGGACTAAGGCGTGCTCGATGCACCGCGCGTGTTCATCCAGAAGCCCGAAGCGCAGGAACCGGTGACCGTGGCGCGCAACCGCGCCGGCCAGGTCATGGTGTCATTCGAGGACGGCTGGAACGCGCCAGAGAACGTCACCCAGCGCTTCGGCATCTACGATACCTCGCTGCGCCCCATCAAGCCGTATCCGCAGCAGGTGGAATCAGGCGGGCATTCCGGCCACGTGACGGCGGTGGGCGAGCGCTTCGTGGTGTTCTATTCGGATGGCTGGGTCAACGGCGGCGGCGTCGACAATCTCGGCAGCGGCAACGGGGTCTATGTGAAGGTCTACGACGGGCACGGCCACCGGCTGCGCGACATCGACATCGCCCACGCGCGCCGCGAGTGGTGGCCCATGATCGCCGGCGGCGACACGCGCGCGCTGCTGGCCTGGCAGCAGTTCGTGCCGGGGCGCACCGACGCCAACCTGAAGATCGCGATGCTGGATCCGGCCAGCGGCCACGTCATCGGCGAACGCGTGCTGCGCGAACGCCTGCAGTACTACACCTACAGCGTCGCCTGGCTGCCGTCGATCGGACGCTTCCTGCTGGTCGGGACAGCGCAGGGACATGGCTTTGCCGAACTGATCGACAACGACGGCAAGGTACGCGCGTCCATCCCCTGCATGCCAGCCTCGGTGCGGGAGGCCGCCATTGCGGTCAGCGGGCCCACGGCGTACTGGCCCGCCGCCGACGGCCGGCTGCTGCAGTTGCAGGCCGGCCCCGGCACGCTGATAGACACGGATGGCAAGCCCGCGGACTGGCGCCCGGTCGGCAGCATCGGACTGGTGCGGACGTCCGGCGCGCTCGACTGGCTGTCGCTGACGGAAAAGGGACTGGAACCGTTGCGCTTCGACCCCGCCAATATCCAGCCTGCCAATGCGGTCGACCCGTGCCGCTAGCGTTGGGCCCTAGTACTACAGCCGTAGCTCAAAATGGCGGAGCACATCCCCGCGCCCGGTAGTGACACTGCTGAGCGCGCCACTGATGCGCGCGCCGCCATCGCGACCATGCCAGCACC
>CAKKOY010000044.1 GCA_919592095.1 Ralstonia syzygii subsp. syzygii | reverse complement strand
GACGACAATCTACGCAGCCAGACGGATTGTTTACCGCGCCATCTGCCCAGACCGTTGCGCGTAAACGTCATCATGCCGCGCGCGGGCGACCGGATTTATGCAACAACGCCGGTCCGTGCGGATGAAGCCTTTGCCGGCTTTGTCGTCTCAGCCTTACGAATCTTGTTTTGAAAGTGGCCCTCGGGGTGCTTGTAAAGTCCAGCGTCAACCCCTGCTTCGCGAGGCGATGGTGCGCCCTCGGACTGCTTGATGCGCGCAGCCAAGTAAGCTTCCACGGCGGACGCTCGGATGCGCCGGTGCCCGCCTTCCGTCACGACGATTTCACCTAGCTTACCTGCGTCGCAAAGCATTGAGACGTACGGCCGGCTTACTTCCAGCTTGGTGGCAGCCTCTGCAGTAGTCAGTAGTGTGTCTCCTTGGGAGGGACTGGCTTTGAGGGGGGCCGCAACAACCTCGCTACCAATCTCGGCACTCGCCAATGTGGCGATAAGCGCCATGCGAAGTGCTGTGCCTGCGGCTGTCGGCTTACCCAGTGAATGTCCTAGAGCCTTCGCGACTACCGCCGTGATGCGGGCAACCAACTCGGTTTCATCAACAGGGGCTTGCTTATGCGCTGTTGCACTCTTGGCGCCCTTGGCCCCCACAATCAATCTCAGTTCGCAGACCTCGACGGCAATGGCTTTGCCGACTTCTTCAGCAAGGGGATTCAGGGGGACAGAAAGCAGCGGGCCGTAGTGCACTGTAGCTGCTGTCTTGATGGCAGCGTGAGGTGTACGGGGCATGGTCTTCTCCTTCGATTGTTCAGAGTGTAGCGTCTGAAATCGAAAAAAACAAAAAAAATGAAAATTTCGCCGGGGCCGTGCCGGGTGGGCGGCGGAGCCGCGCCCCGGCGGCCTGGTACGCAGCGGATTCGCCCGCGTGCCGCCGGGGCCGGGGCGTCAGTAGGCGTGGCCCTGCGTCTCGAGCGGGCGTTTGCGCTGCCACAGGGTCTGCAGCGCCACCCGGCCCGGCCCTACTGTCGCCAGGATGGCGATCAGCACGCCCCACACGAAGTGGAACTCCACCGCCGACGCCGACAGGCTGGCCCAGTACGAACTGACCGCGACCAGGTTGACGCAGAACAGCCCCGCCGCCGCCAGCCGGGGCACGATGCCGATCAGCAGCAGCGACGAGAACACCAGTTCGCCAAAGGTGCCGAGGGCGGCGGCCAGCGCGGGCGGCAGCAGCGGCACCTTGTATTCCTCGGTGAAGAGCAGCACGGTGGTCGGCCAGTCGTGCAGTTTGGTCAGGCCCGAACGGAAGAACACGTAGAAGAGATACGCGCGGGCGATCAGCAGGATCAGCGAGCACAGACCGCTTTGCGGACCGGCAAGGCGGTCGAGCGTGGCGCGGATGCGGGTGAGCGGTGAGAGCGGGGTGGCGTTCATGATGGGTCTCGGGCAAGGGCGGGCGGCCGCGCGCGGAGCATGAGCAGCCCGGCGCGGTACAGGGTGGCGAGGCTGGCCGACAGGTCGAAGGCGGGCAGGTCGGCCAGGGTGCGGGCCACCGCCGCATCCAGCGAGTCGGACGCCTCGCAGGCGGCGAGGAACGCCGCGGTGGCGGCATGGATATCGAGCACGACGACGCGCTGTGCCCGCACCGTCACCACGGCCGCCTCCGGGGCGCCGGTCAGGGCGATGCTGCCGAGACTGACGGCGGCGTCGGGCTGATGCGCGCGCCAGATCGACACGACCGGCCACGGCGAGCGCACCAGCCAGGCGCCTGCCGCCAGGCCCGCGCGGATCTGCGTGGGCGGCAGGGCCAGCAGCTGGCCCAGCGCTTCGGCATCGGGCACGTCCGGCGCGGTATCGGGCGCATAGTGCGCCCAGTGCACGCGCCACTCGAGCGTGGCGACATCGGCCAGATACGGCACGCTGTCGGTCAGCGGCGAGCGCGCAATGACGGCGGGCAGGGCATCGCCGTAGTGGTGCAGGTTGGGCGAGCGCGACGGCTGGGCCAGCAGTATGCCCTGCACCAGCGCATCGAAGCAGTCTTCGCCGACCAGCGCGATGGCAGACCGGATAGGCGCCGGCCAGTGCGTTGCGCAGGATGGCCCGGCGGGCGTTGCGATACACGGCGACGCCACGCGCGTCGTCGGTGTGGTCGGGGGCCGTGAGCAGGCCGACCAGGTGGGCTTCCCAGTCATGCAGGCGCATGGCGGGTCTCCAGCGGCGGGGGGGCAGCGTAGCGGTCCAGGATGGCCTGGGCTCGGTCCGCTTCCTGCAGCAGCACCTGCACCGGCGGCAGCTCGGCATCCCACTCGATCAGCGTCGGACGCGCGCCGTGCGTGGCGATGTAGGCGTCATACAGCGCCCACACGGGGGCGTAGACCGGCCGGCTGTGCGTGTCGATCAGCATGCCGTCTTCCTCGCTGTAGCCGGCCAGGTGGATCTCGTACACGCAACGCGGGTCGATGTCCGCCAGCACGGCGTCCACCGTCACGCCGTGGTTGACGCTGTTGACATACAGGTTGTTCAGGTCGAGCAGGATGCCGCAGCCGGTGCGCCGCGCCAGCGCCGTCAGGAACGCGCCTTCCGGGATGGCCTCATGCGGGTCGACCAGGGCGCGGCAATCGATGTAGGTGGCGATGTTCTCGATCAGCAGCGGCCGTTTCAGGATGTCCTGCGCCCGCTCGATATTGGCGGCGACGAGGTCGAGCGACTCGCGCGAATATGGCAGCGGCAGCAGATCGTTGACGACCCGCGTGCCGCTGCGATTGAAGCAGAGGTGCTCGGAGACGGCGGCGGGTTCCACTGCGTCGGCCAGAGCGGCGATGGCGCGCACATGATCGACGTCGAGACCGTCCCCGTTGCCGAACCCCATGCCCACGCCGTGCAGGCTGACGGGCTGGTGCGCCCGTGCGGCCAGCAGCGCGGCGCGGGCCGGACCGCCATACAGGTAGTTCTCGCTATGGACCTCCACCCAGCGAAAGCGCGCCTGCCCATGCAGCAGGGCGGGAAAGTGCGGGGCGCGCAGGCCCGCGCCGGCGCATATCGGCAAGGTGGGCAATGCGGTCTGCATGGCGGCCATCCGGTGCACGGCTTACTTGGAGGGCTGCTGCAGCATGCCGCCCATCTGCGTGCAGGTGCCGGTCGGGACAAACTTCCACGACATCGGGTCTTTGTCGATCTTGGATTGGCCGGCGCAGGCGTGGGCGCTGCCGGGGCTGGCGCAGTTGTTCTGGCCGGCCTTGGCCACGCCGTAGCATTTTTCCTTGCCGGCGGCGGGGTCCGCGGCCTGGACCGGCGTGGACACGGCGCCCAGCGCGAGCAGGCTGCCCAGGGCCGCGGCGATCATGGCGTGTTGTTTCATTGTGTTCTCCTTGCGTGCAGGTGTCGTGGGGGCGGCAGGGCACCGATGCCCTTGCCGTACGGACTTCGCGACCGAGTTCGAGCGCGTTCCGTGCAACTTGGTCGTAGCACCCGGGCAGTCCTGATACGGAGAATAGAAATTTTTTCTAGAGGAGGGAGGCTGCCGGGGCAGGCAGCGGCCTGCGGCAATGCAGCAGGCTCAGCGCGCGCCGGGGACGGGCGGCACAAGCCGCGCACCTTTTGGCGCGCGCTGCGGCTCGCTGGTGGACTGACTTTGCGTGCGCGACGCGGGTGCGCGCAGCCTTTTCGCCCGGCGGCTTGACGGCCACGGCTACGCGGCGGGCCCTGGAGGGCCTGATCGCGATGGCTTGCCTGGTGTTCCGCTCGCCGGGCTTGCCCGCGCGGAGGTGGCCCAGCGCTTCCTCGACACAGTGGCCTGCCTGGGCCGAGACGGCTTTTCCGTGGCGCCTGTCGGCGCGCGCGTTCAACGGTCTTGCGATCCGGCCGGATGACGTCCCGCGTGGAGCGCAGCGCCGCCGGTCCGACGCCAGGGCGGGTCAGGCCGGCCGGCGCGGGTATCCCCGCCGGCGCAACCGCTATACCCGCGCGGGGCAGGCGGGGCTCGGGCTCAATTCACCCGGAAATGCTCGATGCTCTGCCCGGCGTTGACCGCGCGCTTGAGCCAGTCCGGCATTTCGCCGGTGCCGTCCCACACCTGGCCGGCGGCGTTCATATAGACGGGGGCGGCGGGCTTGGGCGGGGCGTCGAAACACCCCAGCGCCCGCAGGTCTTCCACCGTGAGCCCGTAGATCTCCATCTGTTCCTGGATCCAGTCGATCGCGGCTTCGCGGCCCGGATCCGGCTGTTGTCCTTCCTTCATGTCGTGCGTGTCATAGGCTTGCAGTGTCTGCCGAGGGCGCCGTCCGGGAGAGGGGGGAACTGGACGGCGAGCGGGGAGTCTCGCTGGCAGAAAACGCACAAGAATAACAGCAGACGGCCGGTCGATCCTTTTCGCGTGCTGGCGAACGGGTTTTGCGCGGGGGCTTGCGCGATCCTGCGGACGCGATTCGGCGGCAGTGAATTTGACGGACGAAGGCGCCGCCGATGGCACGGCCGGTGGGGTTCGAGCCAAGACCACCGGCCCCGTGCCGCAGCGGACACCGCGTCGTCAAGGCGCCGCTGCCCTGCCGGATGGACCGGGATCGGGCAGGCTCGGCACAGGATTGGTGCGTCGTCGCACGATGCGTTACGGCGTCTTGGCCGCCGAGGCAGCGATGACCCGATGTACGAAGCGCAGCTTGTCGATCACCGGCGTGGCCAGCGTGAACGGATAGCCGTCGGGCATGCCGAGGCTGCGGTTCAGGCTGTTGAGCACATAGGTCAGCGGAAACCAGCGCAGAATCAGGCTGTCGAAGCCGGCCTCCTCGACCGGCGTCTGGTCGGTCAGGGCGGGCTCCTGCGGGTGGTCCGGCAGCAGCGCGAGGCCGCACGAGACGGCGGTATCCAGCGTATCGACCATGTGCAGGTAGTGGGCCCACGTCTCGGCCCAGTCTTCCCACGGGTGCATGGTGGCGTAGGCGCTGATGTGCGTCTGCGGCCAGTCGGCCGGCGGGCCGTTGTCGTAGTATGCCCGCAGGGCGGCGGCGTAATCGGCCTGTTCGTCGCCGAAGCGCTGGCGGAACAGCGGCAGCCAGCGGGTGCCGGCGACCAGGCGGTCGAAGAAGTAATGGCCGGTTTCGTGGCGGAAGTGGCCGAGCAGCGTGCGGTAGGGCTCGCCCAGCGAGGTCCGGGCCCGTTCGCGCGCGGCGGCGTCGGCCTCGGCGATGTTGAGGGTGATGACCCCGCGGTCATGGCCCGTCATGATGGCCTCGCCCTCCGGCGTGGTCTCCAGGAATGCGAACGCCAGCCCGGTTTCGGGTTGCTCGCGCCGGGTGTGCAGCGGCAGGCCGAGCGCTGTCAGCGTATAGAGCAGGCGCCGCTTGGCGGTCTCCAGCCGGTACCAGTAGAAGCGGTTGTCGGGCGTGGAGAGGTTGGGGATCGTGCCGGTGAACTGGCAGGCGCGGCACAGGGTGTCGGGTGCATCGGCCGGGACCATCCAGTTGCAGATCTTTTCGACCGCGTAGTTGTGGCACTGGCGGTAGAGCGCGCCGCCGGCCTGCGGGTGCAGGCTGCGCCAGCGGCCCTCGCCGGCGTCTTCGAAGGCGCTGATCTCGCCGACGTCGGGCAGGTAGCCCAGCAGCGCATCGCAGTGCTCGCAGCGGACGTTTTCGAAGAAGACCAGTCGCTGGCAGCGGTTGCAGTGGAACGTTTTCATGGGCGGAGCGGGAGGGCCGATAGTGGCGGTTCGCGTCGGGACTGTCCAAGATGGTGGGGCGGCGCGGCAAGGGTTGTGCCGTGCCGCCCGGTCATGCGCCGGTCGAATACCGGGTGGCATGATCCATTTCTGAGCCGGTTCGTGCCGCCGGGCAAACGGCACGAACCTTGCTTGAACCGCCCGCCCTGCGGCCGCGCGTGCGCAGGCCGGGGCCAACGAGCCATTGAGGAGTCCGTGTGTCGATCCGAGTCGCGCTGAACCACGTTACCCATTATCGCTATGACAGGCTCGTCGGGCTGTCGCCGCAGGTGGTCCGCCTGCGGCCGGCGCCGCACTGCCGCACGTCCATCCTGTCGTATTCGATGCGGGTGGAGCCGGACGGGTATTTCATCAACTGGCAGCAGGACGCGTTCGCCAACTACCAGGCGCGGCTGGTGTTTCCCGAGAAGACGCGCGCGTTCAAGGTGACCATCGACCTGGTCGCCGAGATGGCGGTCTACAACCCCTTCGATTTCTTCCTGCCCCCCGAGGCCGAGCAGTTCCCCTTCACCTACGCCGATGATCTGGCGGCCGAGCTGGCGCCGTATCTCGTCAAGCGGGCGCCGACGCCGCGCTTCGCGGCCTTTCTCGCCGGCATCGACCGCACGCCGCGCCGCACCATCGATTTCCTGGTGGAACTGAACCAGCGCCTGCAGCACGAGATCCGCTACCTGATCCGCATGGAGCCCGGCGTGCAGACGCCCGAAGAGACGCTTGCGCTCGGTTTCGGCTCCTGCCGCGATACCGGCTGGCTGCTGGTGCAGACGCTGCGGCAGCTGGGGCTGGCGGCGCGCTTCGTGTCGGGCTATTTGCTGCAGCTGACGCCCGACGTCAAGGCGATCGACGGCCCGAGCGGCGCCGAGGTCGACTTCACCGACCTGCACGCCTGGTGCGAGGTCTATCTGCCGGGCGCGGGGTGGATCGGCTTCGATCCGACCTCCGGCCTGCTGGCGGGCGAGGGACACATTCCCGTGGCCTGCACGCCCGAGCCGGGCAGCGCGGCGCCGATCTCCGGCGCGGTGGACGAGTGCGAGGTGGAATTCGGCCACACCATGTCGATCACGCGCGTGCTGGAAACCCCACGCGTCACCAAGCCCTATGCCGAGGCGCACTGGGCCGGCATCGCGCGGATGGGCGCCCAGGTCGATGCGCAGCTCGCGGCCATGGACGTGCGCCTGACCATGGGCGGCGAGCCGACCTTCGTGGCCGTGCGCGACCGCGACGCCGCCGAATGGAATACCGATGCGCTGGGCCCGACCAAGCGCAGCTACGCCGTTGCACTGATGGACAAGCTGCGCCAGCGCTACGGCGCCGGCGGCTTCCTGCACATCGGCCAGGGCAAGTGGTATCCGGGCGAGCAGCTGCCGCGCTGGGCGCTGTCGCTGTACTGGCGCGCGGACGGCCAGCCGTGCTGGAACGACCATGCGCTGTTCGCCGACGAGCGCAATCCCGGCAGCCCTACCGCCGAAGATGCCCAGCGCTTCATCCACCGCCTGGCGGGCAAGCTGTCGCTCGACACGCAATGCATCCAGCCCGGCTACGAAGACGCGTGGTACTACCTGTGGCGCGAGCGGCGGCTGCCCGTCAACGTCGATCCGTTCGACTCGCGCCTGGACGACGAGCTGGAGCGCGCACGGCTGCGCCGCGTGTTCGATGCCGGGCTGCCGGCCGTCACCGGCTACGTGCTGCCGCTGGCGCGCGAGCATGACCTGCCGGTGTCCGGCCCGCGCTGGGTCACCGGGCAGTGGTGCTTCCGCGATGCGCGCATGGTTCTGATTCCCGGCGACTCGCCGATGGGCTATCGCCTGCCGCTCGATTCACTGCCGTGGGTGAGCGCGGAGGACTACCCCAGGCAGCACCCGCACGATCCGTTCGGCCCGCCGGCGCCGCTGCGCAGCGCGGCCACGTTGCGCATGCAGTACCAGGGCGATGCCGGGCAGAGGGAGGCGGTTGCGCCGACTGCCGCCGCAGGCACAGCGGCGGCGCACGCGGCCGGCCCGCAGGCAGCGGACCGCATGCCGGCGCCCGGCGAGTCGGCCTCGTGGGTCCACCGCACGGCCCTGTGCGTGGAAGTGCGCGACCCGGCCCGCGCCGCCGGCCCGAAGGTCGAGATGGCATCGTTCGGCAGCGGCCACCGCCTGCTGCACGTGTTCATGCCGCCGCTCACACGCATCGACGACTACCTCGACCTGCTGGCCGCGGTGGAAGCGACGGCCGCCGAGCTGAAGGTGCCGATCGTCATCGAAGGCTATCCGCCGCCGCGCGACCCGCGCCTGAAGTTGCTGCAGGTGACCCCCGACCCCGGCGTGATCGAGGTCAACATCCACCCGGCCGCCAACTGGGACGAACTGGTCGACCATACCGAATACCTGTACGAATCCGCGCACCAGTCGTACCTGAGCACCGAGAAGTTCATGCTCGACGGGCGCCATACCGGCACCGGCGGCGGCAACCATTTCGTGCTGGGCGGGGCGACACCGGCGGACAGCCCGTTCCTGCGCCGGCCCGACCTGCTGGCCAGCCTGATCGCGTACTGGCACAACCATCCGTCGCTGTCCTACCTGTTCTCCGGCCTGTTCATCGGGCCGACCAGCCAGGCGCCGCGCGTGGACGAGGCGCGCAACGACCAGGTCTACGAGCTGGAGCTCGCCTTTGCCGAACTGCAGCGCCAGCTCGACCGCTTGGGCGCATCGGGCGACGGGGGCAACGGGGGCAACGGCGGTGCCCAGGTGCCGCCGTGGCTGATCGACCGCATCCTGCGCAACATCCTGATCGACGTGACCGGCAACACGCACCGCGCCGAGTTCTGCATCGACAAGCTCTATTCGCCCGACGGCCCCACCGGCCGGCTTGGCCTGCTGGAGCTGCGCGGCTTCGAGATGCCGCCGCACGCGCGCATGAGCCTGGTGCAGCAACTGCTGCTGCGTGCGCTGGTCGCCCGCTTCTGGCAGACGCCGTACACCACCCGCCTGACGCGCTGGGGCACCGAGCTGCACGACCGCTTCCTGCTCGGTACCTTCGTGCAGATGGACTTCGACGATGTGCTGGCCGACCTGCGCGAGGCCGGCTACGCCTTCGAGCGCCACTGGTTCGCGCCGCATTTCGAGTTCCGCTTCCCGCTGGTGGGCGAACTGCATACCGGCGGTATCTCGCTGACGCTGCGCAACGCGCTCGAACCGTGGCACGTGATGGGCGAGGAGGGCGCCGCCGGCGGCACCGTGCGCTATGTCGATTCGTCGGTCGAACGGCTGGAGGCGCGCGTGCTGGGCTTGAACGACAGCCGCCACGTGCTGACCGTCAACGGCGTGCCGCTGCCGCTGCAGCCGACCGGGCGCGTCAGCGAGCACGTGGCCGGCGTGCGCTTCCGGGCGTGGTCGCAGGCCTCGTCGCTGCACCCGACCATCGGCGTGCACGCGCCGCTGACCTTCGACCTGGTCGACACCTGGACCGGCCGCTCGCTGGGCGGATGCCAGTATCATGTGGCGCATCCGGGCGGACGCAGCTACCAGACCTTTCCGGTCAACGCGTATGAAGCCGAAAGCCGGCGGCGCGCACGCTTCTTCACCACTGGCCACACGCCCGGGGCGATGCAGGTGCCGGCGCCCGAGCGCAGCCTGGAGTTTCCGTTTACGCTTGATCTGCGCCGCTGCTAGCCGCGCTCATCGAAACGACCCGCCGCCCCGATCTTGCCCGTCCAGTCGCCTCTTCCGCTCGATACCACCGCCGTCCACGCGGATGTCCTGGCCCTGCTGCGCACGCTGCCGGCACGGGAGGGCCACTGGGATGAGCTGCACGACGCCGCCGGCGCACTGCGCGAGCCCTGGCGGCAGTTTTTCGGGCACCTGGGCGATGGCGGGATCGCCGAGCTGGACCATGCGCGCACCTCGGTGGCGCAGCAGGTGCGCGACAACGACATCAGCTACAACGTCTACGCCGACAAGGGCGAGCCGCGTCCGTGGGCGCTCGACCTGCTGCCATTCCTGATCGACGAGGCGCAGTGGGCCGGCATCGAGCGCGGCGTGGTGCAGCGCGCACGGCTGCTCAATGCCATCGTGGCCGACGTCTATGGCCCGCAGACGCTGCTGGCGCGCGGGCTGCTGCCGCCCGCGCTGGTGTTCGGCCACCCGGGCTATCTGCGCGCGGTGCGCGGCTTCACGCCGCCGGGCGGGCAGTACCTGCAGATCGTGGCGGTGGACCTGGCGCGGGCACCGGACGGCAACTGGACCGTGATGGCGCACCGCACCGAGGTGCCGTCCGGCCTGGGCTATGCGCTGGAGAACCGGCTCATCGTCTCCAGCCTGTTTCCCGATCCGTTCCGCGAACTGCGCATCGCGCGCCTGGCGCCCACGTATTCCGAGCTGATCGCCACACTGGCCGCCGCGGCCCGTACCACCATGCGCGGCAAGGAGGCCGACGGGGCGACGCCCGAGTCGCCCCTTGAAACGCCCCATATCGTGCTGCTCACGCCGGGGCCGTTCAGCGAGACCTATTTCGAGCACGCCTTCCTGGCACGGTACCTGGGCGTCACCCTGGTCGAGGGCAAGGACCTGACCGTGCGCGGCGACAAGCTCTACCTGAAGACCTTCACCGGGCTGGAACGCGTGCATGCCGTGCTGCGGCGCATGGATGACGTCTTCTGCGACCCGGTGGAGCTGCGCGCCGATTCCACCATCGGCGTGCCGGGGCTGCTGCAGGTGATGCGCGCGGGCAATGTGATGGTGTCGAACGTGCCGGGTGCCGGCTTTGCCGAATCGCCCGCCATGCTCGGCTTCCTGCCGGGCATGGCCGATGCGCTGCTGGGCGAGCCGCTCGCGCTGCCCAGCGTGCCGACCTGGTGGTGCGGCGAGGCGGCGGCCCTGCACGAGGCACAGACCCGGCTGGCCGCGGCGCTGCTGCTGCCGACCTGGCCCGGCGAACAGGCGGGCGGCGCCCCCGGCATGGCGCAGGGCCCGCAGCCGCTGGCCGGCTGGCGCGAGCGCATCGCGTGCGAGCCCGATGCCTTTACCATTCAGGCACCGTTGCCGTATGCCTGCACGCCGCGCTACGAAGCCGGCGTGCTGACGGGGCGGCCGTCGGTGCTGCGCGTCTACGCCATTGCGGACCTGGCCGGCGGCTGGCACGTGATGCCGGGCGGTTTCACCCGCCTGGCGGCGGAACGGCAGCTGTCCGCGTCGATGCAGATGGGCGGCAGCAGCGTCGACACGTGGGTACTGTCGAGCCAGCCGCAGGGCACGGCGCCGTTCTCGCTGCTGCCTTCGCCGATCAAGCCGGCGGATCTCGCGCGCAAGCACCGCACGATCTCCAGCCGCGCGGCCGAGAACCTGTTCTGGTCCGGCCGCTACGGCGAGCGCGCCGAGAACGGCGTGCGGCTGTGCCGCCTGATTCTCGGCTCGCTGGAGGCCAACGACGCCGACACCATGTTCCCGACCCTGACCGAATTGGCGGCGCGGTTCGGCCTGATTCACGGCGCCGACGTGTTCGCGCGCAGCAGCCCGCATGCCTTCGAGCGCGCGCTCGTCGCCGGGCTGGGCGAGCAGTCCGGCACGGGCGGCATCGGCCAATGCCTGGCAGCCCAAGCCCGCGCATCGGGCGAGGTGCGCGGGCGCCTGTCGAACGACCACTGGCGCACCATCCTGGCCGCCCGCAACGATTTCCGCGACGGCCTGGCCAATCTCTGCGCCGAGAACGGCATGCACGACCGCATGGCGCTGGTGGACCTGCTCGAATACCTGGCGACCCAGCTGTCGGCCATCAGCGGCGCGCAGGGCGACCGCATGACGCGCGACGAGGCGTGGCGCCTGCTGTTCGCCGGCCGCCACATCGAGCGCGTGTGGGCGATGACGACCTTCCTGCGCGTCGTGACCGGGCAGGGCAAGCTTGCCATGCAGGAGGGCTTTGACCTGCTGCTGCAGCTGTTCGACAGCACGCTGACCTATCGCTCGCTGTATCCCGGGCGGCTGGAGGTGCCGGCGCTGGTGGACCTGCTGGTGGTCGAGCAGACCAACCCGCGCGGGCTCTACGGCGTCTATGCGCGGCTGCGCGCCAAGCTCGGCGAGATCGAACGCGCCGCCGCCGGCACCCGCCGCACGCCGTTCGCCGCGCTGATGCCGCCCGTCGATACGCTGCCGCCGCTGGACGCCCTGTGCGAGACCGATGCCGACGGCCGGTACGCTAACCTGATCGACGTCTGCGACCAGCTCGGCAACTGCGTGGCGGCGGCCTCCAACGAGATCAGCGCGCGCTACTTCAGCCACGCCAGCATGCCGACCGCGCAGGTGGCCTGATGGAGCACGATGAGCAAGCCACCACGCTGACGGTGTCGCACAGCACGCTTTACCGCTACGCGACGCCGGTCGAGACCGCGCAGCATCTGGCGACGATCCGCCCGCGCGCGTGTCCGTGGCAGCGGGTGATCGCGTACGGGGAATGGATCGATCCGGCGCCGTCGTACCTGACCAGCCGCGTCGACGGCTTCGGCAACGATGTCCTGTATTTCTCGCTCGACACACCGCACGAGCACCTGCGCATGACCAGCGAGGCGACCGTGCGGCTGCTGCCGCGCTGGCGCGGGCTGGACCCGCACGCAACGCCCGCCTGGGAAACGGTGGCCCACCGGCTGCGCTATCAGGCGGGTTCGGCGTTCCCCCCCGAGGTGGAGTTCTGCTTCGCCTCGCCCAACATCGCGCTGCGGCCGGAACTGCAGGCCTACGCGCTGCAAAGCTTCCCACCGGGGCGGCCGGTGGTGGCGGGCGCGATCGACCTGATGCACCGCATCCATGCCGATTTCAAGTACAGCCCGGCCGCCACGGCGTTCGATACGCCCGCGATCCGCGCGTTCGAGCTGCGCCGCGGCGTGTGCCAGGACTTCGCGCAGGTGATGATCGGCTGCCTGCGCGCGCTGGGGCTGCCGGCGCGCTATGTGAGCGGCTATCTGCGCACCGATCCGCCGCCGGGGCAGCCGCGCCTGATCGGGACCGATGCCTCGCACGCGTGGGTGTCGGTGTTCTGTCCGCAGAGCGGCTGGGTCGATCTCGATCCGACCAACGATGTGCTGGCCGATCTCGACCATGTCACGCTGGCGATCGGGCGGGATTACAGCGATGTCTCGCTGCTGCGCGGCATGATCCTCGGTGGCGGCGAGCACGCGGTGGAAGTGGCGGTGACCGTGCAGGGTGTTGCCTGAGGGGGGGCGGAGGCGGTCTGCAATGGCGCGCCGCCGATGCTGTCCTGGCGGGGCCGCGCCAGGCCGATCGACGCGGGTGAAGGCATCGGCCACGCCTTGTTCGTTGCCCGCCCAACGATCTGCACGCACCGCCCGCAAAAACGCAATTCGCTGCTGTGAGGCGACCGTCGAACAGTACCATCGTCGGCGCCGCTGCTTCTAAGCTTGGAACCACGCGACATGGCTGCGCTGCCGCTGCCGTGTTCTTCTTGGCGCCCCCTCTCTCAGGAGCTTCTCTCATGGCCCTCCGGGATTTCAAAGTCCTGACTTTCGACGTTGTCGGCATGCTGGTCGATTTCGAAGGCGGCATGCTCGCCTATCTGCGCAAGGCGGTACCCGACAGCACGGTGACGGATGAGGCGTTCCTCGCCGCCTACCGCGCCGCGCGCAAGCGGGGCCAGACCGAGTGGTATCCCGACGATCTCGAGCCGTGCTGGCACATCATCGCCCCACAGCTCGGCCTGCCGGACAGCGACGCGCTGGCACGCGGCCTGCGCGATTCGGTGGCCGACTGGCCGGTATTCCCCGACTCGGTCGACGCCCTGCGGCGCCTGGGCAAGTACTTCAAGCTCGTCACCATGACCAATGCCCAGTCCTGGGCGCTCGCGCATTTCCAGAAGACGCTGGGCTCGCCGTTCGACATGCTGCTGAGCTGCGACGATGCCCTGTGCGAGAAGCCCGATGCCCGCTACTTCGCTTACGCGCGCGGCCGGTACGAGGGCGCCTGGGGCTACAAGCAGGCCGACAACCTGCACGTGGCGCAGAGCCAGTACCACGACATCGGCATTTCCAAGCGGCTGGGCATCACCACCTGCTGGATCGAGCGCCGCCACGGCATGAAAGACTCGGGCGGCACCATCGAGTCGGAGCACACCGTGCCCGACTACCACTTCCATTCGCTGGCGCAACTGGCCGATGCGGTCGAGGCCGGCCAGTGACCTGGAGCGCCATCGCCGAGCCGGTGGCCGACCTGCTGCCGGAGCTGGTGGCGCTGCGCCGCGACCTGCATGCCCATCCGGAGCTCGCCTACGAGGAGCATCGCACGGCAGGCATCGTGGCGCAGTCGTTGCGGGCGCTGGGCCTGACGGTGCACGAGGGGATCGGCGGCACGGGCGTGGTGGGGACGCTGCGCCGTGGCCAGGGCACGCGCAGCGTGGGCTTGCGTGCGGACATGGACGCGCTGCCCATGGTGGAGCTGGGGCGGGTGGCCCATGCCAGCCGCACGCCCGGCAGGCATCACGGCTGCGGGCATGACGGCCACACCAGCATGCTGATCGGCGCGGCCCGCCAGCTCGTGCGTGCGCCGGTCGACGGTACGGTGCACTTCATCTTCCAGCCGGCCGAAGAGGGGCAGGGCGGCGCGCGCCGCATGATCGAGGACGGTCTGTTCGAGCGCTTTCTCTGCGACAGCGTCTATGCGCTGCACAACTGGCCGGACCTGCCGCTGGGGCGGGCACAGACGCGCCCGGGCCCGATCATGGCGGCGGCCGACCGGTTCGACATCACGCTGCGCGGGCGTGGCGGCCATGCCGCGCAACCGCATCACACGCCCGATGCCATCCTGGCCGCCAGCCAGCTGGTGGCGCAGCTGCACACCATCGTGGCGCGCCGCATCGACCCCAGCGAATCGGCCGTGCTGTCGGTCACGCGCATCGAGGGCGGGCACAGCCACAACGTGCTGCCGGCCGAGGTGCGGATCACCGGGACGGTGCGCAGTTTCGATGCCGCGTCCCAGGATCGCATCGAGGCCGCGTTGCGCGCGGCCGTCCAGGGGGTGGCGCTGGCCAGCGGTACGCAGGCGGAGGTGGAGTACGTGCGCTACTACCCCGCCACGGTGAACACGGCTGCCGAGGCGGCACTGGCGCTGGACGCGGCACGCGCCGTCGGCCTGCAGGCGCAGCCGGCACCGCGCGCGGCCTTCACTTCGGAAGACTTCGCCTTCATGTTGCAGCGCAAGCCCGGCGCCTATCTCTGGCTGGGCCAGGGCAGCGCCGACCCCGGACCCGACGGCGAGCGCCCGCTGCACCACCCCTGCTACGACTTCAACGACGAGGCGCTGCCGCTGGGCGTGCGCTGGTTCTGCGAGGTCGCCCGGCGCGCACTGGCGCCGGCCTGATTTGATTGTGTCCAACGTTCTCTTTCACGGTATCCCATGAACATCCTCATCCTGCGCCAATCGGCCACCCTGGACGGTTTCGAGCACCAGGGCACGCCTGCCCGGCCGCTGACCCAGCCGCCGTGCGAATTCAGCGGCATCGACGTCGATCTGGCGGGCGCCGGCGAGAACCGCACCGGCCTGTGGGAATGCACGCCGGGCCGCTTCGAGCGGCAACTGGCCAACGCCGAGGTCATGCACATCCTCGCCGGGGCCTGCACGTTCACGCCTACGGGCGGCCAGCCGCAGCAGATCCGTGCGGGCGATACGCTGTTCTTCCCGGCGAACACGACCGGTGAATGGCATGTGACGGAAACGCTGCGCAAGGTGTTCGTGGTGCTGGCGGGCTGAGCACCGCTGTCTGCGTGGAGGGCTGTATCGGCGGCCCCGGCCGGCTTAAGAAGCGTACGTCGCCGCTCTCCCGCTGACCTGCGCCGCATCGGATATTGCCGCACCCGCCGCCCAATCAACTCCACCCACCCGATTGTTCGCGCCGGTCGAGCCTCTGCTATCCGATGGGGCTGTGGAGTTTGAATGCGCCAGTATCAACATGAGTAGAGAAGTCGACCCATCTGCACGGCGACGATATCAAGCGGGCGTGCCAGATCGGCGCGGCGTTTGGTACCCGCTGACTCAGGCTATCGTTGTCGACCGGCCGCGCAGGGCGATCCCGCAGAGGCACGGCGGACGATTCGTCAAAAGTATGGCGAGCCGGGCTGCATGGCCGTGCCCGGCGCGGGCCACATGTCGCTGCATTTCTCGCCTTGCGGACCGGGCTGTTCGGACATCGCCCGGCCCAGTTGCGAGCGTCCGCGGTGGAAATACTTTTCCAATAGTGCGTCGAGGATCGCAACCGTTTCGACATCCGGCAATCCATCGTATCGCGCCGGGCGGAAATGCATCTGGAATGCCACAACGACGTTGATGGTTTGCGCGTCGAGCACGCCGGTCTGCGGTGCATCGTAGCCATACGCGAGCAGCTTCGCCTGCAGCCCGGCGATATCGCCACGGAACGGCTGTTGGCTACGGTAATAGCCAATGGCTTCCGCTTCGGGCCAGGCGCCGACCCGGTATTGCTCATACAGCTTTTGCCACGGGAACAGCGGCCCCGGATCAACCTTGCGACTCGGTGCGACGTCGGCATGCCCGACGACCTTCTGCGGCAGGATTCCGTGTCGCGCGACGATATCGGCCGCGAGTCGTCCGACCACGGCAATCTGCGGGTCGGGGTACGGATACCAGCGGCGATTCATCAACGGCGCGCTCCCGTCCTGCGCGGGAAAGCCGGAGTTGACCACTTCGATGCCTATCGTGCCCGCATTGAGCATCCGTTCACCCTGCCAGTAGCTCAGGCCGGCATGCCACGCACGCCGCGATTCCGGCACGAGTGCATAGACGCGGAACTGCCCGCCGCCGTCGGCGGCATCCGGTACCAGGTAGTGCGAACTGACCTGCCTTAATGAATCGGTCAGCCATGCGATGGACTCCGCAAGCGATCCCCCGGTGTAGTGCAGCACCAGGGTGCGCACACGGGAGTCCTGGTTCGGTGACTGGATCGATGTGTCGATCGTATAGGTTGCATCCCGCGCCTCCTGCGCGATGCCGCTCTCGCAACCCGCGAGCGGCAATGCAAGTGCGCCCGCTGACCATATCGACGTCCGCGCGAGAAAATCGCGTCGCTCCGGGCTCGCGATTTGGCTCCGTGGTGCTTCCTGTTCCTGATCCATGCAATGATCCCTTATTTTCGTATCCTGCGCACGGGAAACAGCCTGGCTCGCCGGCCAAGCTCGCCCTGGATGGAGCACGTCCGACGGCGATAAGTTCCATTCAGCGAGGCCGGGACGGACAAGGCATGGTCCGGTTGCGCGGGCGCCGGAACCCGGATGAGACACCGCGCGTTTCATAACGAATTCGGAGCACATCATGCATCGTCCATTTTCGATCAGCCAGTACCGCCCGGTGGCCACGGAGGACACGCGTCCCCCGTCCGCCCCCGCGGAGGGTAGTACACGAGGAGAGCGCACAGGCACTGGCCGGCAACACCAAGCTCATTTCCCTGAACATCAGCGGCAACGCGATCGGGATGATGGGCGTGCTGCGACTGGCCCGCAACACAACGCTTGCCGCACTCAATGTCAGCCGCAATCAGATCGGTGTTGCGGGCGCGCCAGGTTCTCGTCGCCGCGCAACGGCCGGTCACGGCACAGGCGAGGCTGAGCGCAATGTTCGTACCGCAAGGTTCGTGTCGACATGCTTGATTTCGCGCGGCCCGCAACGGCCCGATATCACCGACTTCCAGACTGATGTTTCCGCTGAAAGCGGGTTCATCGGAAGAAAAAACCTTGAAGGGATTCCAACAGGACATTTTTTTCCGTGCAGGGCGACATCGCCGATAGACTCCATGGCAAGCTAGGCCCCCATATCCCTCGCCATGAGGCTAGGGAGCGGCTGAAAGAGGCTGAAGAAGCGCTGAACAAAGTTGGCCAATAGTTGAGGCCATCCGCGAGTTGGCATCGTCCTTCGGCACGGCCGGCGCGCGGCGGTCCACAACCTGCTGCCGGCGCCGACCAGCAGGCCAGGACCGTTGTTTTGTCGAACGATTGGGTCGGCGGCTTGATGGATCTGCTGCCCGGGCGACAAGCCCGGTCAGACGGCTTCCTGCAGCACCTGCGCTCGGGCAAAGCGCCCGATGGCATAAGGCTCCAGCGGAATCGACGTGTGGCCGGTGGCGATCAGCTCGGCCATGGTCTCGCCCACGCCGGGGCTGATGGCAAAGCCCTCGCCGTTGAAGCCGAAGGCGTAGTGCAGGCCGGGCACCCTGGCGCTCGGGCCCATCACGGGCTGCCAGTCGGCGGTATAGCCTTCGATGCCGCTCCACACGCGGATCAACTGCACATGCTCGAAAGCCGGCACGAAGCGGCGCAGTTCGCGCAGCTGGCGCAGCACGTTGTCGGGCTTGACGTAGGCGCGGATGCGGTCGGCATGCGCCGGCCCCTTGAGCCCGCCGCCGAAGACGATATTGCCGCGCGCGATCTGGCGGAAGTACAGCCCCTCGTGCTCGATCGGCGACGACAGGCCGATGGAGGGGCCGATGGCATAGGGCAGCGGCTCGGTCACGCCCATCTGCGGGCCGCGCGCCTCCAGCGGCACGCCCTCACCGAACTGCTCGGCCATGCGGTTGGACCAGGCGCCGCAGGCCACCAGCATCTGCGGTGCGCGAAAGCGCCGGCCGTCGGCCGTATGGGCGACGAAGCCGTTGGCGTCGCGCTCGACCTGCATCACCTCGGCGTGTTCGACGATGTGCGCGCCTGCGCGGCGTGCGGCGCGCGCGAAGGCCGGGCCGGCCAGGCGCGGGTTGGCATGGCCGTCCTGCGGGGAATACGATCCCGCCACCACGCCGGGCGCGAAGATGCCCCAGCGCTGGCGCAACTGCTCGGCCGTGAAAAGCTCCAGGTCCAGTCCGAGTGGTTTCACATCGCGCGCGTGCTGTTCCAGCACGGCAGCCTGCGCTTCGGTGTAGCACACGCGCAGGTGGCCATAGGGGACGAACTCGAGGTCCTCGCCCAGCAGTGCCTTCACGCGGCCCCAGACGGCGCGGGCCCGGTTGGCCAGCGGCATCTGGTGCAGCGCGCGGCCCTGGCGGCGCACGTTGCCGAAGTTGGTGCCGCTGGCCTGCCTGCCCACCAGCTCGCGTTCCAGCAGCGTGACCGAGAGGCCATGCTGGCGCAGGAAGAACGCGGTGGTGGTGCCCATCAGGCCGCCGCCGAGCACCAGTACATCGGTGTCGTGTGCGGTCGGTGTCGGTTCCGTGCTGCTCATGCCTGCACCTCGCGCGTATTCATCATCAGGGGCTTGACCGGTGCCTGGGAGCGCAGGCGCCCGACCTGTTCCACCGGAATGCCGCAGGCGTGCGCCACGATCTCGGCCGCCGCATGGCCGCAGAAGCGGCCCTGGCAGCGGCCCATGCCGACGCGGCTGAAGGCCTTGGCCCGGTTGATTTCCTGGCTGTCCAGTTCGGTCACGCAGCGGCGCAGCTCACCCGCGGTCAGGGCTTCGCAGCGGCACACCACCGCGGTATCGGGCAGCGCCGCGGCCTGCGCGTGCGGCCACGGAAAGGCGCGCGCCAGCCCCTGGCGGAAGCGGTCCATCTGGCCCAGGGTGCGGCGCAGCGCGGCGGATTCCGCGGTGTATCGGGCGCGGCCCGCTTCATGCCCCAGGTCTGCCAGTGCCGCCAGCGCGGCGAGCCGGCCCGCGGCTTCGGCCCCCATCGGCGCCGAGGATGCGCGCGCCGTCACCGGCCAGGTAGACGCCGCGCGTGCTGCTGCGGCCGTCTTCGTCGATGCGCGGCAGCCACTGCCGGCTCACGGGTTCGAAGGCGAACGCGCAGCGCGCGAGGTCGGCCAGTTGCGTCTCGGCGCGCAGGTGCCAGCCCAGGCCGACGGCATCGCACGCCAAGTGTTGCGCGTGCCCGCGCGCATCGCGCACGGAGACGGCCTGCACACCCAGGCGCTCATCGCCATCGATGGACAGCGGCGTCACGCCTTGCAGCACCGGCACGCCTGCCGCCTTGAGGGCGCGGATCAGCCCGAGCCCGCGCAGCGCCAGGCGGGGCCGCGCCAGCAGCCCGGCGATGGCGCGCCAGGACTTGGTGGCGGGCGCGGTGTCCAGGACCGCCGCCACGCGTGCGCCGGCTTGCACGTACTGTGAGGCCACGAGATAGAGCAACGGCCCGCTGCCCAGGAAGACGACCTGGGTCCCGATGGCGCAGGCCTGCGCCTTGAGCGCGATCTGCGCGGCGCCCAGGCTGTAGCACCCGGCTCGGTGCCAGCCGGGCACGGGCATGAGCCGGTCGGTGGCGCCGGAACACACCAGCAGCGCATCGAACGGCAGCGTCTGCGGCTCGCCGTCACGCACCACGTGCAGCGCGCCCTCGGTCAGGTTCCAGGCCAGGGTGTCGGGGCGGTAGTCGATCTGCGCGCGCAGCGCGTCGAAGTCGCGGTGCAGCGCCTGGGCCTTGTCGGCCTCGGTGCCGTAGAGCTTGGCGTAGGGGCGCGGGAAGCCCTCCGGCTGGCGGCGGTAGATCTGGCCGCCGTCGCGCCGGCCTTCATCGACCACGATCGGCCGCAGGCCGGCCTGCACCATGGCCTGGGCCGCGCGCACGCCGGCGGGGCCGGCGCCCACGACAACGATGCGCGGCAAGGCGGGGGACGCGCTCAGGCTCATGCGGTGGCCTCCGGCGCGTGGCGTGCGAGGGTGTCCCGCAAGTCGGGCGTCACCGGCCAGTGGTGCGCGGGCGGGCGGGTCAGCACCTCCATGCCTGCCTGGGCAGGCGTGGAGCAGGCGCGCAGGCGCTCGCCGGCGGGCGTCCACACCCAGCAGTCCTGGCAGGCCCCCATGAGGCAGAACCCGGCGCGCGGGCCGTCGCCGAACTCGCTGTTGCGCACGCGCCCGCCATGCAGCAGCAATGCCACCAGCAGGGTGTCGCCCGTCAGCGCCGTGGCGTCCTCGCCGTCGATGCGCAGCGTGATGGCGGGGCGGTCGGCTTCTGCCAGCCGCACGAATCGGGCGGGCGGGTGGTGGGCGTGGTCGGGCATGGGTGGCGGGTCAGCGCTGGTTGGGGAACAGCCGTTCGATCGGGCAGTGCGTCTTGATGAACGGCGATTTGATGACGATGTAGCTGAAGTACTTGGCGATGCCGATGTTGCGCTCGAGCAAGTCCTCGATCACTTCCTGGTAATGGTTGACACCCCGGGTGATGAAGCGCAGCAGGTAGTCGTAGCCGCCGCTCAGAAGATGGCATTCCAGCACCTCGTCGACCTCGCGGATGGCGGCCTCGAAGCGCACGAAGGTTTCCCGGTGGTGGTCCGACAGCGTGACTTCGGTGAAGACGGTCAGCGTGTCGCCCAGCTTTTCGAGCCGCAGGTGCGCGCCGTAGCCGGCGATGTAGCCGGCCTGCTCCAGGCGCTTCACGCGGATCAGGCAGGGGCTGGGCGACAGGCCCACGCATCGGCCAGGTCTACGTTGGTCATGCGCCCGTTTTTCTGCAATTGGGCGAGGATGCGCAGGTCCAGACGGTCGATCTTGAGGGCTTCGGTCATGGCGAGGGCGAAAGCGTGGAAGACAGCTCCGATTCTGCGGCAGCGAAAGCCCTTTGTGTCAGTTGCGTCAGTGGTGTCCGTTCCGGCGGCCTCAGCCGGCTAGCGCGGCGCGCACCGCGGGCATCGCCAGCACGTCGTCGAGCGTTGTCTTCAGGCGCGCGAACAGTTGCGCGAATTCGTCCTCGGTGAAGGTGAGCGCGGGGGCGAAGCCCAGGATGTTGTCGCCGAAGGCGCGGAACACGATGCCGTTGCGGTAGGCAGCCGAGGCAATGAGATCGGGCAGGCCCAGCGCCGCATCGAAGCCGCGCTTGGTGCCCTTGTCGCTCACCAGCTCCAGCGCGCCCAGCAGGCCGCGGTGGCGCGAGTCGCCCACCAGCGGGTGGCTGAGCAGGGTGTCCAGCCCGGCGGCGAAGGGGGCCGCGCCGCGCTGGCCGTTGGCCAGGATGCCCCCTTCCTCTTACAGGCGCAGGACTTCCAGCGCCACCGCCGCGCTGACGGGATGGGCCGAATAGGTGGCGCCGTGGCCGATGGGCGCGCCGGCGGGTGCGCCATCGGCAATGCCCGCGTAGATCTGGTCGGAGATCAGCGTCGCCCCCATGGGAACGTAGCCCGCCGTGAGGCCCTTGGCCATGGTCAGGATGTCGGGCTCGACGCCTTCGGCATCGCACGCGAACATGGGGCCGGTGCGCCCGAAGCCGGTGATGACCTCGTCGACCACGAACAGGATGCCCAGCTCGCGCGCCGCATCACGCATGGCCTTGAGCCAGCCCTTGGGCGGCACGATCACGCCGCCCGAGCCCTGGATGGGTTCGCAGAAGAAGGCGGCCACGTTGTCCGCCCCCAGTTCGGCGACCTTGGCCCGCAGCGCCGCCACCGAGCCGGCGATGATGCCCTGCGCGTCGGTGGGATCGGCCGCGCGGTACGGGTTGGGCGACGGAATGTAGTGCTGTGTCGGCAGCGGCAGGTCGAACCCGCGATGGAAGACGGGCAGCGCCGTCAGGCCCGCGCCCGTGGACGAGGAGCCGTGGTAGCCGCGTTCCAGCGAGATGAAGTGCTTCTTCGCGGGTTTCCCGATGGCGTTGAAGTACTGCACGATGAAGCGCACGGCCGCGTCCACGGCCTCGGAGCCGCCGAGCGTCAGATAGACGTGGTTGAGCGAGCGGGGCGTGATCTGCACCAGCTTCTCGGCCAGGCGGATGGCCGGCTCGCTGCTGAAGTGGAAATAGCCCGTGGCGTAGGGCAGGCGGCGCATCTGCTCGGCGGCGGCCTGCACCACGCTTTCCTGGCCGTAGCCGACGTTCACGCACCAGAGACCCGCGAAGGCGTCGAGCAGCTCATGGCCGCGGGCGTCGGTCAGCCAGGCGCCACGGCCCGAGGCGAGCACGGTGGGGCCGCGCTGCTCGTGGGTGCGCCACGGCGAGACGGGGTGGATCAGGTGCGCGCGGTCGATGGCGTCGAGCGAGGCGAGCTGGGGCAGGTCGGTGAGCTGGGTCATGGCGGAGTCCGTTCGTGCGGGAGCGCAAAGGGCGCTCAATGGCTTCAAGGTTAGGACGAGCGGAACACGGCGTGGTGCTGCTTTGGGGGCGCCGAACGCAGCAGGCTGCTGTTGTGCGGGCCGAGGCAGCAGATCATGTGGCGGCGCGCTAGTAGCCGAGCGTGCGCTCCACCAGCCCCACCATGGGCTCGCCGGCGGCAAAGCGCCGGAGGTTGTCGATCACCACGGCGGCCGCGCTTCGCGGCTGGGTCATGCTGGCGATGTGCGGCGTGAGCTGGATCTGCGAATGGCGCCAGAAGGCGTGCGTGGGCGGCAGCGGCTCGGGGTCGCTCACGTCCAGCATCGCGTCGTTGAGCTGGCCGGCTTCCAGCGCGGCCAGCAGGTCGTCGTTGACGAGTTGCGGGCCCCGGCCCACGTGCACCAGCCCTGCGCCCCGGGGCAATTGCGCGAACAGCTCGGCGTTCAGCACGCCGCGCGTGGCGTCCGTGAGCGGCAGCAAGCAGATGAGGATGTCGGTGCGCGCCAGGAAGGCGGGCAGCTCGTCCTGGCCCGCGTAGCAATGCACGCCGTCGATCGCGCGGTGCGAGCGGCTCCACCCGGCGCAATTGAAACCAAAGCCCTGCAACTTCGTCAGCACAGCCTGCCCCAGCGAGCCCAGGCCCAGCACGCCCACGCGGCGCTCGTCGGCCGGAAGCACGGGCAACGGCCGCCACTCGCCCGCCTGCTGCTGGCGCCGGTAGGCCGGGATGTCGCGGTGCAGGCTCAGCACGGCTTGCGTGACGTACTCGACCATGCCGCGGACGATGCCCGGCTCGACCATGCGCACCACGGGCAGGGCGGGCGGCAGCGCGGCAAAGTCGAACTGGTCCACGCCGGCGCCCGACGAAAACAGCACTTGCAGGTGGGGAAAACGCGTGGCGAGGTTGTCCGGCGGTTCCCAGGCGGCGAGAAAGCGCACCTGCAGCGGGTCGCCGATGTCGGGCCAGATGCGGAAGTCGATCTCGCGGGCGTGCCGGCGGAAGACCTCGGCCCATTGGCGCCCGCGCACGGGGTCGGACTTATAGAGGAAGGTGGTGGTCACGGTAAGGGTCGGGCAGCCTGGGGAACGGTTTGCGCGTCTGGCACATCTGGCGTGGTTCAGCCCGTGGCCTGGGTCACGATGGCGAACAGCGCCGGGGCGCCCGGCGGCGTGGTCAGGGGCGCGCCGCGCACCATGGTGGTGGGCGCATCCACGCGCGGCAGGCCGATGCTTTCCAGCCATTCGATCAAGCCACTGCCGAAGTCGATGTCGATGCGCGTGAAGTGGCCCGCGTTGACGCCCGCCAGGTGAGCGATCAGCGCCTTGGCGCCCTCGGCGTCGGGCGCGACCACGGGGCCGATGGCATGGCCGCGTCCGAAGCGGCGCAGCATGGCGAAGCCGCGCGGCTCGCCGTCATGGTCCAGCACCACGCAGGCGTCGGCGCTGGCCAGCAGGTCGTCGATCAGCGCCTCGCGCGGCATGCCGCGTGCCTCGGCGTCGAGCCGGTGCAGCGCGGTGGCTTCGTTGAGCCCGGCGGGGCGCAGGCGCCAGCCCTCGGGCAGCGCGATCAGCGGTGTGGGCTGGGCGATGCCCTGGTGCTGGCGGATCTCACCGATGCGCACGAAGCCCAGGCGCTCGTACAGGCCGCGCCCTTCGGCCGTGGCGTGCAGCAGTACGGTGCTGTCGTCCAGTCCCTCGAGCAGCGCGCTCATCAGGCGGTGGCCGATGCGCCGGCCCTGGCAGGCCGGCGTGACGATCACGAGGCCGATGGTGGCGTGCCGCTCGTCCCAGCGCCAGCGCTGGGCCGTGGCGATGATCTGGCCGTCGCGCTCGGCCACGATGCCCTCGGCGTGCGCGAACATCTGCTCCCAGTCGGCGGGGCGGTGCGGCCAGCGCTGCTCTTCCGACAGGGCATGGGCGCCGGGCAGGTCGCCGGCGGTCATCGGACGCAGCACCACGCCGTCGTCGGCGATGGCGTTCGGGGCGGGCACGGGTGAGGGCAGCATGGGAAGGTCCTTCTGGCGAAAGGAGGCGGGTGGCACCGGCACTTATCTTGGACGACATCGGATCGCGGGACCAGAGCGAATTCGGGTTTGCCCGCAATTTGCAAGCATCGTCTGCCAGGGGTTTCAGTTTCACAATTCGATGCGGTGGCGCGCGCTGTTACGGACACAAATGCTGAGCCTTCCTGTCTAGTACTACAGCCGTAGCTCAAAATGGCGGAGCACATCCCCGCGCCCGGTAGTGACACTGCTGAGCGCGCCACTGATGCGCGCGCCGCCATCGCGACCATGCCAGCACCT